>CAYSBP010000031.1:4304-12308 GCA_964429255.1 uncultured Planctomycetia bacterium
CAGGAAGCAAAACCTGAAGGAGCTTCCGCCCCCGCGGCGGAAGGCAGCCCGACGTGAGGCGGACCGTTGTGACCTGACCTCCCGAAAAGGACTTTCGGGGGGCCTTTAGCGGTACGCGCAAGGTGTCCCCAGAGCCCTGGAAGGGAACGTATGGCCAAGGCGGAAGCGAAGAGTGCCCCGGTTGGTGTGAAGGCTGGAGATCTCGCCAAAGAATTTGGTGTGCCCACCAAGATCATTGTCGAGCGTGCCAAAACGCTCAACATCGAAGTCAAGAATGCCTCCACGGTATTGAAGCCTGGACAGGCCGATCGTCTCCGCGCGAAACTCGGCCACGCCGATCACCTCCGCGAAGAACTCAGCAAGAAGACCCACATCCTCCCCAAGGCCAAGGACGGCGCCAAGAAGGCTGGCAAGAAGGCGGCCGAACCGGACGAGACCATCGCTGAGACGGAGGACGCGCCGGGAACCGAAACAATCGAGGCCAGCGCAGCGGCCGCGGCCATCCCGATCGAGCAGACGGCCCCGGCGGAAGAAACCGTCGCCGAGATGCCGACCGAAGCGCTCGTCGAACCTCCGCCCGTTGAAGAGCCGCTGCCCGCGGCCGAAGCTCCGCCGCCCGCCGTCGAGGTAGCGACGCTGCCGATCGTGGAGCCGCCCCCTCCGGCGGACCTGCCGGTCGAGACGCGCCCGACCCCGCCGCCGCGATTCATTCAAGCGGGTCCCGATCTGGCGCCGGTCCTCCAGAAGGAACCCGAAGGCCGCGCGGACACGCGTTTCGGCGTGGTAATCACGGCGGACACGGCGCGCGAACTGCACGGGGACGTCGAACCGCGCCGGAAGGTTCCGCGCACGGTCGAATCGAAGGCCGTCGAGGAGTTCAAGGCGGAAGTCACCTACCCAAAATTCGCCGAGATGAAAACGGCGGCCCAGACCGAGGAGACGGTGGGGCGCGGCGCGGTGCGAGGCGGCATCCCCGTTCGTCGTCGCGGTCCCGTCCAGGGCGCTCGAAAAGGCATGCAGTCGCAGGGTCCCAGACACGGCCGCGCGCTGCTGCAGGAGAACGATCGTTACCGCGGCGCCAGGCGCTCGAAGGCCAGCCGTTCGGTGCAACCCGTGCAGGTGCCTCGGACCGGACCGGCCGAGGTCACTTCGCCCGTCACCATCAAGAACCTCTGCGAATCGCTGGGCATCAAAGCCAAAGTGATGATCGAGAAGTTCTTCAAGGAAAGCAAGGTTGTCACCATCAACTCCATCCTGACCAATGAGGATGCCGAACTGTATGCGCAGGAGTTCGATCCCCTTAAATTCGGCATCAAGATCAAGAAGGCGCGTGACGTTGAAGAGGACATGCTGAAGCAGGTACGCCTGCCGGACAAGGCCGAGGACCTGCAGCCCCGCGCCCCGGTGGTGACCGTCATGGGCCACGTCGACCACGGCAAGACCTCGCTGCTCGATTACATCCGCAAGGCGCACGTGGCGGCCGGCGAAGCCGGCGGCATCACACAGCACATCCGGGCACACATGGTCCGCCGCCCGAACGGCAACATCGTCTTCCTGGACACGCCCGGCCACCGCGCGTTCACCGAGATGCGTGCGCGCGGCGCCAATGTCACGGACATGGTGGTGCTGGTGGTGGCGGCCAACGACGGCGTCATGCCGCAGACGGAAGAGGCCATCAGTCACGCCAAGCTCGCCGCGAAGACGACGATCGTTGCGCTGAACAAGATCGACCTGCCCGACGCCAACATCGACCGCGTGAAGGCGCAGCTCGCAGCCAAACAGATCTTCGTCGAAGGCTATGGTGGCGAAACCGGCTGCGTCGAAGTCTCAGCCAAGACCGGCCAGGGCATCGAGGCGTTACTGGACCGCATCCTGCTCGAATCGGAGGTGGCCCAGATCAAGGCCAATCCGAACAAACCCGCCCTGGGCACGGTCATCGAGGCGCACAAAGATCAGGGACGCGGCATCGTGGCCACGATCCTGATCCAGGAAGGCACGCTGCGGTCGGGCGACTGCATCGTCTGCGGACACGCCTACGGTTCCGTCCGCCAGCTCCTGGACGACCGCGGTGAGTCCATCGAGTCGGCCGGGCCGTCCACGCCGGTGCTGGTAACGGGCCTCAGCGAAGTGCCCCTCTCCGGCGAGCGTTTCTATGTGCTGAGCAACATCAAGGAAGCGGCGGAGATCGCCGAAAAACGCGCCATGCTGATGCGCCAGGAAAGCATGGTCTCGCGCAAAGCGATCACGCTGGAAACGCTGCACAGCATGCTCCAGGAAGGCGCGGTCGCCGCGTTGCGCCTGATCATGAAGGTGGACGTGATGGGCTCGCTGGTCCCGCTGGAAAATGCCGTGCGCGAAATTGCCACCGACGAAGCGCGCGTCGAGATCGTCCACTCGGGTGTCGGCAGCATCAACGAAACGGATGTCGAGTTGGCGGGCGCAAGCCAGGCCATCCTGATCGGCTTCAACGTCACGGCCGACCCGGGCGCCCGGCGCCTGGCGGAAGAGCGTATGGTCCAGATCCGCTCGTACGATGTCATCTACGACGTCGTGGACGATGTGCGCAAGGCGCTGGAAGGCCTGCTCAAGCCCTTCGACAAGGAAGTCATCCAGGGCCACCTCACCGTGCGCCAGACCTTCAAGATTTCCAAGGTGGGCACGGTGGCCGGCTGCTATGTCAACGACGGGTTGATCACGCGCCACTCGTCGGTCCGCCTGGTCCGCGACGGCAAGCCTGTCTGGTCGGGCAAACTGGACACGCTCAAGCGCCTGAAGGACGACGCGCGCGAGGTCCGGGCGGGTTTCGAATGCGGACTCAAGCTGGCCGGCTACGACGACATCAAGACCGAAGATACGCTGGAAGTCTTCACCGTCGAGCAGATCGCGCGGACCCTGGAGGGCGCCACCCGCGCCTGATCGTGCATGCCTGACACTTCGGAACTCTGGGTGGCGGTGATGCATTTCGACATCGCCATTCCCGGCGCCCGGTCGCTGAAGGACCGGCGTCAGGTCGTGAAGAGCCTGCGCGACCGCATCATCAGTCGCTTTAAGGACGTCTTCTGCTACGGAGCGTAAAGCCAGCCATGTCCATCCGCATCGAACGCCTGAAAGAGATGATTCGCGAAGACTCCGCGGAGCTGATCACGAGTCACTTGAACGACCCCCGCATCGGTTTCTGCACGGTCACCAAGGTGGATCTGACCAACGACCTGGCCTTCGCCACGATCTACGTCTCGGTCTTCGGCGACGAGGCGCAGAAGCGCACGACGCTGCGCGGCTTGCAGGACGCGCGCGGGCTGATCCAGCGGCACATCGCCACGCGGATGAGGACGCGCACCACGCCGCACGTCGATATCAAACTCGACGAATCCATCGAGAAGACCTTCCATATCTTCGAAAAGATCAGGGAAGCCCGCGCGTCCGATGCCGACGGCGGCAAGAGCACGGAAGGTCCTCCCGCCGAAGCGCCCGAACCCGAGGAAGCGTAGGCGCTCTTCCCACATCCGGTTCATCGCGTGGAGATGCAGCGGGCTCGCCAGACAGAGCAGGCCCGCAAAAACCACCCAGCCCGCAGCGCCCGGCCTCCGGCTCTGGATGCTCCGCTCATTCCGCCTTCCGCTCCTCCTCGCCCGCCGCCTTCGTCTCCGGCGCGCCGACCATGCGCAGCGTCTCGCGCGAGGCCGCGTCCAACCGCTTGAGCAGCTCCTCGTAGGCGTTCTGCTCGTCCTCCGACGGCGCCTTCAGATCCTTGCTCCTCTGCGCGCGCAGAAGCTCCTCGCGAGCATCCGACGCCAACTGCTGCAGCTTGGCGCGCGAGCCCTTCAGGTTCTCGAGCAACGTCTCGACGCGGCGTCTGGCCTCTGAGAAGGCCTTGGTCCCACGGCGCTTCTCTTCTTCGGCGCGCCGTTCCATCTCCGTGTTCGCTTCGATCTTGTCCAGCGCCCATCCGGCGCGCAGAGCGACTTCCGGGCGCTCATGGTCCTTCAGCTTGCGTAGCACCGGAAGGGCCGGGCGGCCGAGCGCGGCCAGCGCCTTCTCGGCCTGCGCACGCTCCTCGCCATCCTCGGAAAGCAGCTTCTTCATCAGCGCCTCAATCTCCATCGAGATCTTTCCCGCGTCCAGGCTCAGGCCCTGCACGGCGAGCCAGCCGGAAGATGTTCCGTTCATCACGATCAGCCCGAGGCCCCGCACGTCCTCGACATGCTCGACGCCCGTCTTGAACTCCCACTTCGTGCCGGCCGTCTTCCAGTATGGCGCCGTGAGCGGGACTTCAAATTTGTTCCAGCCTTGCTGGACGACCAAGGGCTTGGCCTCAAACCAGTCGGCCTTGGCACCGGTCTGCAGATAGACGGCCACCTGCGGCGGTTTCTCGACGGGCGCATAGACGTGCAGGCGAAGGGTGCCTTCCACATCGGCTGCGAACGGTATCTGCTGCGAGAAGGCCACTTTCTCCTTTTCGCCGCCAGTGTAGGTGAGTTTGAGGGCGCGGACATCGCCGGCCACGACGATCGCGGTGGAGCCCTCGTTGGCCCACGCTTCGGCCTTCCAGGTACCCGTCTCCAGGCCGGCCTCGCATTTCTCCGGGTTGCCAGGCACGGCGGCGGTCTCTTCGGTACCGGCGCAGAATGAACACAACAGGATCATCACAAAAAAGAATGCGTAACGCATGCGGTCGCCTCCGGTCGGGTCCCCTATCTTCTAACCGACAGGCGGGCGCGGGGTCACGACGCGTATCGTGCGGCACCCATGGTCTTCGCCCATGGCATGAAAATCCACAGCGGGTAGACTCCCCACATGGATTCGACGCCATCCGATCCTCGTTCAGGCTCCTGGCGGTTCTGGCTGGCCGCGGCAGCCCTCGTGCCCTTCAGCCTGGACATCGGTCCCCATGTCGTGAGGGACGGCAAGGCGTTCAACCTCGCACCACTTGACCTCATGATCGTCCCCATGGCGCTGATCCTGCTTGGGGACCTGCTGAAAAAACGCGATAGGTCGTTGCTGCCACCCTTGCCCAATACGCTCTGGGCCGGTCTGGCCCTGGCGTCGGTTCTCTGGTTCGGCGGCGTCCTGAAAGGGGAATGGGCGCGCGTGGCCATCGGGCAGACGGTACTGGTCGGTCTGTGCGCGGTGTGGGTCTTCCGCAGCCTGGAGACCGGCGCCGAATCCTTCCGGCGTCTGCTGCTGCTGCTGGGCGGATCGCTGGCGCTCTGTTGCCTCTATGCGCTTTACCAGTACATCCAGCCTCGCGGCGCGCCGCTGCCGTCGCTTCAGACCGGGCGCTTCCATGGCGGCGGTGTGACGGACGTGCGCGTAGGCGGGTGGTTCAATGTGCGCGCGGAACTGGCCGCTCACGTGGCGATGATCGTGCCGGCCGCGGCGGCTTTTGTCGCACTGGAACGCGACGTGATGGTGCGCATCTTCGCCGGCGTACTGGGCGCGCTCGCGATCTGCGTCTGCCTTTATGGAGGTGGTGTCCTGGCCGCCGGCGCGGGTGTGCTGGTGGTGGCTGCGGCCCTGTGGGTGATGCCGGAGCATCCCGCGGACGCGCCGAACGCACGCGGGTGGGCGTTGTGGCTGGTGGTCGGCCTGCTGGCCTTGCTGGTGGTCGTCCTGCCGCGCCTCCCGCGCGGCAATGACCACGTCCTGCTGGAGACGCTCACGCCATGGGTGAAGACGGTTAACGGGAAGGAGGTCCCCAGCGCACGGCTGCGGCGCGCACAGGCGGCCAGCCTGCTCCTGGCCGATGAACACCGCTGGCGCACCGGCATGGGTTCGGGCGGACACCGGCTGGGCATCAAAGGCTACTATACGGATGATCGAGGCCTGTATCCCGCGACAAGCTCACCGACGGATGAAGAGGCCGAGTTCGACCGCGGAACACACGAACCGGGCTCCTTCAGCCTGCTGGAAACCACCGCCGTCGACCTGGGGCTGCCTGGCGTGGCATTGCTGGTGTGGGTCTTCTGCGCGTGGGTGGCCGCAGCGGCGTGGAGCTTCGCGCGGACCGCAAACCCGACCGTTCGCCTGTTGGCGCTTGCGACGCTGGGGGCCGGCGTCGGCGCCGCGGTCTTCTCCCTTTTCGGCAACCCGATGATCCGCGGAGTGGGCGGTGCCTGGGCCTTCCTCATGGGTCTGGCCCTGGCCTTGCCGCGCGAAAGGAACAGCGAGGGGCACTGAAGAAGCAACGTGCGAGGTGCGGAGCGCGAAGCCTGGTTCGGTGACTTGGGTCTTCTCTCTTTGGCGGTCTGAGCCGTTACTGTAAGCGTCCGGACCTCAGCCGTGTATCTCCCGCTTCAACGCGCGGTGCGCGATGTCACGGCGGTAGTGCATCCCTTCGAATTGGATCGGATTGATGCCCTGATACACACGCTCGACCGCCCGCGCCAGCGTAGGGCCCGTCGCCGTCACGCCCAGTACGCGGCCGCCATTCGTCACCATCTCGCCCTTTGAATTGCGCGACGTCCCGGCGTGGAAAACCACGACGCCTTCCTGCCGGACCTGGCCGTCCAGATCCAACCCGTGGATCGGCGTGCCTTTCGTGTAGGAACCCGGATACCCGCCTGAGGCCAGCACGACACAGACCGCCGGGTCGGGTGAGATCTCCACGTTCTGCGCGTCCAGTTTGCCCTGCAAGATCGCTTCCATCACGTCGACCAGATCGTTCTTGATGCGCGGGAGGATGCACTGGCATTCCGGATCGCCGAAGCGCACGTTGTACTCGAGGATCTTCGGACCGGCCGACGTGACCATGATGCCTGCATAGAGCACGCCGCGGAACGGCCGGTCCTCGCGCCGCAACGCGTGCAGCGTCGGGACCAGGATTTCGCGCACGATACGGCCTTCCATCTGCTCGTTGATCACCGGCGCCGGCGAGTACGCGCCCATGCCGCCGGTATTGGGGCCCTGATCGTCGTCGTTGACGCGCTTATGATCCTGTGCACTGGGCAGCACCGCCAGCGTCGTGCCATCGGTCAGTGCCAGGATCGAGGCTTCTTCACCATGCAGACACTCTTCGACGATCACCTTCTGCCCGGCCTCACCGAACGCGGCATCGACCATCATGGTACGCACGGCCGCCGCGGCTTCCTGGCCGGTCGCGGCCACCGTCACGCCCTTACCCGCCGCAAGCCCATCCGCCTTGACGACCAGCGGACCGGACTGATCGTTACAGTACGCGATCGCCTTCTCGGCGTCGGTGAAGACCTGAAAATCCGAGCTGGGGATGCCGTGCTTGCGCAGGAGCGTCTTGGTGAACGCCTTGCTGCCTTCCAGTTCCGCGCCGCGGGCGGGCGGGCCGAAGCAAGCCATACCATCCGCCACAAAACGGTCCACCAGTCCGGCACAGAGCGGCCCTTCGGGACCGACCACCGTCAGGTCGACCCGTTCGCGGCGCGCGAGGCGCCACAGTCCGTCAATGTCCTCTGCCTGCACATTGGCGCATTCGACGTTGCCGCACTGGGCGCCACTTGCCAGCGCGATGCCGGCATTGCCCGGCGCGCAGATGAGTCGGGTGATGCGCGGCGACTGAGCCAGTTTCCAGCACAGCGCATGTTCACGACCGCCGCCGCCGACCACCATTACTTTCATGACTGCTTCCGCTCCTTGAACGTTGGGGGTAAATGGTAGAGCGGACCCTACACGCAACGGCGGGAAATGCCAGTACGGCAGGAGGAAGAGGGGGGAAAGCGGAAGGCAGAGAACAGCAGCCAGAGGGCCTTGATCTCAAGAAAGGCGGCCGTAGAAAGGCCGCCTTCCTCGTCCATACCTGCCCGGAGAGCATTGGGACAGGCCGCTATTTCAGAAGTTCTCGTTCACGGGTTTCGGACCATGCCGCTTGTGTTTCTTCCATGCGTCCCTGGCCTTTTCGCGCTCGGCTTCGTTCAGCTTTCCATCGCCGTCGGCGTCAAACTTCTCGAGCGCCTTCTCACGCATCTCGCCCTTGCGTTCCTTGAAGGCCTCCTTCGCGGCGGCGCGTTCGTTCTCATCCAACTCCCCATCGCCATT
>CAYSBP010000031.1:12408-19853 GCA_964429255.1 uncultured Planctomycetia bacterium
TGAAGGCCTCCTTCGCGGCGGCGCGTTCGTTCTCATCCAACTCCCCATCGCCATTGGCGTCAAACTTCTCGAGCGCCTTCTCACGCATCTCGCCCTTGCGTTCCTTGAAGGCCTCCTTCGCGGCGGCGCGTTCGTTCTCATCCAACTCCCCATCGCCATTCTTGTCGAACTTCGCCAGAACCTTCTCGCGGATCTCCCCATGCTTTTTCTTGCAGGCATCCTTGGCCGCCTGCCGTTCGGCATCGTTGAGCTCCCCATCACCATCCTTGTCAAAGCGTTCAAGGATCCGCTTGTGAAGTCCCGGATGCTCTTCGATGAACTTCTTGTGCGCCGCCCGCCGCTCGGCTTCATCTAACTTCCCGTCCTTGTTCGCATCGAACTTCTTCTTCTGCTGCATCAGCCGATGACCCGCCTTCGGGCGATGCGGCGACGAACCCCTGCCGCCTTCAGCCGCTGATACGGACCAACCGGCCAGCAGGACCACCACCGCCAAGAGCCACGGGTTGCTTCTCATGATCGTTCTCCTTTTTGTGTCCAGGAGACGCCGCACAACCATCTCCTGGATGAACATTTCACAAAGGCTGTGCCACCCCTCAAAATATTGCCTAAGTACTTATTTGGTAGTTGGTTACACGAAAGCAGCAACCCATTTCAATGTGTGGAAGAGTCCCACACTGCCGGTCTACCGTGTAGGGAAGAACCCCAACGCAAGGAGTTCACGTTGCCGGCTTGCCGGTAGGCGGTACAACACCGGTCGTGCTTCGAGTGCCGGCCGTGACCTCCAGGGAATCGATGGAGTGTTGGGGATGACAGAAGCCCATACGATTGCCCGGGCTGCTCCTGCCGGTCGCATACCGGGCACGTTTGATTGGATCATCGCCTGCGGAGCGTTCGCCGTGCTGGTCACCGGCCTGATGTTCACGCCGGAGGCCCCGCCCGGTCTCAGCGTCTGCGTCTTCCATTCGATGACCGGTCTGCCCTGTCCCGGCTGCGGGCTGACGCGGTCCTTCTGCGCCATTGCGCATCTCCGCTGGGGCGATGCGTGGAACTACAACCCGTTCGGGTTTCTCTGGTACGTGCTGACGCTCCTTCTGGCGGCCCGGCCTGTACTGATTCGCCGCACCAACTACGCGGAGTATGAACGCCGATGGATGAACTCGCACTGGAGTTACATCCTGCCGATTGCGTTGGTAACCCTGATGTGGGCCTTCGGACTGTGCCGCATGTGGAAGATGGCTCAACAGCGGTCCACCCCGACAGTGATCGAGGCGGCAGCCGAAGAACCCTCGCCGCTACGGCACGATTGACCGCAAGACCCTTGGCGCGCTTACCTGACCAGCACCTCGGCAGCGGCGGCCCGAACCGGCATGGGAACGCGCAACGCCCCGCGCGAGGAGATCAAACGGGTGGAAAAGGAGAGGACGCAAGCATGAAAACTGCGCTCGTTCAGTACCTTGATGAATCCGCACCGATAGACTGTCCGTTCGGACAGGTCCGGCGCGTCGTAACAGGTGGCGCGGGTGGCGTGGCCAACGTCCACGTGGTGAAGGTGACACGTGGGACGCCGCACTACCACGAAGGCTATGACGAGGTGTACTATGTGTTGAATGGCACAGGCCGCCTGGTGGTGGAATCGACAACCTACGCGCTCCGGCCAGGCGCGGTGGCGGTGATCCCGGACGGTGCGACGCATTCGTTGGAGAGTACAGACGGCGCAGCGCTGGAGTTCATCATCTTCGGTGTTCCGCCGGTTAGCGTGACCGACGACCGTGCCAGACCACGCAAACCAGCCGTGTAGCCATCGAACTCGTGTTTCGGAATCCCGGCAAAGCCCGTATACCCTGTCCGGCTACGGCGTCAGGCGGAGTTTCTCCAGCGCTTCGCCTTCCTTGGCCTGCGTATAGATTTCCTTGTTCTTCAGAAAAGCATCGATCTTGGCCCGCTTGTCGGGTTCCGTCACGGTGGCCAGGGCCTTTTCGGCAGCGCTCATCAGCGTGTCGACTTCAGCCGCATCACCGCCCTCAAAGAACATCTTGTTCAACCGGATAAAAGCCTGTTCCTGCTCGGAGACCTCATCCTCTGGAAAGATCGCATTGACGGGGCATTCCGGGATGCAGAGCCCGCAATCGATGCATTCGACAGGGTGGATCACCAGCCACTGCCCCGCATCGAAGAAACAGTTGACGGGACAGACCTTCATGCACGAAATGTCTTTGGTGTGAACGCAAGGCGACGTGACGACATAGGGCATGAACAACCTCCCGTTCAGACGGTCTGCGGTTCCAGGATCGGCATGCCCCGACGTCAAACCACCAGAGCACGAGGTTCACTCGTGCGCCCACCAAGAGCCATCCTCAAGCGCGCGGGGACGGCGCCCGTCAGGCCGTTACACGCGCCTTATCCAAATCCGCGGCACTCTTTCCCGCGAAGAAGTTCTTGTTGACCTCCACCGACGCCTTCTTGTCGCCGGGGACGTCATCGACCGGGAAGATGGCATTCACGGGACATTCCTGAGCGCACAGCCCGCAGTCCATGCATTCGTCGGCGTTGATCACCACCTGTGCGCCGGCATCGTAGATGCAGTTGTTTGGACAGACCTTTGCGCAAGCCATGTCCTTGGTGCAGTCGGCCGTCACGATGTGAGCCATGTGTCCAATCCTTACGCTATGAAGCCTTCGCCTGCGGGGTGCTGTCCGCCACAAAGCACGCGCCCTGCCCGCCCCCCAGAGCGAGAAAATGTACTCTGGCGGCCCAGTGCCGCAAGGTCATTTGAATACATACCACACTAAGGTCAGTATTGCCAGTGCCCGGCGTCAGTCCCCCAGCCGGAACCCTCCCTTCAGGAACATCCTCCCCTGCCCCGCGGTACGCAGCAAGGTGCGCCCGTCAGCCGGACCTGCCGCGCCAGACCAGCAACCCCAGTTCCGACGCCATCAACAGCGCGGCGAGCGCCCAGCAGAAGGGCGCCATCGGGCGGCCGGGCTGCAGATGCGCCAGGGCCTGCCTCAGATCGGCCACGTCCGCGATCGTTGCGCCGCCGGAGACCCGCGCGGCCCGCGTGATGGCGTCGCGGACCTCGGCGGGAAGCGCGTCCGGCAGCGACTCCTCCGGTGCGATCCGGCAGTCCAGGAAACGCTGAAGGTCGCGGCCTTGCATATCGAGACGGTGAAGGCCCGGTTCGGCCAGTGAAGGCAGCACGATCTCGGACGCGTTCGCCGGGACTTCGACCGACCACCGCTGGACGGCGGCGGTCCGGAGTTCACCCGGTTTCGAACGCCACGGTCCCGCCAACCGAGCCGAGCGTGCGATGGCAGCGGGCGCGATGGGCCAGTTCCGCCCCCCCGGCAACCCGGGCGAGATCCCCATCGTGGATGTGGCACCCAGACCGTCGTCAGCCGCCAACTCCAGAAACTCGGACAGGAGCACCGGCCACGCGGCCGATTCGGCGAGTCCGCCTTCGGGTTCCGGCCCGAAGGCCATCTGGCAGGACCAACCCGCACCGATCCGCTGGATGACCAGCGCGGGGAGCCCATCGTTGAAGCGCGCCAGCACGTGTTCCTCGACACCGGCCTGGAGGCGTGCCGCTTCGGCCTCGATGGCCAGCCTGAGTCGTCGACGGACGTGTACGCCCGGCAGATCGCCGTTGCGTCCGCCCGCGAAGGGCCGAAGCAGCGGATGGGACGTCCGGGCATCGGCGATGCGCCAGGATGAATCGGGCGTATCGGCGCACCGTTGGGCGCCTTCAATCGCGCGCGGCAGGAGCGGATCGGAGGCGAGGGTGCGGCCGGGCAGCGATGGCGTCCACGCGCCTGGATCTCCCGTCAGGTCGGGAATCCAGAGGATTGTGGCGCCCGCTTCGACGGCGCCGCGGAGTTGCTCGGAAAGCCCCTGCGACCAGCGCGGGCCGTCGGTGCTGTGGAGGACGGCGACCAGCACGCCCGGTCGCGCATCCGAGGCGCGTGCTTCCGCGGGCTGGGCAAGCGCCACGCGCCCGTTCTCCGAAAGCGGATCCAGCGCGAAAACCGCCGAATGCAGGGCGACGTCCCGCGTCGCCCGTTCACGTCGCAGATCCCACAGGACGGCCGGGCGCCTGGGACGGACCAGCAGCACCGTTGCCGCGACATCGTCGTACGGCCACTCGTCGGGGTCGCTCAAGGCGGCCGAGACCCACAGCGCACCAGGTTCAATCGAAAGGAGCGGCACGTCGATATCGGCGATCTGCCCGTCGGCCAGGATGATCGGTCGTTCGAGCATGAGCTGCGGTGGAGTGCTCTCCCTGGCCGCGTGGTGGTCGAAACGCCAGGACGCCGTCTCGATGCGAAGCTCGCGACGGCCGGCGCCGCTCAGGCAACGGACGCGCAGGCGTGCGTGGAATGGCTGGCCGACCACCGGCACGCGCTGGGCAGCCACCGTTTCGTTGCCCGTATCCAGGAACTCGATACGCCACTGCCGCGCGGGCACGTCGTCGGGTGTGAGCGCCAGCAGCATGGGAGCGTCCGGTTCGTGAAAGGCCTTCAGCGCCGTGTCCCAGCGGCCCGCGATCGATTCACCGGCGCCTTCGGCCTGATTACGGCGCAGGTCCGAACAGAGGATCACAACGCGCCGCTCGTCGACGACATCGCGGAACGATGCCAGTCCGCGGGTGAGCGCCAGGGGCCGATCGCCTGACAGGGCCGACGCCCAACGCGTCTTGCCGGCCCGACCAACGAACGCATCCCCGGCCTGCAGCGGCCAGCCGATGCCGGAGGCCGTCTCCAGCGCCACGCGACGCCGCGGATCGGAAGCCAGCACATGGGCCAGGCGCATGACCAGGTCCGGGAATCCGTCGCGTCCCGGCTCCCGGGTCTGCGCCCGCTGGCTTGCGCTCGGCGAATCGTCCAGCACCAGGCAGACCGCTTCGCGCCCCGCCTGCGGATCGGACGAAGGCGCCACGGCCCAGCCCTTCACGCGCGGACCGGCCAGCGCCAGGATCGCCGCCGTCAGCAACAGCACGCGCAGCGCCAGCAGCACGAAGTCCTCGATCCGCCGGCGGCGTTCGGCCGACGGCAACGCCGGATTCACCAGGAAGAAGGCGCCGGGAAAATCGACGGCTCGTTCCTTGGTCCGCGCGTGGATGTGCAGCGCGATCGGCAGCACCGCCAGCGGCAGCAGCCAAAGCAGTCCCGGCGCGGAGAAGAAGAGACTCATGGCCGCGCATTGTAGTGCCCAGGGGCCCGGTCACCAAGCGCACACGGGACCGTGCATCCCCGATGGGGGCGGGACCGATGTTGTAGTGCCCGAAGAAATGGTGCCATGGATACGCACTCAGATCATCGACCCGGAAACCTATTGCCTATGTGCGTATCCGTGGCTCGACGGCTTCCGATGGCAGCCCACGGACAGCGCATACGGCCTCGCTGTCCATGGCACCATTTTTGGGGTCCGCAGCACCGGTCGTGCACCCCGATCGCGGCCGTCCGTGAAAACCACTTGGCGCGCCTGACCGCACCCCGTCTAATCGGTTCTCCGACTCAACCCGGCATGTTTCAGGAGGATTCCATGGCCTCGCCCCGAACTGCGCGCCCCCCACAGAAGCTCCGCGTCGCGATCTGCGCCTGGGAAATCGGCCACGTTCACTCCGGGTTGGGCACCAAGATCGGCGGGTTGGGCGCCGTCGTCGAAGAACTCCCGCCGGAGCTCGTGAAAGCCGCCGCGCGCCAGCAGATCGACCTCGACGTTGAAATCCTCTCGCCCTGCTTCGCCCACTACGACAAGAAGCGCCTGACGAAACTCAACCTGCAGTTGCCCGTCACGCTGGATGGCTGCACCTTCAACGTCGACGTGTACGAGCACGTCTTCACGGAACGACTGACCTTCGCCGACGGCACCGAACGCGATGTCGCCTTCAGGTCCATCTACTTCTGGGACGAGTGGCAGCTTTCCTGGACGAACGCGGGGACCGTCTATCCGGACGACCCCTGGGTCGGCGCCAAGATGTACGCGGTCCTCGGCCAGGCCATGGCCGGCTACATCCGCCATCGCGACTTCCAGACCGTCCACCTGCACGACTACCACGTGGGTCTGGTGCCGTTCTACCTCGGCGACGAGTACCTCGATAACGTGGCCTTCCACCTCACCGTCCACAACGCCAGCTACCAGGGCGTCACGCCGCTGATCGGCGGAGGCTACGCATCGCTCGACCGCCTCGGCCTGCACGGCGAGCAGCTCTTCCACAAGTACTTCGATTTTTTCGACAACCTGAACCTGTTGAAGGCCTGCATGCTGAAGACGCACGAGACCGGCGGGCGCGTCACGACCGTCAGCGGCGACCTGGAAGGCACGTGGGGCTACGCGCAGGAACTCCGATGGAACCACACCGAAGTCCTCCGCCGCGCCTGGGCGCAGAAGGGCTCGCGACCCGGCGAGGTCTTCGTCCCCAACCGGCACCTGGACTGCTTCGAGAAGGTCCCGATCGCCGGCATCACCAACGGCCTGCGCGAGACCAACCGTCCCGAGAAGATGCCCGAACTGACCGCGGCGAAACTCAAGGAGTGGCAGGCCAAACGCCCCGACCGGCCGTTCTTCGCGAACCCGCGCGTGCAGAGCGAGATGCTCGCCAGAGACCACACCTTTGACGAGAACCGTTTGGACGTGAAGGCCGAACTGCGACGCCTGCTTTACCTGGAATGCTTCGGCCACGAACTCTGGGGCCATCCGGTGATCCTGACGGCGGTCGGCCGGCTGGTCGATCAGAAGAATTTCAGCCTCATCGCGGACATCATCCCACGCGCGCTGGCGTACGACAACCAGGCCAAGTTCATCCTTCTGGCTTCGGCGCCGGATGCCGGCAACAGCGAAGAAGCCCGCTTCCGCGCGCTCGCCACCAGTCACCCCGGCCAGGTCTACTTCAACAACACCTTCAACCCGGTGCTGGCCAAGCTGGTCTTCGCGGGCGGCGACTTCTCGCTGGTGCCGTCGAAGTTCGAGCCCTGCGGGTTGGTGGACTACGAGTCCTCGCTGCTGGGCACCGTCGTCATCGGCCGGCACACGGGCGGGCTGGCCAAGGTGCGCCACTGCGGGTACCTCTACGAGTGGCTGGATCGGAGCGACCCGGCGGGCGAGGCGCATGCCTTCTTCCGCGCGATCCAGGCCGCCATCGGAGTCTACCGCCACGATTCCGGCCGGCACGATTACCTGATGCGCACCGCGATGGGACTGAATGCCGGCTGGGATCCCTCCGCCGCTCAGTACGTGCAACTGTACCGTTTTGGACTTCTGACGAAAAAGTGGCGCCACGCACGGACCCATCTGAAGGAGCAGTTCATTCGCTCGCTAAAGGACGACCGCGCGATCTTCGAGAAGTTCTTCGCCCCGGCCGCCGCCGAATATGGCGACAAGTTCGACTGGGAGATGCGGCGCTCGCTCTGAAGGGCGGATTTTGGCGTCCTTGGCGTCATGGCGGTTCC
>CAYSBP010000032.1:0-19815 GCA_964429255.1 uncultured Planctomycetia bacterium
TCAGGCCAGGCCGTAGCGTTTGCGGAGGAGCCACTCGGCCGAAAGCAGGCCGATGATCAGCAGCAGCGCGGGATACGAGGACCAGAGTTCGAAGGACTCCTCGCGCTCCAGATACTTCCCTTCGGCCGAGATCGTCTTCAGCAGTTCCCCGGCCTGCAACAGGTCCATACAAACGCCGTCGCCGGCCTGAGCCATCGAATTCAGCCGGTCTGCATCGCGCGTCAGTTCCACGCCCTCCTGCCCTGTGGCTTCGCGCGCCATGACCTGCACCTCGGCCTTGACATCCTGGAAGCCTAGGCCTTCCACATGCACCACGACGTTATGGAGCCCGCTGGGCAGGTTCTGAATCTCGCCTCGGTACAGCCCGCGCGAGTCGGGGACAGGCTGGAGCTGAACGCGCTGTCGGCCGGCCTTGAATTCCACTTCGGCGACCACGATCGCGTTGCTGACCGGCAGGCCCTTGGCATCCGCGGGCCGCGCCAGCACTTCCACGTTCTCGCCCGGCCGGATACGGCGGCGGTCCACGCCGACTTTCAGTCGTTTGTCGCCCGTGAGCCGTTGGCTGACCCCCCAGCGGATGGCCTGTGACCAAAAGTACGCATGCACGCGGTCACCGACTTTATGACGCCAGCGCCACGTCTCGTCGGTGCCCAGATAAAGGACTCGCCCGAGCCCGAAGAACTGGCTGGCCACCACCACGTCCTGACGCACATCGTTGGTGATCAGCAGCGGTGTCGCACCGGGCTTGGCGAACGAAGGCCGATAGACGAACTTCAGTTCGGGCAGCAACGGCCACAGTTGTTCGTTCAATGACGGGTCGCGCAGAATCTGGACGATCTCGGGCGCGTGTGCCGGGTCGGCCAGCTTGACCCGCACGCCCTGTTGTACGGCCTGCACGGAAGGAAGCCCGGTGCCCTCGGCGATCGAACCGACGGGGCGGATGGGCAGCAGTTCCGCGACCGGGCCGGTCAGGTACTTCTGCGGCATGGCGAGCTGCCCCGCGAGAACGACCAGGAAGCCGCCGCGGTCCGAAACGTACGAGGCCAGACGTTTCTGATCGGCGTCGCCGAGACGCTCGGCGGGGATGTCGCCGATGACCACCATATCGTATTCGTCCAGCTTGCCGGGTTCCTGCGGCAGCGCGGGGGTGCTCTTGTCGAAGTCCTGACCGTACCGCAGCCAGCGTTCGTCCAGCACCATCTTACGCTCGCGGCGCAACAGACTGGCGATGTAGCGCGTTTCCCAACGGGGCTCTTCATCGATTACCAGGACGCGTAGCTTGTCGGAGGCCACGTCGACCAGTGCCTCGGCGATGTTGTTGGGCACCAGCGCTTCGCCGTCCAGCGGTTCGATGGAAACGATGAACAGGTTCGCGCCGCTTTGGCTGGCCGGGACCTCGAAAACTTCCTGGCGCCACTCCTCCGAGATGAACTTGATCCCGCGTTCCTGCAGGACTTCCTGACCGCGCTTCAGGACCAGTTTTACTTCGCGGTCCTTGTAGCCGACGCCGCGAAGGTGCGTGGTCAGGCGGATCGTTTCGTCTTTGAAGACCGAGAGGGGCCCTTCCAGGCGCGCGACGCAGATGTCGGCCGGCGCCTTGACCGCGCCGACGCCCAGCGTATGCAGCTTGACACCCCGCGCGGCCAGCGCCCGGGCGGCGTCCTCGGGCAACGGACCCGTGGTGTGCCGGCCGTCGCTGCAGAGCACCACGGCGGCCACATTCTCCTGGCCTTCACGTTCGGTGAGCCGGAAGAGTGGCGTGGCCAAGTCCGTCTCGGCCACATTTTCGCGCGCTGCGGTCTCTTTCTTCGTTGCGGGTTTCTGTTGCGCGGCGCCCTCCGCTTTGGGGAGGCCTTCGGTTAGCGCGGCCTGAAGGTGGGGCGCGGGTTGCAGGTCCGTGTCCAGATAGTACGCCTTGACCAGGACTTTGCGTTCATTGACGAAGGGCTTGATCTGGCGCGTCAGCAATTGCTCGGTGATCGCCATCCGGCTCATGCCATTGAGTTTGACGAGCGCTTCGCGAATGGCGGGGTCGTTCTTCTCACCCAGTGTGCGGTCGACCAGGTCCTGCGTCTTGACCGCCAGCGTGAAGAGCTGCGTCAGGCCTTTGTGGTGAGCGGTGATCAGGCGCAGTTTGTCCTGCAGGCGGTCGCCGGCGCCGGTCGTATCCAGCGGGGTCTCGTCGATCTCCTTGGCCAGGCTGGCGGCTTCTTTCACCGCTTTCTCGATGCCGAGGGCCAGTTCCTGCGGCGCGGCGGCCAGCGCTCTGATCCTGGCCAGGGCTTTGTCCGAAAGCTGTCTGGTCTGTTTCAGCGCCGCGCAGACGTCCTTGATGCGCAGACGGGAGACGCTGACATTCGCCACGCTTTCGCGGGCCGCCTGTTGCGCCAGTCGCAAGGCGGCCGCTGCCGTCTCGGCGCGCTCCTGCGCCTGCCGCAGTAGCGCCGCGGCCTGTTCGGCATTCGTATCCCGAAGCTTCTCGTCCAGCAGCCCTACCGCGATCGCCGCGCGCACTTTCCACTCCAGCGCCTCCTGCGTGTCGCGGACTTCCATGCTGGCCGAACGGTCCACCAACAGCACCATGCGCGGCTCCTGGTACTTCGGGAAGAGCGTCTGGAGCACCGGTTGCCCGATGAAGAGCACCAGCAGCAGGGCAACGGTCGCGCGCATCGCGCGCAACCAGAGGCCGCCCTTGCCCAGGTGTACGGTTTCCGGCCGGGCCATCTTCACAGCCAGCCAGGCGGCCCCCAGCGCCAGCGGGATCACCACCCACCACGCCCACCCTTTCAGCAGCAGACTCACATGAGATTCCGTGGAGACCGGATCCATCAGCTCCACCTCCTTTCGAGGTAGAGTTCGAGGAAGCAACAGGCGAGCGCCAGGAGCAGCAGGTGCGTGATCAGCAGATAGCCGCCGGAACCCGTGCCCACGGCACGGATCAGTTCTTCGGGCGTTTTGACCAGTCGCGCGCCCAAACCCTCGGGATCGGTCAGGCGCTGCAGTTCTTCGCCGCCCAGCCGTGTCAGATGCGACTCGCGCTGGTCCATCGAGACGGTGTAATACACGCGCCCTTCGGTATCGCCGCCTTCGGGCGCCACGGTGTAGAGCCCCGGCAGCCGCGTCTGGTCGTAGCTGAAGACCGAAAGGTTACCTTGGCGCTGAACAGGCAGGGTAATCGGGTTCCCTTTAGGCGGATAGAGCAGGTGCGGCTTCAGCGCCAGCGGGCCGGTGGCCACGCACGACAGCGACTGGTCCACGGAAAGATTCCGCGGCGGAACGACCTGCGAAGCGAGGTCCAGGACCAGACTCTGGAAGAAGGGCACGTAGAACGGCTGGATCGGCAGGTCCGTCCAATCCGCGTCGACCGAACTGGTGAAGAGCGTCACCTTGCCCTCGCCCACCTTCTTCTGCGTGATGGCCGCCTGACCGTCGGTGTAGATCGCGAGCACACGGACCTGGTCGCCCGCGGCCGGCGCGGTCTTGAAGTAGTTGTGGACGCGGGCGGAGGACCAATCCTGGCCCTTCTCCGGACGAAAGAGGTCCAGCGCGGCCACGCGCGTGACGATCTGGCCCAGATGGACGAAACGGCCCGCCGGCGCTTCGGACGGGGTCCCCGAGGTCAGTACCGGTGCGGCCGAACGGCCGGTGCCAAACGAGGGATCGCCCAAGGCCACGGGCAGCAGCCCCGAGCCGTGGCGGAAGAGGTCGCGGTTATAGGCCTCCGGCTGCACGCGATCTCCGAGAGCGATCAGCAGGCCACCGCCGCCGATCACGAAGCGTTCGAGTTCCGACACCGTCGCGCTGGGCAGGCCGGCCACATTGGCCAGCACCACCACGCGGTACTTCAGCAGATCGGTGTCGCGCAGGTCGGTCACGTCCACCACCGTCGGCGCCAGCACCGTGCGCCAGTCCGGGTCTTCCTTGTCCTCTGGTGCCAGGGCCAGTGAAAGGAAAGCCGTCTCGCTCTCCAAGGGCCCCGTGCGGCGATCACCGTCCACGATCAGCACGGGCAGGTTGTCCATCACCAGTACGCTCAGATACTGCTCGTTGTCCTCCTCGTACTGATCGCCCACTGCGCGGATCTTGGCGCCCACGTAGCTTGAACCGGAACGGTCGAATCGATGGGCGAAGTCCAGCACGCGGCGTTCGCCGGGATTCAGGTCGAGGGTCTGGGTCGTCTTCGGCGCACCATCGACGATGAACGTAACCGAGACGTCGCCGACCGGACCCTCGCCGTCGTTGAGCACCTCGATGTGGAAGAACATCTCGCTGAATGGATCGATGACCTGGCGCGAGGGCGTCACACTCAGGATGGCCAGATTGCCGGGCCGGGCATTCAACACCGGCGCCAGCAGCACCTGCGGCGGAAACTTGCTCGATTTGCGCGCACCGGCGATGAACGACCAGCGGGTACCGTCTTCGAGATGCCAGCCGTCGGTCTGCAGATCCGAAAGGATCACCAGTTCACGGCGCGGATTGTGCCGGTTTTCCAGCAACTGCAGCGCGATGGCCACTGCGCGCGGCATGTCGGCTGTGGTGAAGGAGGGCTGCGCGTTGCGGACCATGTTCTTCGCGCCTTCGAGGTCGAAGAGCGCCGCCGCCGAGGACGCTTCGGCAACCTTGGAGGTCACCACGATCGTCACGTCATCGCCGCTTTTCAGTTCCTCCAGGTACTTTAGCCCCAGGTCCTGCGCCTCCTGCCACGCGGTACGTGGACGACCGGCGCGCATCGAGCAGGAATCGTCGAGCAACAGGACGGCGCTGATGCGCTCGCGGCCCGTACGGGCCGCGCCGGCCTGCCAGCGGACCGTGGGCTTGAGCATCGCCAGCACCAGGAAGAGCACCAGCAGCGTGCGAATTGCGAGCAGGATGAGCGAGCGCAGGCGCAGGTTCCACGCCCGCTCGGCCAGCAGTTCTTCCAGGAACATCATCGCGCCCCAGTTTTGGGGCTGGATCCGGCTGCGATGGATGAGGTGGATGACGATCGGTGCGGAAACCGCCGCCAATCCCCACAGGAGTGCCGGATTCAGGAACATCTTATTGCTCCTGGCGATGACGCAGGTAATGAGAGAGCGCCGCGTCCAACGGTTTGTCGGTCGTCAGCGTGACGAAGTCGAAGTGGAACTGGTGACAGGCCGCCTGCAACTGCCGTTTGTGATTCTCGAACCGCTCCAGATACATCGCGCGTACCCGCGGCGCATCGAGCTTGATGCGATGCTCGGAATTCTCCATGCTGCGGAACTCGTACATCTGCTCGAACGGGAAGGTCTCCTCCTGCGGATCGAGCACCTGGACCAGGATCACCTCGTGCCGCTTGTGCCGCAGGTGGGCCAGCGCGGGCACCAGGTCGTCGAGCTTGTCAAAGAAGTCCGAGACGATGATCACCAGGCCGCGCCGTTTAATCTGAGCGGTCAGGGTGTGCAGGATTTTTGCCAGGCTGGTTTCCTTACCGGGCTTCGTTTTGGCCAACACCTTCAGTAGGGTCGTCAGGTGCCCTTTGGTCGACCGCGGCGGCATCGCAGCGCGGATCTCGGTATCGAAGACGGTCAGCCCGACCGAGTCGGACTGCGCGACCATCAGGTAGGCCAGCGCGGCCGCGGCACGCTGGGCGTACGTGAACTTGCTCTCGCCGTTCGAGGTGAAGGCCATCGAGCCGCTGGCGTCCAGGCAGAGCATTGCGCGGAGGTTGGTTTCTTCCTCGTACTGCTTGATGAAAAGCCGGTCGGTGCGCCCGAAGACCTTCCAGTCGATGTGCCGCATTTCGTCGCCGCGCGCGTACTCACGATGCTGCGCAAACTCGACGCTGAACCCTTTGTAGACGCTGCGGTGCTGGCCCTGGATGAAGCTCTCCACCACCGTGCGGGCGATCAGGCGCAGGCGCGAGACCTTCCCGATGGTGAGGTGGTCGAGTATCTCGGTGGCCTCGGACATGACCCAGACGTCCTCCATTGCGAAGTCGTGGCGTAAACCGCAATCCGGGGGATCGCGTTACGTGGCTTTCGCCGGAACCGCCGGGGCCGCCGAAGCCGGCGACGGGTGATTCTCCAGCACGCGCTGGATCACCATGTCGGTTGTCAGGCCTTCGCTTTCCGCCGTGAAGTTGAGCACCAGGCGGTGACGCAGGACGGGCTTGGCCAGCGCCTGCACGTCCTCGACGGTCGCGTGGAAACGACCTTTCAGCAGCGCGCGCGCCTTGGCGCCCAGCAGCAGGTACTGCGACGCGCGCGGTCCGGCGCCCCAGTCCAGCCAGCGCTTCACTTCAGGTGCCGCGTAGCTCTCCGAGATGCGCGTCGCGCGGACCAGGTCCACCGCATAGGCGTAGACGTGGTCGCCGACGGGTACCTTGCGGACGATCTCCTGCAGCGCGAGCAGTTCCTCACCTGTAAAGACGGCGTTCACTTTGGCCACGTGGCTGCTGGTCGTGCGGCGCATGATCTCGATTTCTTCATCGCGTTCAGGATAGCCGACCTTGACGTTGAACATGAAGCGGTCGAGCTGCGCTTCGGGCAGCGGATAGGTGCCTTCCTGTTCGATTGGGTTCTGCGTTGCGAGGACGAAGAAGGGCGACGGGAGTGGGTAGGTCTTGTTGCCGATCGTCACGCGGCGTTCCTGCATGGCTTCCAGCAGAGCGGCCTGTGTCTTGGGCGGCGTGCGGTTGATTTCGTCGGCCAGGATCAGGTTATGGAAGAGCGGCCCGGAGAGGAACTCGACTTTGCGCCGTCCCGATTCCGCGTCTTCCTGGATGATGTCCGTGCCCGTGATGTCGCTGGGCATCAGGTCGGGCGTGAACTGGATGCGGCTGAATTTCAGATGCAGCGTCTGGCTCAGGGTCGAGACCAGCAGCGTCTTGGCCAGGCCCGGCACGCCGACCATCAGGCAGTGTGCCTTGCAGAAGATCGCGATCAGCAACTGCTCCATCACTTCGTCCTGCCCCACGATGACGCGGTGGAGTTCCTGGACGAGCTGGTCGCGCGCGGAGACCAGCTTGGCGGCAAGCGCCAGGTCTTCCGAGAGCGGCTCGGAAGGTTTCTGCGGGTGCATGGGCTGCGGAGCGGCAGGAGACGTGGACATGCGGTATTCCTCCCTGTTAACGGAGACTAAACCCGCTGTTAACTACCGTTCGATGCGCACGGCGTTGAATCGCAAGCCAGCTTTACGGGAGCCAGACGTGCGCAGCCCGATATGCAGGGGGCCGCGAAGCACCTGGTTGAGGGGCCCGTCGTAGAACACCTCGCCTTTCACCAGCACGCGGAGGTGCGCGCCAAGGTACTCGATCCGGAGCGTGTAAAAGCCCTGCGCTTTGCCTAACGGACGCGACCCCAGAAATGCCTGGCTGGCATCGTACAGCACCAGGCTGTCGGCATTGAGCACCAGGCTGATGGAACGCTCCGGACGCCCTTCCGGCGTGAAGGCCGGCGGCGACAGGTTCATGGCGTCGGCGAGGAACAGCGTGACGGAGGACGCCGTGTCTTCGAAGTCGGGCACATCCAGATCCACCTGATAGGCGAGCGCCTGGTCAATGGGGAACCCACGCTTCAGGTAGATGGTATTTACCGGTGCGTCCTGTTTCAGCGCGGTCAGTCCTACACCGATCAGCTCGCCGGCAAAACTGGCCCAGGCTTCCGGCTGGTCCTTGCCGTCCGAAGCCTCGAAAGCCGGCTGACCTGAGAGCTGAAGCCGGCTAGGCTTGCCGCCGGACGCGAAGACAATGGCTCCGGCCACACAGGCGCCCAGAACGGCCACGCACACCAGACCTATCCGCATGCGCTGCGTGATCTTTTGACGTGCAACTTCGACGTCCAGGATGACCGCTTTGAAACGTGGCGGAGCCATCTGCAGCCTGGCCAGCACCGCCTGCCGGACGCGTTCCCGCGCCGTCGGCGTGGGCGGTTCAGCCCGCCAGTCGCGGCACTCGGTCATCTTCTGGACTACCGTGCTCAGTTCGGAATAGAACTTCTGAAGCTCGGGGTCGTCCTGGGCCGCCCTCTCGATCGCCGCCTTCGCCGCGTGGTCCTGCCCGGTGAGCGCGCGGACGATCAGATCTTCAGTGTTGGAATCATCAGCGCCCATTACGGCCGCTCCTTCAGCATCTCACGAAGCTTTCTTAAAGCGTGGAAGACGCGCGAACGCAGTGTCCCCACCGGATCGCCCGTGATCTCGGAGGCGTCCTCGTACGTGAATCCCTCGAAGACCGTCAGAATCAGAATCTCCCGGTGGCACTGCGGTAATCTCTCCAACGCGTCCAGTAGCATTCGTTTCTGCTCGTTTTGTTCTACCAAAATGCCGGGATCCAGAGCGTCCTGTTCCCGCGCGGGGGGGGTCCAGTCGCTCAGGTCCGTCTTCACTTCTAATACATCTCTGCGGACCGTGCGTTTCAACGCGTTATAGGCAACATTGCGCGCTATAGTGAAAAGCCACGGTTTGAAGGGTGCACCTGTGCGGAACTCGCCGGCGTGCTGGACCACCCTTAGGAAGGTCTCTTGCAGCAGATCCTCCGGGTCGCAACGGCCCGAGACGAGCCGGTTGAGGAAGACATACGCCGGACGGCTGTAGCGTGTGAGCAGCTCATCCAGCGCATCGCCAATACTCAGGGAGGTGCCCTGCAACAGCTCCTCGTCCGAGGCGCTCAGCCATGTCTGGCGGTGCATGAGGGCCTTCAGGTGAGGGACGCTCTTCTTTTCGCCTGTCGTGTCTTGATCGACCAAGCCACGCGCTCCGATCTCTTCTTGATGCGGCTTTTGCCGTGCCTTTCGCCGGGTGGATGAAACAGACTTATACAACTTCTTGCGCGCGGCGAAAGTCACAACCGTCGCCAACCAGATACCTCTTTACTCCCGCTCGTCTGCGCGTAGAGTGCGGCGCAACCATCCAGCCTGGAGGAGAATCCCGTGTCGAACCCGACGTCCGGACGGCTCCCGACGCTGCATATCGTCGCCGATTCCATCCCGCAGGCACACTTCCGCGCCATGAAAGCCGTCTGGGAACAGGGCCTGGCCATGCGCACGGAGTACGACCGCAAGGACGACACGGGGCAGTACATCGACCCGCCCAGCCGCGACGCGCGCGTGCTGATCGAAATCACCAACCCCTTCGCGCAGCCCCGCTACCCACCGGTCTCCTTCTGCGAGATCGGGACGTACATCGCCGAGATCCTCGGCGTCAAAGACCACCTTGTCCTGCCCATGAAGACGCTGAAGAACGCCATCGGCGGAGAACTCTCCGCACACCAGTGGCCCTACACCTATCACCAGCGTCTCGTGGCGCACCCGGACCTGGACGGTTCGACCGTCGATCAGATCGCCATGGCCGTCGAACGTGTGGCGCAGACGCCCTACACGCGCCGCGCCGTGGCGACGACGTCCGTTCCGAACCTGGATCCGTTCCTGAAGGAGGACGTGCCCTGCCTGCGTGAGATCCAGTTGCGTTGCCCGGAAGACGAGCAAGGCCGATGGGTGCTGAACGTCTCAAGCGCCTGGCGTTCGCGCGACCTCTTCAAGGCCTGGGCGGACAACGTCATCGGCCTGACCTTTTTCTTCCAGATGCTGGCCCAAAATATTGAGAAGAAGGCGCAGCGGCCGGTGCGCCTGGGCAGCTACGCAGACTACTCGTTCTCCCTGCACATCTACGGCCAGGACTTTCGGCAGGTCGGCGGCGATCAGGAGAAGGGCCTGCGCAGCTTCTTTGACAACTTCGACGAGGATGCCTACATCGAACGTTCCATGGACAGCGAGGACGCCCGGGAGATGCTGGTGTTGCCGCAATTGCGCGAACTGCTGTCGCCGGAGCGGAGCGCTCAGTGGAAGTTCCCACCTGAGGCCATCGCTCTGCTGAAGCAGCTCATCGCCGACATCGAATCGGGGCAGTTCGTGGTGTGAGGGCCGTTCAGCCCACGTCCCCGGCTCGCTGCGGCGGGGCGATGATGCGGTCGGGTTGGGCCGGCGTCTGTACGGGAACCGGTTCGGGCTCGCGTCTGGAGCGCTTGCCCCACGTGAGCACCAGGTACGTTCCGACGCAGATATTGGCGATCAGCAGCAGGATGCAGAAGAAGATCATCCGCTTCTTGGTAGCCCAGTCAGGCGGCACCGCAGCTTTCTTCGTCCTCGGAGCGTCGCTCGCGGCGGCTTTGGCGGACGGGCGCTGCGTCGGTGCGCACGAACGACGCTCGACGTCGGGTGGAGGCTCTTCCTTCCTGAGCGGCGGGGCTTCGGGCGAGGGCTGGTCGGGCGCCATGGGATCAGGAGTCATGGTTGTGTCTCGTTCCCCGGTAGGTCAGCGATGCGGTTCATTTTACCCGCTCCGTCGCGTCGGGTCAAAGGAGCTGGCGCCGTAACTACGGAGTGCGCCGCTCCAGCGGCGCTTTGGATCAAGGCCGGCCTACGGTTCCTCTTCAGCCTCGGTCCGGTTAATTGGCGCTTCGGCTGAGTAACTGCCGACAGAAATTCCAGGTGTAGACGGGCAGGAAGAGGCACCACCAGAAAAGGCCCTGGAATAACGACGACAACATCTCGAAGAATTTTACGTGGCCTCCATTCAAATCGAACGAGCAACCGGCTGCTCAGACAAGAATAAGGAACCATTTAGACTAGACGCGAACTGGAATAGGGAGAGATCGCCATCCCTGTGTCCTGGAGGGTCGGCCTTGTCGGCACAAGGGCTCGCGCGTCCTCGTGTTTATTATACCCCCTTTGGCGGGTTCCGGCCCGATCGTCGTTGAGCGCTGGCAGAACAGGCAGGATTCGAAAGCACGTTATGGCTTCGGGCCTTATGAAGGATCGTTATGAAGTATGTTGCGCTGTGACTTGCCCGGCGCAGGTCGCCTTGGATAATCGGCGCCCATGATCCTGGTCACAGGCGCAACCGGCTTTCTCGGCAATCACGTGGCCCGCGAGCTCTCCACGCGCGGCGAGCGCGTCCGCGCCCTCGTGCGGCCCACCAGCCGGCTCGCGACGTTGAGCGACATTTCCGGCATCGAACCGTTCGTCGGCGACCTGCGCGACCGCGCGTCGCTCGAAAAGGCCGTGCAGGGCTGCAGCATGCTCTTTCATGTGGCGGCCGATTACCGCTTCGACGTCAGCGATCCCATCGAGATGTTCAAGTCCAACGTGGAAGGCACGCGCAACCTGATGGATGCGGCCGGGCAGGCCGGTGTCTCTCGCATCGTCTACACGTCCACCGTTGGCTGCATCGGCCTGCCCAAGAGCGGCACGCTGGGCACGGAAGAGACCCCCGTCACGCTCGACGAGATGGTCGGCACGTACAAGCGCACCAAGTTTCAAGCCGAACAGGTCGTCTTGGAACTGGCGAAGAAGAAGCTACCCGTGGTGATTGTCAACCCCACGGCGCCGATCGGCGAACGTGACGTCAAACCGACGCCGACGGGCGAGATGATCGTGCGTTTCCTCAAACGCAAGATGCCCGCGGTGATCGACACGGGCCTGAACCTGATCGACGTGCGCGACTGTGCCCGCGGGCACCTGCTGGCGGCCGAGCGCGGGCGAACGGGGCAGCGATACATCCTGGGCTGCCGCAACATGACGTTGATGGAAATCTGCCAGGCGCTGGCGAAGATCACGGGTCTGCCGGCACCCACGATGCACCTGCCGTACGGGGTGGCCTACCTGGCCGGATGGTTCAACACCAAGGTCAGCCTCCTGCTGGGTAAGACGCCCTCGATCAGCCTGGAAGGCGTAAAGATGGCACGCAAACGGATGTGGGTGGCGAACGACAAGGCCGTCCGGGAGCTTTCGCTGCCGCAGAGGCCGCCCGAAGAGGCTTTGGCGCGCGCTGTGGCGTGGTTCAGGGAAAAAGGATACGTGTAGCCCGCCTTGACGGCACCCGTCGGGGGTGCTATCCGTCTCATGCAAGTCAAGTCCCCGATCAAAGGTGAACCAGTATGCGCTGCCCATTCTGCCGTGTGGACCAGGACCGTGTCGTCGACAGCCGCTCCGGCGATGACAGCACGACGATCCGCAGGCGTCGCGAGTGTCTGAGCTGCAAGCGCCGCTTCACGACGTACGAACGCATTGAAGAGAACCCGATGCGCGTGGTCAAGAAGGACGGCCAGCGTGTCCCCTACGATCGCGAGAAGTTGCGGCGCGGCATCGAGAAGGCCTGCTGGAATCTGGCCGTTTCGGCCGAGCAGATCGACCAGACGGTAGCCGCGGTCGAGGCCGAAGCGTTCGAGAAGTACGAGCGCGAGGTGCCTTCGACCTTCGTCGGCGAACTGGTGATGAACGAGTTGCGCAAACTCCACCAGGTGGCCTACGTCCGGTTCGCCTCGGTGTACCGCGAGTTCAAGGATGTGGGTGAGTTTTTGGGCGTGCTTGAGGAGTTCGTAAAGGGCCGCGGCGCGACGCCCAAACCGCCGCCGGCGAAGAGTTGAGAAACGACACAAAACGTTCTCAGTGACTCCGTGGTGAAAAGTCCGATGGGGGGATTCGATGGCCGCGCCGCAGGCGGTCCGCAAGCACGATGGCCGCACCGTCGCTTTCGACCTGACGCGACTAGCGCGCTCGATCCTGCGCGCTGCGCTGGACGCCGGGCTCGCAGCGCCCGACGCGCCGCCGTTGAGCGGCGAACTGGCGCGCGCGGCGTCCGAGTTCCTGACGCGCGATTACCCCGCCCCGCCCTCCACGGCCGATCTGCGTGAGCTGGTCGCACGGTTGCTCCGCGAGACGGGCCAGGCGCACGTCGCCGACGCCTACAGCGAGCACGCGCGTCGAACGGCCGCGCTGCTGTGGAGTCTGCGGCTGCCCGAGGGCGGTTCCGCCGAGGGCGCGCCGTGGGACCGGCGCCGCCTGATGGAGTCGTTGCGAGCATCCGGCATCGCGCGAGACCCCGCCGGCGAGATCGCACGCGAGATCGAGCGTCAGCTCGTGCACCTGGGACAGGAGCGCATCTCGCCGGGACTGGTCTACGCGCTGACCGTCCTGCAGGTGCAGCGTCGCGGTCTGGACCCCCGCCGCTATGCCGCGCGCCGCGTGGCGGTCCCCTTTTCCGATCACGTCCCGCGCTACGATGCCGCGGCCGCGGCGCATGCGCCCCTGCCGCAAGGTGGACCGGCGCTGACGGCCTTCTGGCTGCAGTGCGTGCACTCCAGCGAAGTCACTTCGGCCGTCACCCAGAATCAGATCGCCTTGGACCCTTTTCCTGCTAGGCCCGATGCCGATGTCCGCGAACCGTCGGCCGACGCGTTCAGCGATCCGCTGCAGCCGGATGCGCCGGAACTGCTCAACGAATGGGCCACGCATCCGCAGCACGTGCTCCGGCTGCGCGCGGACGATAACCCGCGCATGAACGCGCTGGCGCGCTGGCTGGCCGGACTGGCCCAGACGCCCGAAGGCGGCGCGCGAAACCGCGCGGGGGCGTGGGGCGATATACGGCTGGCCTTCGCGCCGCCGACCGGCGGTGTGGTGCGCGAACGTTCCCGCGTCTCACCCGTGACGCTCAATGTCGCCGGGACGCTCGCACGCGAAGCGGTGCGCGAAGTCGCCCGCGCCACGCCGCGTCTCGCGCGCATGGTCGCTCTCGCCGCGCATGCGCACCGCGAACGCGAAGAGTATTGGGGGTACTCGCCCGTGCGCGGTCGCGAATTACCTCTCGCCGTCGCGGGATTATGGAATGCCGCCGCCTGGCTTCACGGACTCCCCTTCGAACGTCCAGGACCGGGGATGTCGGTGCGGCTCCTGGCCAATACGTTGGTCTCCGTCCTGCACGGCGCGGTTTCCACGCTGCGGCAGGAGACCGGCATCCACCTGATTCTCTGTTCGGATGGGCCCGCCGAGGCCGGCGCGGCATTGTGGCGGCGTGATCGCGAGTACTTCGCGCGCGACGGACTGAACCTGGATCCGGCCGGCGAGTACGGCGTCGGTCTGGAATTGCGCGTGGCGGCGGGCGTTCCGGAACTCTCCGAGCGGCTGGACTTCCTCCGCGCCGTCGCGCCGCTCTTCGACGAACCGCCGGCGATGCGCGTCGAGGTGCCGCTGGGCCAGGAGCCGGACGAAGGGGTCTGGCGCGAATGGCTGCAGAGCCTGGCACAGACCGGCGTCCCGCGCGCCCGCTTGGTGGCCGGCGGCCGCAGCCGCGCCCTGCGCCTGCTCGCTCGCCTCGTCCGCTCACACCTGGAAGGCTTTCCGCTCCTCGAATACAGCGAGTAACCGCTCCTCACTTCCCGACCGGCCAGCGCCACACGGTGCCGCGCTGAGCACCCGTCACCAGGACATCGGATGGCGAGAGCGCCAGGTTCAGCACCCAGGGCTTATCAATGCTTCCTCCGTTCGTCGGCGTCGGTATCGGGATCGATTCGTCTATCCATGGCGCGAGGAGGAAAAGGACTCAATATGATCGACCAGAACCCGCGCGCAACTCCGTCTCTTATCACCTTGAACCTTCTGGTCAGAATGGGTAACCTGACGCACGGTCCACAAACTGGTTCCCCGTCAGGTTTCAGGAAACGCAACTGGAGGCAGAATGGCTCTAATAGAGCGTTCACCGCACAACCCATTGATCCGTCCCTGTGATGTCAAACCGTCGCGGTCTGATGTTGAGGTGATGTGCGCGTTCAATCCAGGCGCTACGTTAATGAACGGCAAAACGATCCTGCTTGTGCGAGTCGCCGAGCGCCCTATTCCCGAGGCTGGCTTCGTTTCCACCGCCATACTGGACCCGGAGCGGCCCGGCGCGTTGAAGCTCATGCGGATTCGCTGCGGGGACCCGGAGCTTTCCGATGACGATCCCCGCGCCTTTACGTGGCGCGGTCAGGTCTGGCTGACCTCCATCAGTCACTTGCGCATGGCTGTCAGCGATGACGGGCACCATTTCCGGGTGGCCGATACGCCGACGATGGCGCCGGAGTATCCCTGGGAAGAATTCGGCATTGAAGATCCGCGCATCATCCGGCTTGATGACTGGTACTGGATAACGTACAGCGCCATTTCACGTCAAGGCGTGTCAACGGCGATAGCCCGGACGCGCGATTTTACACAGTTTGAGAAACTGGGCATCATTTTCTTTCCTGACAACAAGGACATCGCGATCTTTCCCGAGCGTATCGGCGGCCGGTGGTGGTGTTTCCACCGGCCGACAGCGAAACAGCTCGGCACGCCATCCATATGGCTGGCTTCCTCACCGAACCTTATCGATTGGGGCCGGCACAGCCATCTGATCGGTCCTCGTCCAGGCCGGTGGGATTGCGAACGCGTGGGTTGCGGCGCACAGCCGATACGGACACCTGAAGGATGGCTCGAGATCTACCACGCAAGCGACGAGAAGATATGTTACAGGTCCGGCGCTCTTCTGCTGGATATTGACGATCCGACGCGCATCATAGCCCGCAGTGATGAACCGATCTTCAGCCCTGAAGCCCCCTACGAAACTGCCGGTTTCATGGCTAATGTTATCTTCAACAACGGTCTTGTCGAACGTGGCAGTGGCAAGGTGGATCTCTACTACGGCGCTGCCGACGAAATGACCGCCATGGCAAGCATGGACGTCAACGGAGTGTTGGCCACGCTCAAACGCTAGACAGACTTCACAGGGCACGCGGCCTACACGAGATACGACAGGCAAGGATGAATCACGTGCGCACATCATTCAAGTCACTGAGAGGCGTCTTTCAGGCCACGGCCGCTATCGCGGGCGTCGCCATGGTCACGGCCACAGCCCTCGCCGCCGAGAACATGATCGGGCGGCAGACCCAGAACGAGGGGTTATCGGCCGTGCCGGCGCCGGCGGCGGTGGCAATCGATGGGAAGCTCGACGAGTGGGACCTCTCAGGTCAGATTTGGAGCTATGCCGACACCTCGGTGCGCGACAGCTTCTCGGTGAAGACCGCGGCGATGTGGAACACCGAGAACCTGTATTTGAGCTTCGTCTGGCGCGATCCCATGCCGCTGAACAGCAACGTCGATCCGGCCTTCGATCCGGACCGTGGCTGGGTCGCCGATGCGGTGCAGTTGCGGATCCTCGCTGGCAAGCAGCCAAGCTGGTTCACCCTCTGGGGCTTCGACCAGGGAGCCAAGCCGGCCGCGCATGTCTATTACTGGAAGAACGAGAATGAACAGCAGGGCGGTAGAACGGTCCTGCACTACACGGGCAAGGCGGGGGAGACGGCGGTGGGCGATGGCATTGAGTCGGCCTATGCGCTGCTTCCCGACGGCAAGGGGTTCATCCACGAACTGAAGCTGCCCTGGAAGGTGGTATACGCCCGGGACGCGACGGGCGCGGCCGGCCAGACCATCCGCATGGGCATGGAGTTCCTCTGGGGCGCCAGCACCGGTCGCGATTGGCCCATGCACCGTTACGCCGACAACATGCGGCCGGGCGTGACCAGTCGCGAGTTCTACTGGACCGCCCGCAACGCCTGGGGCGACCTGACCACCGTGGCGGCGAGTATCAAGGAACCACGCAAGTACGTCGACGGCTCCCTGAAACCGCAGGGTACGATTCCGGTTCGCGTCGAGGTGCCGACCGGCGCCGCCACGTTTACCTTGGTCATCGACGACGCCGCGGGCTGGCGCGTGCGCAACCTGGCGGGTGGCTGCGGCGTAGCCGACTTCGCCGTCGCCAAGCAGGGCGACAAGACCACGGTGGAAGTCATGTGGGACGGGTTGGACGAACAGGGCAAGCTGGCGCCGCCGGGAATCTACAAGGTCCACGGCCTGACGCAAAACGGACTGAACGGCTACTACGAGATGAGTTTCTACAACCCCGGTACGCCCCCCTGGCAGACGGACGACACGCGCGGCGCCTGGGGCGCGGATCATTCCGGCCCGCGACTGCTGGCCCGCAACGGCGCGAATGTGGTCATTGCCTGCGATTTCGCCGAGGGCGGCTACGGCACCTTCATGGTGACGCCCGACGGCACGAAGGCCTGGAGCGAGAAGCGTGGCGCCAACGTGCTGGCGGCCAACGCCGACTATGTTTACAGCGTGCCCAATGACTGGGGAGTGAGCGGCACCCAACTGCTGCGGCTGGCGGCCAAGGACGGGCGTTTTTCCCCGTTTGTCCGGGACGGCAAGGAACTGCCGATGCCGCTGTCCTTCAACGACCTGCTGGGCATCCCGGCCGCCGCGGCCGGCGCCGAGGTCCCGAGGCTGCCCAAGGCCCGCGCCCTGGCCGTGGCTGAAGGCGTGCTGATCCTGGCCACCGACGACAACCGCCTCTGGCTCTTCGACGCCAACAGCGTCGTCCTGATCCAACAGACCACGCTCGAACTGACCGGCTTCGAGGGCCAGTACCCGTTCGCGTTCGACGGCAAGGCCGTCTATTTCTTCCGGCAGAAGGAGCTGGTGAGACTGGGCCTGGCCGCCCTCAAGGCCGAGGCCGACCCGGCCGCCAAGGCCGCGGTGGTCCCGCTGAACGGCGCGGTGGAACGGCCGGGCGCCCTGGCGCTGGACGAGGCCGGCAACCTCTATCTCACCGACCTCGGCAAGGATCTGCAGGTCAAGAAGTTCGCCCCGGACGGCCAACGGCTCGGTACCTTCGGCAAACAGGGCGGCCGTGCGCGCCAAGGCGCCTTCGAGCCGGAGGGCATGCGCGATATGGCGGGGCTGGCGGTGGACGCCGCCGGCAACGTGTGGGTGACGGAATGCTCGCACCGTCCACGCCGTGTCTCGGTGTGGCAGCCCGATGGCACACTGCGTCGCGACTTCATCGGTAACACCGGCTATGCCGGCCAAGGCAGTTTCATCCATGACACCGACCCGACCAAAGGCGTCGCCGAGATGAACGAGATCCGCATCGATCCCGCCACCGGGAAATGGGCGGTGCAGAGCGTGATGTATAATCCCGATCCGGCCAAGGGCCGTTTCGTGCTGCCCGGCGACACGGCATTTGGCAGCGGTAACGTCTTTTTCAGCTCAGCCTCCGGCGAGAAGCACGAGTATTTCGTGTCGCTGGGTGAATTCCGCAACACCCCGGTCTTCGTGATGATCAAGGCCGGCCGCGATTGGCAGCCGGTGGCCGGCATCTTCACCGTCGCCCGCCTGCAAGGCCTGATCGGCGGCCAGTACGGCGCGCAGATCGTCAAGAACACCTCCGGCGAATACGCCGCCAACGATCCCTGTGACATGCTGATCTGGAACGACCTCAACAACGACGGCTACATCCAGAAAAGCGAATGCGAGATCATTCCCGCCCTGAATCGCCACCAGGTGGTCGACGGCCAACCAGTTGGCATGCGCGGCTTAGCCCTCCCGACTGGCGGTTTTGGCGGCGGCGGTCGGGTTGACCCGGACGACTTCAGTTTCTACGGCGAAGGCATCCTAAAAACAGCCGACAACAAAGGGATGTTCAAGGCCAAGCCGGTGCGCTTCCGCGACGGCGGCCGACCGGTACTCGGGACCGAAGGGTTCACCAAGCTGCCTGTGGAGTTCGGCCTGATGGAGGCCGTGCCGGTCCCGGGCAAGGACCTGGTGGTCGGGTTCATCCATCAGGACAACAAGACCTATGTGGCCGGCTTCACCAAGTCCGCGGGCAAGGTGCTCTGGAAATACCTCTCCCCCTATCATCAGGTGCATGCTTCACACAATGCCCCCATGCCCCGACCCGGCATGCTGATCGGGTGTCTGAAAATCGCCGGGATGGTCACGGGTTGTGGCGATGGCACGGACGTCTTCATGATCCGCGGCAACCTCGGCGAGGACTACTACCTCACCACCGAGGGCCTGTTCGTTGACATCCTGACCAAGGACGGCCGCATTCCCGGCATTCAGCGGCCGGAGAACGAGACCGAATTGCGCGCCCTGTCGTTCGCGGCGCTTAGTGGGCGCGGCGAGCATTTCAGCGGTGTCATCAGCCGGCAGTCGGATGGCGTGGTGCGGTGCAGCGGCGCCGTTCCGGCCAATGAGGCATGCAACATCATCCGGATCGAGGGTCTGAGTTCAATCCGGCGTTTCGCCGCGCCGGAACTCACCGTCACGCCGGCGGACCTGGTCAAGGCCGACCAGGACAACGGTCGGCGCGCTCTGGCCGCCGCCCGGCCCCAGGAGCCGTTCACCATCGCGCCGGTGCAGAAGGACGCCAAGGGGCAGGTGGACTGGAAGCCCGTCAAGCCACTGACCATCCGCAACGACGGCCAGCCGGTGACGGCCGAGTTTCGCGCCACCTACGACATGGATAACCTCTACGTTTCCTACAGCGTCAAGGATCCCACCCCGTGGAAGAACGGCGGCAATGAGTACCGCCTGCTCTTCAAGACCGGCGATTGTGTGGACATACAGCTCAGCCCCAGCGGCAACAAGGCCGCCAAGGCCGTGGCCGGGGACCTGCGCGTCGTCATGGCCAACTTCCAAGGCCAGCCGGTGGCGGTGCTGATGAAGCCCGTCGCCCCCGGCGCGCCTGCCGCTGACAAGTTCAATTTCACCTCGCCGGTGATGACCGTCACCTTTGACCAGGTCACGCTGCTCGCGGACGTGATGCCGAACGTGGCCGCACGCGGCGACGGCTACACGGTGACGGCGGCGTTGCCGTGGGCACTTCTCGGCGTGCAGCCCAAGCCCGAGAGCAAACTGCGCGGCGACGTCGGGTTTATCCTCTCCGATCCGACCGGCACGATCAACGCCGCGCGCGTCTACTGGTCCAACAAGAACACCGGCTTGGTCATGGACCAGCCCGGCGAGGCGATCATTAACCCCCAGGCATTCGGTGAGTTCATCATCGGCAAGTGATCGACGGTGATCATGGATGATCTGGGTATCTGGTACAGTCACCAATGGCGCTAAGATAAGAGGCTCTTGCAAAACCCCTCACGAAGTTCGCCCGACGGCGCTCTTCGTGAGGGGTTTTGCGAGAGTGTTTTCTGTCGCATAGTCCGGA
>CAYSBP010000033.1:0-4801 GCA_964429255.1 uncultured Planctomycetia bacterium
TGGCCTCCCGACGATAATCCGCGGCATGCGCATCGCCGTCGCCATGTCCGGCGGGGTGGACAGTTCCGTCACCGCCGCGCTGCTGAAGGCCGAAGGCCACCAGGTCATCGGCCTGACCATGAAACTCTGGGCCTGCGCCAACGACGGCGGGCCCGACAATGCCGAACTGGCCGAGGCCCGCGCCGACACCTGTTGCTCCCCACGAGACCTCCTCGACGCGCATGCCGTCTGCGCGAAACTCGGCATCGAACACCACGTGCTGGAGATGGCTGACGAATTCTCCAAAGAAGTGATCCAGGACTTCGTCGACGAGTATGCCCGCGGCCGAACGCCCAACCCCTGCGTGCGCTGCAACCAGCGGATCAAATCGAAGGGCCTGATCGAGAAGGCCAAGACGCTGGGCTGCGAGGCGCTCGCGACCGGGCATTACGCGCGCATCGACGACGATCCGGCCACCGGCTTGCGGCGTCTGCGCACCAGCCTGGATGACTCGCGCGACCAGAGCTACTTCCTGTTCCCCTTAACGCAGGAGGAACTCCGCTTCCTGCGTTTTCCCGTCGGCGAACGGACCAAGGTCCAGATACGGCACATCGCCGCGGAACGAGGGTTGCCGGTCGCGGAGAAAGCCGAGAGCCAGGAGGTTTGCTTCGTCTTCGACAACGACCATCGACGTTTCCTGCGCGAACGGATTCCCGAATCGTTCACGCCCGGGCCGATCCTAATGGAGGACGGCAGCGAAGTCGGGCGGCACGAGGGCCTGGCCGGCTACACGATCGGTCAGCGGCGGGGTTTGCGCGTCGCGTGGCGCGAGCCGGTCTATGTCATTTCGCTGGACCTGGAACGCAACGCGGTGATTCTGGGCCCGAACGCTTCGCTGCACGCAACGGGCTTGACGGCGTCCGCGTTGCACTGGATCGCCGGCACGCCGCCGGCAGCTGTCGAGTTCCGAAGCCAGGCGAAGATCCGCTACCGCAACCCGCTGAATCCCTGCACGGTGCGGTTGGTTGGCGACCGCGCCGAAGTCCGTTTCGATGCGCCGGTCCGCGCCGTCACGCCGGGGCAAGCGGTGGTCTTTTACGATGGCGACGTGGTGCTCGGCGGCGGGTGGATCGACGGGAGGATAGGCTGAACAGTGCGTTTTGACCGGATATGCAGGATGAAACAGCCGCCGGTCCCGCAGGATCCGGAGGCCCTTCCAGGTGACGCGCGCCGGCCCAGAAGAAGGGATGATCGCCGTCCTCGATCTTGGTGATCTGGAAGACCGGATCGATCGCCGGCACGCACGTGCCATCGACGATGTGCTGAAGCTCCTTGGCATTCGACAGCCGCCAATGCCTGCGTCACGTCCTTACGACCACGACGACGATTACTGCAGTGGCGAACACCACGCGACGGCACCCTTCCCGCGGAGACCGGCCATTCACCCACGATCAGCGGTTGGGCCCGGCCAGGTACGACAAGCGCATGCGATGAAGTTCGTGATGGATCGCGCGGCTCACCGCCATCCAAAGCGGCCGTGTGGGACATTCCTTCGAACGGGAGCAGCGTCGGTGATTTGAGATGCAGGGCACGAGCGCGCGTGAACTCTCCAGCGCCTCGTAGACCTCGCTCATCCGGATCTTGCCCGGTGGACGCGAGAGCGCATAGCCTCCTTTGGCACCGACGTTGGCGACGACCAGTCCGGCGGCGCGCAGCGGTGCCATGATCTGTTCGAGATACTTCACGGAGATGCCTTCGTGACGCGCGATCACGCTCAGCGAAACGGCCGGCGATGGGTAGCTCCGCGCCAGCACGCAGAGCGCCCGGGCACCGTAGCGAACGCGGGTGGAAAGCTTCATGTCCTCGTCCCTCCAACGCATGGCAATGTACTGGGTGTTCAATCGGGTTCAAGGGTGACCTGAGTCAGAGGGTGAACGGATGCGGCCCATCGGGTAGAATACGCCTATGCTAAAGCGTGCCGTTGGATTCCTTCCCTGCGTTCTCGCCCTGATGTCGCTCATCGCCCAAGCGCCGGGTGGCGAACCTTCAACGGTCGTCCGCACCCTGGATGACCTGTTGGCGCAGGAGGAGGACCAGGTCGACCTGGGCGTCGCGGCGCTGGTGGTGGCCCGGTCGGCCGACCCGAGCGTCAGCTTGGACGAAAACCTGCGCCGGCTTGAAGGCATGGTGCTGGAACTGTGGGGTCCCTTCGCCGAGGCCGGCGCGACACGCGAGCAGTTCGAGATGCTGAATTCCTTTCTCCGCAAGGACGAACGTTTCCGTTGGGTCCCGGCGGGCGGGCATTTTGCGGCCGTCCTGGCGGATGGACGCGGCGACCCGCTGACGATGGGCGTGTTCTGCTGTGTCCTGGGGCAGCGATTGGGCCTGCCCATCGCCCTCTGTGCGGCACCCGACCGGTGGTTCGCCACGGTTGAAGCGAATGGCGAACGGCTGTGGCTCGACCTCCGGTCGCAAGGACGAGTCTGCGATCGCACGTCGCTGCCGAACGGCTACCGGGAACACGAACTGATTGTGCTCAGCCGCCGCGAAGCACTTGGGTTGGTACTGATGCAGGCCGCGCTGCAGTTGCCCCGGAAGGATGAGCGTCGGGATGAGCTGCTCGATCGTGCGGCGTTCTTTGCGCCGGCTTCGCACGCCCTTTGGCAATGCCGGGCCATGGAGACCGGGTGGGCGGAGGATCGCGAGACGGCCGCACGCCATGCCATCAAGGCGCTGGCGGTGGCGCGTCAGAACCGGTGGGCTGCAGTGGCCGTTTGCGATGCTGCGTTGACTGGCGACGCCACCGTTCTGCAGGAAGTCGGTGATGCCGGTCCGAGCGTGCCATTGCCCGGAGGAATGACCCCGCTTCACTTCGCGCGGACGAAGGCCGTCACAGAACTCCTCCTGCGCAAGGGCGCCGACACGAACGCGCGCAACGGCGACGGTCTCACCCCACTTCTTTCCGCAGCGTTGCGGGGCGATGCGGAGGTCGTGCGGCTGCTGGTGGAACGCGGCGCCGATCCGCAGGTCAAGACCGTCGATTGGCGCACCGCCGTTCATCTGGCGGCGGGCAGCGGGAACGTCGCGTTGACCGAGTACCTCCTCGCCCTGGGCCTGTCTGCCGACGGGTGCAACCTGGAGGGTTACGAGCCGCTGCACTTCGCTGCGGCCGAAGGACACCTGGAGACGGTCGAGTTGCTCCTGAATCGCAAGGTACGTGTCGATGCCGAGAGCGAGTCGGGCGAGACGCCGCTGCACGCGGCCGCGCGCGCCGGCTGGGTGCCCATCCTCCAGCGGCTTCTGGGCGCGGGCGCCAAGGTCGACGCGCGCACCTGGCGTGGCAGACCGATCGGCCTGACGCCGCTGATCCAGGCGGCCGGACATGCGCACCCCGAGGCCGTGCGCGTGCTCCTGGAAAAAGGAGCCCGTTCCGGGCTGGCCGCCGATGGCGGCCTGACCGCGCTGCATGCGGCGGCCCAGGCCGGTTCGGCGGAGACGCTGCAACTGCTCCTGCAGGCCGGTGCCGGCGTCGAAGCGCAGGCGACGGACCGCTTGACGCCCCTGCACATCGCCGCGCTGAATGGCTGGGAAGAATGCGTCCGGCTGCTGACGGACCGGAAGGCGGACGCGAATGCCCTCGCGGCCCGTGGCGACACGCCGCTCCTGCTGGCCGCGCGGAACGGTCACACCGGCGTGGTTCGCACGTTGCTTGCGGCGGGCGCCCGCGCGGATCTTCACGCGCGCAACGGCTGGATCCCACTGCATCTGGCCGCCGAAAGCGGGTTCACCGAGGCCGTGCGACTGCTCGCGGCGAAAGGCGGTGTCGATGCGCAGGCCGAGGAGGGGGTGACGCCGCTCCTGTTGGCGGTGTACGGCAACCGTGTTGAGACCGTGCGAGCCCTGCTGGAGGCCGGCGCGCGCGCCGATCTGACGTTGAAGCAGGGCTGGACGGCGCTCCACATGGCGGCCAAGACCGGCCACGGCCCGATCGTTGCGCTGTTGCTGGCGCGCGGTATCCAGCCCGACCCGCGCACGGACGAACAGCTTACTCCGCTCTACCTCGCCGCGCAGAAGGGGGACGAACGGTCCGTGCGCGAGCTGCTGGAGAAGGGGGCCGATCCAAACGCCAAGGTTCAGGACGGCTGGACCCCGCTCCACGCCGCCACTTCGGGCGGTCACGTGGCGGTCGTAAAACTGCTGCTGGATCGCAGGGCCGACGTGAATGCGCAGGCCGACAGCGGCGGCACGCCGCTCTACATGGCCGCACAGGACGGCCGATCCAAGACGGTGGAATTGCTGCTGGCGAACGGTGCGAAGCCGGACCTGGCCACCCGGGAAGGCTGGACACCGCTGCACATTGCCGCCGATGGTGGACACGCGGAGACCATTCGCGTACTCCTGGCGGGCGGCGCCGATCCAACAGCCCGGGCATCCGGCAAGACCCCGCTGGAACTGGCGGCCGAAGGCCCGGCACGCGAACTACTGAAGAAGGCCGGCGCTGGCCCCCAGTCCGTTCCGTGAAGGGCCTCGAAGTACCCAGCCTGAAGAGCAACGTCGTCCCTGGACCCCGGAATCAAACTCGGACCGCACGATACCGCGAAGGAAGGGCTTTCTGGGTATGAAAATGCGATGTGCAAACCCTTGGTTAACTATTTACGATATAACGCGTTAGAAGTTGTATGTAAACTGGAAGGGATCACGCAACGAAGCCCGGCGTTGAACGCTCTGCGGCTGACTTTTCGGACGCGGTGTGCGATACTCGGCGCGGTTGGCTCGATCTCACGACTCGGACTGTATCTGCCATGGCCGAATGGTTTTTCGT
>CAYSBP010000033.1:4901-14487 GCA_964429255.1 uncultured Planctomycetia bacterium
GTTGGCTCGATCTCACGACTCGGACTGTATCTGCCATGGCCGAATGGTTTTTCGTTATCACCGGAGTATGGCGTTCTACACCCTCTCACTGGTCGTCGGCGCGCTGATCACCTGGCGTTCGTGGCAGAAGGCTCTCCAGTCTATCAGCATGGAAGTTTGGCAAAGAACCAAGCTCGCGGCGCAGAAGCAGGCGGCAGCCCAGGCCGTCACGAATCCGGCCGGCACTCGCATCTCGCCATCGAAAACGTCGATGTCCACGATGGGCCTTCTGTGTGTTGCCGTTCTCGGAATGCTCACCCAATCGGGTTGTTCAGCGCCATCGACGGCCCCGCAGGCGTCCGGAAAGGCCACGCTCGATACGGCGGGTCCATACGTGATCCTCACTTCACCGAAGGCCGCCTCGGCCCATGCCGCCGCCATCGCCGAAGCGAAGCGGCTGCATCCTGACGCGGGATTCCACGCGTTCGATCCGGACGATCTGCCGACGCTCGAGACGACGTTGAAGGCCAACCCGCCAACGATCCGTGACGTCGGGCGGCCAGCCCCTGACGTCCAAGCTGATCGGCTTCGGCGTCGAGCAGGATGGCGGTGCGAACCTGCTGCACGTGCTGATCGATCTGCCGAGTACCGGTTATCAGGACGGCCCGTTCCGCAAAGCGGGCGCGAAGGTGTCTTTCACGGCGGAACGCCAGATGCGATGAAGGTGACCGGTTAGGTTAGCAGGCCGTCGTGCGCTGTCTTCGGATTTCCTGGAGCAGGATCGCTCCGGCCGCGGCGACGTTCACGGAATCCAGGCCGCCTTCCATCCGGATGCAGACGCACTCCTGACAGGCCGCGCGCACCCCGGACGAAAGCCCGTTGTCCTCGTGCCCGAAGACCACGCAGCACCGCGGCGGAAAACGGAATCGCTCGATCGCCGTACCCCGGTTCGCATCCGCGCCGATGACGCTGATGCTGTGACGTTCGTGCAGTTCCTGCAGCGTTGCCGCCAGGTCCTTCAGATGGAAGACGGAGAGCGCGAAGACGCCACCCAGCGAGTTGCGCACGGCACGGCGGAGGAACGGGCTGGCCGAGGTTGGACCGGCCAGGAGAGCCTGGGCCCCCAGCGCGGCCGCATTGCGTGCCAGCGCGCCGACGTTTTCGGCGTGGGTAAGTTCGTCCATGGCTACCCAGGTCAACGGTCCTGGCCGTGCCGCCAGGGCGGCATCCAGCGACGGCTCGGGCGGACACTCGGCCAACGCCAGTAGCCCCGCGTGGTACGAGAAGCCCACGATCTCCTGGATCTCCTTACGCTCGGCCACGTAGACGGGGATGTCGCTCCGTTCGTTCAGGAGTCCTTCCAGGCGTTCCAGCCACTGCGGCATGGTGAGCACCGAGTGGACGCGATAGCCGGTCGTCTGGAGCAACCGCTCGACGACCAACCGCCCTTCGGCGACGAAGAGGCCTTTGCGATAGTGTTCCATCGGCCGGCGCAGCGTGAGGTACGGTTGGAGTGCCGGGGCATGAAGGTCGGTGAGTTGGATGCGTTGCATGTCGCGAGTCTGCCGCTGAAGCGTTGCGAGCGCAAGGGCGGGACAGGCGACAGGAAGACAGGACGTTTCGACAGGATGCTCAGGATTGACCGGATGCGGGTATGAACCCGACGTTTGCTTGCACTTTTCCCGTTTTCGATTCTCATGCGCAATCCATGGATTCCGCAGCCCCCACCATGCCAACCAGGGCCGGCTTGGGCACTACCGCACCGGACCGTGGTCCTCGCAACCCGCTTGCGGACCGCGCGGCCTATGCCATCGCGCGGCTCTTTCTCCTCCTGTTTCGCTACCTGCCCGGTAGCGTGGCGCGATGGATCGGCCGGAGTATGGGAAACATCGCCTATCACTGCTCGCCGCGCTATCGTCGCCAGATGATCCACCATATGAACGTCGCCTTCCGTAACGAGAAATCGCTGGAAGAGAAGGAACGGATCTGCCGGCTGAACTTCCAGCACTTGGGCCTGATTCTCGTCGAATTCTCCCGCATGCACTGGCTGAATAATGAGAACGTGCGTGACCTGATCGACATGACGCAGATCAAGGCCTTCGACGAAGCGATGGGGAGGGGCCGCGGGCTGATTGCCGTGCCGGGACACCTGGGCAACTGGGAGCTGTGCGGCTACGCCGCCTCGCTGCTCGGTTACCCGCTGAAGTCTGTCGCGCGTCCGCTGGACAACCCGCAGATCAACGAAATGGTGGACACGATCCGCGCAACCGCCGGCAACACAATAATCCATAAGTGGCAGGTGCTGTGGAAGCTGAAGAAACTGCTCGACCACGGCGGCATCGTGACCATGTCGGTGGATCAGAACGGCGGAACGAGCGGTGTCTTTGCACCGCTGTTCGGGATCCTTTCTTCCACGATCCCTTCTCCGGCCGAACTGCACATCGCGACGCGAGCGCCGATCATTGTGGCCACGCTGAACCGTCTGCCCGACGGTGTACACCACGTCTTCAATGTGTGGGACACGATCGAGTTCGAGAAGACCGGCGACTACGAGGCCGACCGACTGGCCATCGTGACCCGCATCAATGCCGCATACGAGAAGGCGATCCGTGCGTATCCCGAGCAATGGCTATGGGTGCACAAACGCTGGAAGACACGCCCAAAGGGCGAACGGCCCGGCTCGGACGGTATGCCGCCGAGGATCGACGCGGAAGGCTGCTGAGCGGGTGACGCCCAATGGAGTTCGGTCCGCGGATTGCGGGGAATCGTAGTCGCAATCCTCGTCGTAATCGTCGTCGGTCGTTCGGGTGCAACGGTACCGACCGACAAGGATTACGACAACGATCACGACGACGATTTAACCGGTGGCACCCTCTCGTTCCCTTTCCGCCAGCCGCCGTAGACGTCATCCCAGCGGACTGTTAAACTCGGTTCAACACATGAACGACACAGGGCCATTTCGTCCCACACGACGAAGCCCGCCATTTCGCGGAGAAGAGGAGTACACTGCATGTTGGAACAGGACGCCGTACGCGGATTCTATCAGGCCTACCCCAACCGTGTGGCACAGGTCCGACAGCGCCTTGGCCGCCCGCTCACGCTGGCCGAGAAGATCCTCTATGCGCACTTGAACGACGCGGACGGCCAGTCGATCGAACGCGGGAGCAGCTTCCTGCTCCTGCGCCCCGACCGCGTGGCCATGCAGGACGCAACCGCACAGATGGCCATCCTTCAGTTCGTCTCCTCGGGCCGCACGCGGGTCGCCGTGCCGACCACGGTGCACTGCGACCATCTGATCGTTGGCCGTGCCGGTGCAAAGGAGGACCTGGGCGTCGCACTGCGCGAAAACAAGGAAGTGTACGAATTCCTCGCGAACGCCGCGAAGAAGTACGGCATGGGCTTTTGGAAGCCTGGTTCAGGCATAATCCACCAGGTCGTCCTGGAGAACTATGCCTTCCCCGGCGGCCTGATGATCGGCACCGACAGCCACACGCCCAATGCCGGCGGCATGGGCATGTTCGCCTCGGGTGTCGGCGGTGCGGATGCGGTGGACGTCATGGTGGGTATGCCGTGGGAACTGCTATGCCCAAAACTGGTCGGCGTGCGCCTGACGGGCCGGCTGAACGGCTGGACGAGCGGCAAGGACATCATCCTGAAGATGCTGGAGACGCTCACCTGCGCCGGCGGCACCAACAAAGTCATCGAGTACTTCGGCCCCGGTGTGGCCTCGATCAGCCTGACCGGTCGCGGCACCGTCACCAACATGGGTGCGGAGTTGGGCGCGACTACCAGCCTCTTCCCGTGCGACGAACGAACGCTGGGCTACCTGCGCGCGACGCGACGCGCAGGGGTGGCCGACGAAGCTGAGTTGGTGCTCAATGACCTGCAGTCCGATCCGGAGGTCGCGTCGTGGCCGGAGAAATTCTACGACGAGTACCTCGAGATCGACCTCGACCGGCTTGAGCCCATGCTGGTCGGTCCGCACAGCCCCGATCTGGCGCACCCGGTCAGTCGCATGAAGGCCGACGCAGCGCGCGAGAATTACCCGGACGAAATCAAGGTCGGCCTGATCGGGTCGTGTACGAACAGTTCCTATGAAGATATCGGCCGCGCGGCGCATCTCGCACGGCAGGCGGTGGCCAAGGGCCTGGCCTGCCGTACCCCGCTGTTGGTTACACCGGGCTCGGATCAGGTTTACAGCACGCTGGAGCGCGACGGTCTGCTCGAAGACTTGAAAAAAGTCGGCGCTTCAATCCTGGCCAACGCGTGCGGGCCCTGCATCGGACAGTGGAAGCGCGATGGCGTGCCTCCCGAAGACGAGAAGTGCAACAGGGCCAACGTCATCGTGACCAGCTTCAACCGCAATTTCCGCGGTCGCAACGACGGTTTCAAGAGTACGCTCGCCTTCATCGGTTCGCCCGAGATGGTCGTGGCGCTGGCGCTCTCCGGCAAACTCTCGTTCAACCCCTTGACGGACACGATCCCCGGTGCGCGCGGCGAACCGGTGAAACTCGACCCGCCGCAGTCCGACGACCTGCCGCCCAACGGTTTTGTTTTCAACGATCACGGATTCCAGGCGCCGGCCAGGGATAGCGGACAGGTCCGGCTGGACGTCGCACCCTCGTCCGAACGCCTGCAACTCCTCGAGCCTTTCCCGAAATGGGACGGCTGGAACCTGACCGGTGCGCGGGTACTGATGAAGGCAAAAGGCAAGTGTACGACGGATCACATCTCGCCGGCCGGCAAGTGGCTCCGCTACCGCGGACACCTGGACCGCATCAGCGACAACATGTTCCTCGGCGCAGTCAACGAGTTCACCGGCGAGACCGGCATGGGCACCAACCTCCGCACAGGCGCCAAAGGACAGACCTACGCTGCCATCGCGCGGGACTACCGCGCCCACGGCATCGCCTGGATCGCGATCGGCGATAGCAACTACGGCGAGGGCTCCAGCCGCGAACACGCCGCGCTGGAACCGCGACACCTGGGTAGCCACGCCGTCATCGTGCGCAGCTTCGCCCGCATCCACGAAACCAACCTCAAGAAACAGGGCCTGCTGGCCCTGACTTTCGCGGATCCAGCCGACTACGAGAAGGTACGCGAGGACGATCGGGTGGACATCGATGGACTGACCTCGTTTGCCCCCGGAATACGGCTCACGCTGCGCCTGCATCACGCCGATGGCCGCGTGGAGGAGTGCTCGCTGGCCCATAGCTACAACGCCGAACAGATTGAATGGTTCAAGGCCGGCAGCGCGCTGAACATCATCCGGGCGCAGGTGAAGAAGTCCGTGGCGCCCAAGCCTCCCGTACGGAAAGCACCGGTTGCCATCCGGCAGAAGCCGGCCGCCCGACCAAAGGCGAAGAAGAACGCCGCGAAGAAAGAAAAGAAGAAAGCCCGGCCGAGCGTCAGGAAGCGTTCCGCCAGACGCCCGTCCACCGGTGGGAAAACCGTGAAGCCGACCGCCCGCAGGAAGCCCGTCAAGGCGGCAAAGAAAAAACGCATCCGCAAGGCGGTCAAGCGAAAACGCTGACGCATCGGAGTTTCGCTCGGCGGCTACATCTGGAGCATCACACCCAGGAACTCGTCGGCGCGGTCGCGCAGGCCGCCGAATGCATCCTGTGCCTGATGGCGTGACAGCTTCTGCGTGCAGAGCGGTTCGGTCCAGAGCCGCCCCGTCGCCAGCCAGTCCATCAGCATCGGAGCGTCGGCGCTGCGCTGCGCGTCGGTCAGTTGAAGGCCCGGCGCACCCAGCACGGCCAGGCTGCGTTCGATGACCAGCGCCCACAACGTCTGCGCCGCGGCTTCATAGGGTGGAGCCTGCAGCGTGACGAAACCGTGCGTAGCGACGAACGGCATCGCGTCGGGAAGCAGTCCTAGTCCCTCTTCGGCGACGCAGAGCAACTCGATGCCGCGCGGCGCCAGTTCGCACAGCCATTCCCGTAGTGATCGTTCGCGCACGTCGAGAGTTCTCTCCAGACCGCACTGCTGTGCGATGGCCAATCGTTGGGCATGCGGATCCACCACAACCACTTGTCCCGCACCGGAGAGTCGGTAGATCTGCGCCATCAGGTTTCCCGGAACGCCCTGCCCCAGCACCACGACGTTCTCACCCAGGCGCGGCGGTGCGACGCGGACCGAAGCCAGTGCCTCCTGCGCTACCGCAAAAAAGATGGCCACCTCGTCGACTGCATCCTCAGGCACCGCAGTGCACGCACCGGCGCGCACCCTGACCTGTGTGCCCACTGGCCCGCGGCAGACCACCCGCATCCCGCCGGGCAGCGCTCCCGAGACGACGTCCCCCAACAGGCCAGCCGGCACTTCATGCGGCAGGGAGGCCGGCTTCGACAGACCAGCGAAAGCCGAACAGGCCGGACCATCGCAGAGCAGCGCAGCCTGCACGCGGATCAGGACCTGGTCCGGCGCAAGCCGATCGTCCAACTCCGCGTCCTCGAACGCGCACCGTCCCGCATCGGAAATCACCAGTCGCTCGATATGCACGGGTTCCTCCGCCACAGTGTCACCGTTGAGCCAAGGAGCTTACCGAGAGGGACCTCTTTTTGCGAGTGCAGCGAAGACGCGATCACTTCTGAAAAATGGGCAGATAGGTATACGGCGAGGATAGGATCATGACGGCAATGGCGGTACAGTAGGTCGTCCCGATGTCGCCGGTCCAGGAGCCGTCGCTGGACTGCGAGTTCAGGAGCCGGCGGCGCAGGGGACGGTAGTACTTCTCCCAGGACGCTCCGCCGATCTGGATCATGGCCTGTGTTCCATAGAAGTTGGTATACATGTCGTGGTAGCCCTGGGAGGCGTCGGAGTTCAGGTTCAGCTTCAGGTACTCGGCGATCCTCTTGGTTTCCTTGCCTTCGTACTGGCCACCCATGAGCATCAGTTCGGCGCCAGCGGCGCTCAAGGCGACGGAGGAACCACCGGGGGAACGGGCCGTGTAGCGGACGCCGCCGTCGGAGTTCTGCGACTTCTGGATGTACTGCAGTGCGCTGCGCATGGTCTTCGGCGACACAGGTATTCCGACATTTGCGCAGGCGCGCAGGGCCTGTACCTGCGTGATGGTCACCGAGCCTTCATCGGTGGAGCTGTTCGGGGAGTAGTACCAGCCGCCCCAGCTCGACTGCGCGCGGTCCGTCAGCTTGACGGCCTTGACCAGACACTCACGGATCGAACCGCTCAGTTCGCTGCTCAGGTCCATGCCGTACGCTTCGGCCAGGAAGGTCATGGCGAAACCATGGCCGTACATGGACTGGTTGTCGTTGGGTGTGGTGATCAGCCCGTCGTTTCGCTGACTCTTCAGGATAAAGCGGATCGCGCGTTCCAGGCGTGGGCCGAAGGGCCCGCGTTCAGGTACATGGCCAGCCGACAGGAAGGCCAGTCCGGCCAGTCCAGTCATGGCCATGCGGTACCCTTCCAACGGCCCCCGGGCGCCCCATGAACCATCGGGTGCCTGGTTCTTGGCCAGCCACAGCAGTCCGCGCTCGACGGATTGGAGCTGCCGAGGCAGGATCTCGCTGGCCGATTCCTCAGCGGGCACGGCGACGCTCGTGAGCAGTAGAGCCAGACAGATGAGGGGAAGGAGGGGCATGGGTTTAACCGAAGCGAGTCTCCGTGACGCCGAAGAGGTTGGCCTCCAGCTCTTCCTTCGACGGCACGTGCCGCCGGTCGATGATCGAGATGATCACACGACGCAGGAGTTCGAACGTATCCGTCAGCACCGCCGGATCATCTTCGGCGCCGCTGTTGGATGGCGTGGTTCGCGCGTCGTACAGACGGGCCACGTGTTGTTGCAGTTTCAGACGCTTCGGACCCGGTGCCTCCAGGTAGGAGGCCACCAAGGCCGAGAGACGGAACCGCAGCTCGGTCTTGGTGGGCGAGAAAATGTTCTCCAGCGCGCCCCACAGCGATACCAGCGCCAGCGAAGGATCGCGCATAAACTGCGCCTGGTCCAGTGCTTCGATGGCCAGATGAAGCTCCTTGTGCTCCTTGCGCAGCGCCGCGGCGTGGCGCCAGTTTGCCTTGATCCAGTCGAGGCACTTCGCATCGACCTTGCGTCCAGCCGGTTCTTCGATCTTCAACACGCGCGGCGCGGTTTCGAACGGCATCAGGCGTCCTTCATGGTCGCCCGCCGAATTGGCCTGCACGAGCGAGATGTCCGAGATCACCGGCGCGCTGATATGGGGACTGGCCCAAAGACGAAGCATGGCCAGGATCCATCGAATCACGTTGATCGGGTTGTTCCACCTGCCGATGGGAAACGTGCCCGGCACGCACAACTCGGCCGTCAGGTTCACGCCTATCTTCTCGTCGGAACCCATGAATCTGGACGAGAAGCCCTTTTCCTGAGAAGACGCGAAGGCCACCAGGAACGGGTTCACGAGGTGCGCATGAGCCTGCGCAATCGAAACGCCGTCGCCCAAATCGAAGCGTTCCACGCTCAACTCAATCCCCACCAGACCGGCAAAGACATCTGTTTCCTTCTGGTTATCGCTCATGGCCAATCTCCTGCTGCAGTGTACTGCCCCTCCGTTCCTGTGCCAAGTCAGGTCGTGGAGACCCTGGCAAAGACCCGGCAGGGCCGGGCGCAGCGTGCGACTGGTGTTGCAGTGCCCTCTCCTTCGAGGGACTTCGCATGACCCACACGTCCAGAATCAGACTTTTTAGCTTCTGTTTCAACGGACTGTTGGCCAACCGCAAACGATGGTCTGTGCGTACCGCCAAAATGGACTGGAATCTCCGTCCGTAAGATGGAGTTTAGCACCCGCTGGGTGCCCACGGAAGAACTGGCCAGGCACGGCACCGGATCAGGAGACTCCTCATGACGCGGCGTTCAGATGCGGCAGCAGCGGCAGCAAAGGCGCAAGCCGAAGCGACAGCGACGGCCACGGCGACGGCGAACAGCCGGTTTCTCAATCGCGAACTGAGCTGGCTCGAGTTCAACCGGCGGGTGCTTCACGAGGCGATCGACGAGCGTACGCCACTGCTCGAGCGCGTGCGGTTCCTGGGCATCTTCACTTCGAACCTCGATGAATACTTCATGAAGCGAGTGGGCGGGCTGTTGCGGCAGTTGGCGGCGGGGGTGCGCATACGGACCGCGGATGGGTACACGCTCCAGAGCCTGATGACGGAGATCCGTACCAAAGTGATGGCGATGCTGCATCTGCAGGCGAACTGCTATAGGAAGGAGATCCTGCCGCAACTGAGCCTGCACGACATCTTTTTACTGAACTTCGAGGATCTGAGCGGCGAGGAGCGCGGACGTGCAGGCGAATACTTCAAAACGCAGGTCTTCCCGGTCCTGACGCCGCTGTCCGTCGATCCCGGGCATCCCTTCCCGTTCATCTCGAACCTGTCCACGTCCCTGGGGGTGTTGCTGCGGAATCCCGAGCGCAACGAGGAGCATTTCGCACGGGTCAAAATCCCCAAGGTACTACCCCAGTGGGTTCAACTGAGTCAGGACGCCGGCGGGACTGGATTCCGTTTTGTCAGCCTACTGGACCTGATCCGCGACAACATCCACCACCTGTTTCCCAACATGAGCGTGCTGGACGTCATGCCGTTCCGGCTGACGCGCAACGCGGAGATTGAGCGGGAT
>CAYSBP010000033.1:14587-19641 GCA_964429255.1 uncultured Planctomycetia bacterium
GTGTACCGTACCGGCGACGACAGTCCCTTCATCCCGTTACTGATCCGCGCCGCCATCTCGGGCAAGCAGGTGGTCTGTATGGTTGAACTGAAGGCGCGTTTTGACGAAGAACGCAACATCTACTGGGCGCAGTTGCTCGAAAAGGCGGGCGTCCATGTCGTCTACGGCATCGTCGGACTGAAGACGCACACCAAGACGGCGCTGGTGGTCCGGCAGGAACAGGACGGTCTGCGGGCGTATGCACACATCGGCACGGGTAACTACAATGTCCAGACCGCCAAGCTGTACACCGATCTGGGTCTCTTTACCTGTGATCCGGTCCTTACGCAGGATGTGATCGAACTCTTCAACTACCTAACGGGCCGTTCGCTGAAACGTGACTACCGCAAGATGCTGGTGGCTCCGGTCAACCTCAAGACAGGTTTGATGCGCCTGCTGAATCAGGAGATCGAGCACCAGAAGGCCGGCCGGCCGGCCCGGATCGTGGCGAAGGTGAACAGCCTGGAGGAGCAGGACGTCTGCGAGAAACTGTACGAAGCTTCGCAGGCCGGCATGAAGGTCGACTTGATCATCCGCGGCTTCTGTTGCCTGCGTCCGGGCGTGAAGGGATTGAGCGAGAATATCCGGGTGATCTCCGTCATCGGTCGCTTCCTGGAGCATTCGCGCATCTTCTACTTCCGGAACGCCGCCCAGGACGAAGTGGACGGGCTGTTCTACATCGGTTCGGCCGACTGGATGTACCGCAACCTGCTGGCGCGCGTCGAGGCGGTCACACCGATTGAGAGCCGGCCGGGTCGTGAACGCTGCTGGGATATCCTGCAGGTCATGCTCCGCGATGGCCGTCAGGCGTGGGACATGCAGTCGGATGGAAGCTACGTCCAGCGGAGCCCGGCGCCAGGAAATGCGGGGAAGGATGCGGACGCCGTGGGTACGCACACCTATCTGATGCAGGCAACGCGCAAGCACATCCTGCCGGCCTGATCGGTGGCACGTTCGGCACATGTGCATGAGTGCCGCCACAAAATATGGATTTTTCCTTGTGGATTAGGCCCATGACGCGCCGATAATAATGAGTGACGGCGGGTGCCTAACAGATTCAATCTTGAGGCCCTGATAGGCCTCCACTGAACAAGATGGCTACCTCGCCGCCGCCCCCGCTTGCGGGGGTTTTTTTTGTCTGAACATCTTGCAGGGTGGACGTCTTGGTCCATCACGCCTTGCGAAGGACGTCCAGGTCGACTTCCGAGCCCAGTTCGCGGACCGTGTCGAGGCGCAGACGCTGCGTCTTGGCATCGTGTGGTGAGGGTTTCAGAGACTCCGCGGCCATGCTCAGACCCTCTTGTCGCAGCGCGAACAGCACGTCTGCTGTTCGTCGCCGGGCTCCTCCCACGGCAAGAGGGCGCGCGGGCCGCGCGCGCGGACCGCTTCTCGGATGTGCGGCGGCACATCCAGATCGTCGGCCAGTGCATCGAAGTCGTCCCACTGGCCGTCCCATGACCACGAATCGATGGCTGGCCGGTAACCGGGTGGCGCGAAGTGACGGACGTAAGGGCAACTCTCGGGGAAGGCGCTGACCTTCAGTCCTTCCATCACGCCCAGACAGTGTGGGTTGTGCTTGCGGCGTTCGGCGTACACCGAGCAACGGTGTGTATTGCAGTCGAGGAAGTGGCAGGGAAAGGGCGTGATGATCACTGAACGCCCTACGATGATCTTCCGGTAGCAGCACTTCGAACAGTGATCGCAGAGCGCCTCGAACGCCTCGGCCGTCATGCCGGCCGGAAGCTGACCCCAGAGCGCAGTTTCGGTTCTGACGGGCTGTCCCATGCACCACCTCGCGTCTCACGGAAGGAGTTTACCGGCAGATCGCCGGAGTCACAGAAAAAAGTAGGTCCTGCATCAGGCGTTGCGGACTGACGAGTGTCCCGACACACGTTGCGCATGCGAATACCCTTCAGCCTGCGCTGGTACGACGAGCGCCCGATGGGCCCGCGAAGCACCTGCCCGTCACGGTGTCCACGCCAGCGCCGCGCGGCGAAGCAGGTCGAGCGCAGTGTGTGCGGAACGGTCGCGCACGGCCGCGCGATCGAAACCCAAAAAACGCCGCTCGTCGCTGCGCGTCTCGCGAGGTGTCGCGATGCCAAAGCAGACCAACCCCACCGGCTTCTCGGGCGTACCGCCGTCGGGACCTGCGATGCCGGTGACGCTCACGGCGATGTCGGCGCCCGAGCGCTCACGGAGGCCCGCCGCCATTTCGCGAGCCGCCTCGTGCGAAACCGCACCGTGTGCCTTGAGGGTCTCTTCGCGGACCCCGCAGACGCGCATTTTGGCTTCGTTGGCATAGGTCACTGCGCCTTCGATCAGGCACGCGCTGATGCCGGGTACGGCGCCCAGCAGCGAAGCGACCAGACCGGCGGTGCAGCTTTCGGCCAGCGCGACCTTCAGGTTCCGCTCGCGCAACACCTGAAACGTGGCCGCGGCAAGGGTGGTTTCGTCCGTACCGAAGAAGAACTCGCCCAGAGCCTCTCGAACGCGCCCATCGACGCCGTTCAGGGCCGTCTCGGCCTGGGCCCGATCCGCGCCGCGGCCGACGGCGCGGACGCTCACGATACCGCCGCCGACCTTGGTTCCGAGATCGGGATTCAGGCCGGCCTCCATCAGATCCTTCAGCCGGTCGCCGACGATCGATTCGGGCAGCGCGAAGGAGTGGTAGTACCGGTAGAGCACCGTGTTGGTGGACCGTTGGCGCAACGCCGGTTCGATCCACGTCGAGAAGATGCCTTTCATTTCGCGCGGCACGCCGGGCATCAGGTAGACTTCGCGGTCCTCCTTCAAGGGCAGCCGAACACCGGGTGCCGTGCCCCAGTCGTTGCGGAGGACCATCGCACCTTCCGGCAACTGTGCCTGTTTTCGATTGGCCGTCGTGAACCGATCTTTGGGACGCTTCAGCCGGGCCGACATCTGGTCCAGCACTTCTTCGCGGTGGGTCAGCGGCCGGTCGACGGCTCGGGCCAGACCTTCCATCGTCAGATCGTCACCGGTCGGCCCCAGGCCGCCGGTCGCGATGACAACGTCCGCGCGCGAAAGCGCGAGACGGAAGGCGGCAACGATATCCTCCAGTTCGTCGCCCACGGTCTGGAAATGGCTGGCCGGCATGCCCAGACCCAGCAAGTGGGCGGCCAGCCACGCGCAGTTGGTGTCCACGATGTGGCCGAACATCAATTCATCGCCAATGGAGAGGATCTCGGTGCGGCACGGCGAAGGCGAACTCATGGGGCGCTCTCCTGGGACTGGAACCGCATTCTCCGGACGGTGACGCAAGCCGGGGGCATGCGTCACGTAACGCAATCCGTCGGAGGGCTCGTCACGCGTAGGTGATCGGGTCCTCCCGCCGGGCTTCCTCGAACCCTTTCTTTCGCAGGCGGCAGGAATCGCAGCGGCCGCAGGCCAGGAACCGCTTCCCGCGCCGAACCGGGTCGTAACAGGAATGGGTCAGCCCGAAATCGACACCCATCCGCAGGCCCAGCGTCACGATCTGTGCCTTTGTCAGCCGGATCAGCGGTGTGTGGATGCGGAATCGCCGGCCTTCGACGCCGGCCTTCGTCGCCACCCTCGCGAGCCGGGTGAAGGCGTCGATGAAGGCGGGACGGCAATCGGGATAGCCGCTGTAGTCCAGCGCGTTGACCCCGATCACGATATCGCGGGCGCTGAGGGTTTCGGCCAAACCCAGCGCAAGCGACAGGAAGACGGTATTCCGCGCCGGCACGTAGGTGATGGGAATCCCGTGCGCGATCTGCGACCACGCGCGGGCCTTGGGAACCTGGAGGTGTCGATCCGTCAATGCCGAACCGCCGATGCGCGCCAGATCAACCGAGATTTCAACGTGTCGCGCTACGCCCAGGCTCCTGGCCACCCGCCGGGCTGCGTGCGCCTCCACGGCATGTCGCTGGCCGTAGTGGATGCTCAGGGCCGCCAGGCGGAAGCCTTTCGATCGTGCCCACGCGGCAGCCGTCGCACTGTCGAGGCCGCCCGAGAGGAGCACGACAGCCCATGGTTTCCCGGTTTTCCTGCGCATGTGTTCCAAGGATGCCAAGAACGCGTGGAACGGCAATCGCGATTTGAGGAGGCCCTGAGACCGTTCCCCTTCCGTTGCCGTTCGTCGGGTCCGACTTTATGCTCATCGTCTCTTGTGTTTACGGTCTGGTCTTGGCGAGGAGCCGTTCGAGATGACCAAGTTACACGATCGGCTATTGCAGATCACCCAGGATGGTGTCGGGCGTTTCATACTGCGTTCGGGGCGGATCCTTTCGGCCAACCCAGGCTGGGCGGGGCTGGTTGAGTTCCCGGAGCATCTGACTCGGATGGTGGGGGAGACCGTGGATCGGCTGATGCCGCCCGTCGATGGTCCGCCGCTCCGCGAGCGCATTGCGGAGACCAAGGACCTGCAATCGTTCGACTACCGTTTCCTGACGCCTGCGGGGTGTGCGCGTCGAGTGGTCGCGCATGTGGTTCTGGTGCACGACCGGCAGTTGCGTGAGAAGGTCGTCGAAGCGGTCTTCCGGTCCCCAGGCAACCAGCATGACATCGATACGCGTTCTGCCTGGCTGAACATCCTGGTCGAGCATACCAGCGAAGCGTTTCTGGTCCACGATGACCAAGGCCGTCTGCTGGAGGCCAATGGCCGTGCCTGCGGGATGCTGGGCTATGCGGGCGAGGAGCTGATCGGGCGGGACCTGCGCGACCTGGTTGCGGGTTCGCACGAGGAGATGGCGGCCGATCTCTGGAGGCAGGTGCGCGCCAGGGGGCCGACCACCATCGACGTCTACCTGCAGCGGAAGGACGGCACGCGGTATCCGGCCGAACTTCGCGTCTCACTCCTGGATTCCAGCGGCCAAGCGCGGTGGTTGTGCCTGATCCGCGATACCAGCGGTCCGCGACGCCAGGAGGATGAGGTCCAGCGCCTGCGGGTCGAGTTGGAGCGGGAGACCGCGGAGCGCTCCGAGCAGCTCGAATCGACGAGCCACAAACTTCGGCAGGAATTGGCGGCGCGCCAGCGC
>CAYSBP010000034.1:0-19147 GCA_964429255.1 uncultured Planctomycetia bacterium
TCGAGAAGCCCAGTGAGCGGCGGCGCCGGAAACAGCGCACCAGCGGCAAGGACCGCATGGGCGGCGGGATGCGCTTCGGCCGTTAGCCGTCAGGCTCCATTGTTAGTCGTTACTCTGTAATGTCTTATAAACATCATCCACTTTGGGTTCCTTCCCGAAGATGGTGTTTCGTTTCGCTTTGCTTGCCTGTTCAGAACAGGTTGTTTTGACTCGGACGCGTCCCCTTCCTGAGCGCTGGTCATATTCCGATCTGCGTGTGGGATTTTCACTTTTCCTGACCAGTGGGTGCAGGTAAGAAGCATCCGTTCACCTTTCCTTTTCCTAACCACGAGTTGACCGGAGTCCCGGTCCCTCGGGGCGGGCTGTACCATTGATTGGAGGGTTTCGGAATGAGTTCCGGATCACGAGGTAGCACCATGCTGCGGCACTGGCCCGGCATGCTGGCGTTGGCGCTCGGCGCCTTCGCGTTGTGTACAGGCGTACCCGGTGCGGAAGCCGCGCCGGCAACAGCTAATGTGGGTGGATCCAGCAAGCTGGCCGAGCAACTCTTCTGGCTGGCGCCCATCGGCTCGATCCTGGCGTTGATCTTCGCCTACATCTTCTACAAGGGCGTGATGGGTGCGGAAGATGGCAACGAGAAGATGCGCGAGATCGCGCAGGCGGTGCGCGAGGGTGCTTACGCGTACCTGTACCGTCAGTATCGGGTGGTTTCGGTTGTTTTTGTGGTTCTGCTGATCATCTTCACCGTCCTGGCATTCCTCGATGTGCAGAACCCCTTCGTGCCGGTGGCCTTCCTGTCGGGTGGTTTCTTCAGCGGCCTCTGCGGCTTCCTGGGCATGAAGACGGCGACGAGCGCTTCATCGCGGACGGCGCAGGGCGCGAGCAAGTCGCTGAATCAGGGACTGCAAGTGGCCTTCCGCGCGGGTGCCGTGATGGGCCTGGTCGTGGTCGGTTTCGGTCTGCTGGACATCGCCGCGTGGTATCTCCTTCTGGATCACGTGTATAACAGCAACATGTTTGGCATGTCCGCCCATCTGGCCGACAAACTGGGGCTGATGGAACATGGCGCGGCATGGGACGGTTCATTGGTGGCGAACGCCGATTTCGTCAAGGCCAAGATGATCGAGATCACGACCACGATGATCACCTTCGGCATGGGTGCTTCGACGCAGGCGCTCTTTGCGCGCGTGGGCGGCGGCATCTACACCAAGGCAGCGGACGTCGGCGCGGACCTGGTGGGTAAGGTGGAAGCGGGCATTCCGGAAGACGACCCCCGCAATCCGGCGACGATCGCGGACAATGTCGGCGACAACGTCGGTGACGTGGCCGGCATGGGCGCGGATCTGTACGAGTCCTACTGCGGCTCGATCCTGGCCACAGCGGCGTTGGGCGCTTCGATTGTCGCCACGACTCCGCTGGCCGCCGGTGAGATGCCTAACCTGTCCTACATTCTCGCCCCGATGGCGGTGGCCGGGATTGGCAACATCCTTTCGATCCTGGGCGTTTTCATGGTCCGCACCAAGGAAGATGCGACACAGCGCAATCTGCTTACCGCACTCCTTCGCGGAACCTTGGGTTCGTCCATCCTGATTCTGCTCGCCATGGCCGGTATGGCGTGGGCGGGCGTCATCGCCTGGGGTATCTTTGGCGCGGTGGTGGCCGGTCTCATGGCCGGTGTGATTATCGGGCAGGCGACCGAGTACTACACGTCGGACGAGTACACGCCGACCAAGGGCATCGCGGGTCAGGCCAAGATGGGTCCGGCGACGGTCATCATCGACGGCATCGGCACGGGCATGTACTCGACCGGCATTCCGGTGGTCACCATTGTGGTCGGCATCCTGTGCGCCTACTGGTTCGGCGGTGGCTTCAGTGACGACAAGTTCGCGATGCTGAAGGGCCTCTACGGCGTTGCCTTCGCGGCGGTTGGCATGCTGGCCACGCTGGGTATCACGCTGGCGACCGACGCGTACGGTCCGATCGCGGACAACGCGGGTGGCAATGCCGAAATGGCACACCTGGGCGAGCATGTCCGGCAGCGAACGGACGCCTTGGATATGCTCGGCAACACCACGGCGGCGACGGGCAAGGGTTTTGCCATCGGTTCGGCGGCACTTACCGCCATGGCGTTGATGGCCGCGTACTTGGAAGAAATCCGGCTCTGGTTGGGCAAGCTGGCCGTGAAGGCCCCCGAACTGGTCTACAGGGTGCAGGGCGGCGATTACGCGTTCTTCAACGGCACGCAGGAGGTCCTGGGACGCAAGGCCGATATGGCCGCCAAAGTCCTTGCCTACCAGACTGCGAATCCGGGCGTTACGGTTCTCGGCACGGGCGATGCCCGATTCATGGACTTCGTCTACGCGTACAACCTGACGCTGATGAACCCGATCGTCCTGTGCGGGCTGTTCCTCGGCGGCATGATGGCCTTCGTCTTCTGCGCCATGACCATGAAGGCGGTCGGTCGCGCGGCGGGCAGCATGGTCGAGGAAGTCCGGCGGCAGTTCCGTGAAAAGCCGGGCATCATGGCGGGTACGGAAAAGCCGGACTACGCGAGTTGCGTGTCCATCTCCACGGCCGGCGCGCAGCGTGAAATGGTGCTGCCTTCGCTGCTGGCCATCATCGTTCCGGTGGCGGTTGGGCTGATCATGGGCGTGGCGGGTGTCATGGGCCTGCTGGCCGGCGGTCTGGTCTGCGGCTTTGCGCTGGCGGTCATGTTGAACAATGCCGGCGGTGCCTGGGACAATGCCAAGAAGTTCATCGAGAAAGGCAACCTGGGCGGTAAGTACCTCAAGAACGAGAAGGGCGAGTACGTGGACAAAGACGGCAACGTGGTCCAGGACCGCTCGGCGGCCAAGAATCCGCTCCACGGCGCCGCGGTCATCGGCGACACGGTCGGCGATCCCTTCAAGGATACGTCCGGTCCCAGCCTGAACATCCTCATCAAACTGATGACGATGGTCAGCGTCGTCTTTGCGGGTCTAGTGGTCGCCTACTCACTGAGCTTGGGCAGCTAAGGTCGGCGTAAGCCGTGATGTTGAAGAACGGGCGGGGCCGGCAACGGTCCCGCCCGTTTTCATGGGGTCAATCCGGGCGTAAATTCTGAGATTGAAGGTCGCCTGGTGCCATGGACAGGCCCTCAGCGCCCAGATCCTGAAGCCCTCCAGTACCGGTCCTGTCCGTGGAGCCGCAAGCCGAAGGCATACGCACGGACAGCGCACCCTCGGCTCGGGGCTCTCGGCTCAGCGCGATGCGCTGTCCATGGCCGGTGCCATCCGAGGATGTTCGGCACTCCGCTTGCTCGGAAATCGCAACCGCAATCGTGTCCGCAATCGTCTATCGGCTGGTGTCGTCGGACAGGAACGACCGAGAGACGATTGCGGACACGATTGCGATGACGATTAGATGGTGCCACCCCCACAAGAAGAACGCAAGGCCGCGGTTGCCCATCCACACCGCGTAGTTCACTCACGGGGCCGGGACTTCGAGCGAATAGAGGAACCACTTCATCTCGCCGGGCGACTTCGGCTGCCGGTTGAAGTAAAGCTTCATCACCTCGCCCGTCTCGGTGCGGACCTTCCACCAGTGCTTGCGCACGTATTTCTCAGAACTGCCGCTGCGGCACAGACTGGTGGTCTTCCACTTGCCGATGACGCTGGCGACGGCGTACTCGCGCTCGCGCCAGCGGAAGCGGCGCGGGAGCGACGGCTCGCCCCGCGAGAGCGCCGCCGTGTCGATCAACGGGTCCAGGCTGTGGATCGGTTCGCTGACCAGTTGCTCACGCACTCAGAACTCACCCGGTCCCTTCTGCTGCAGTTTTGAAATGGGTAGCGGGATCGGATTTATCCCGATGCCCTTCTCCTTCAGCGCTTTCGCCGTCTCGTTCAGACGCTGCTGGAACTCCTCCTCGCCGACCCACTCGATGCTGCCGGCGCCGATGGCGACGTTCCGCCCCTCGTGCTCCTTCCCTTCAGGCACCCACTCGAAGAAGATCACGTTGGTCGCGTCCACCGGCGACGAACCCGGGATGTAGTAATAGGACACATCCTCGTCGGCGTGGCTGGGGTTTCTGAAGGCACGCGCATCCTTAATGTACGCGGGATACAGATCCAGCGCGTTCATGGGGAAGTTCCCGTCCTTGTCCTGGTCCGCGTACAGATGGCAGCACTTGATCAGGTTCCCCAGGTTGTTCGCGCTCGCGGCGTTGCGCGCCTGCTGTCGCGCGCGCCCCAGGACGGGGAGCAGCAGACCGGCCATCACGGAGACGGTCGCCACCGACGTCATGGCCGAGGAATTGGTGGTCGGCGCCGGGGGCGGGAACTCGGTGCGCCAGAGCACCCCGTCGGGCATCCGGATCGCGATCCCGCCGGTCGCCCGGCGGTGCTTGGCGAAGAACCCTACGTCCGGCCAGAGCGCCAGGTCGATGTCGCGCAAGACGCGCACAGCGGCGCGGCCGCCGTTGCTGGCAATGAACCGCTCGAATTGGTCGCCGGCCTGCGGCACGTCGTCGAACTTGGGTTCCACTTCCGTCCACGTGGCGTCGGGATTGTAGGCCTTCATCTGCGCGACGGCCTCGGCCGTCTGCGGTCCCAGGTCCTTGGCGTAGACCGCCCCCTCCGCCGAGACGACAAAGCAGCGCCGGCCCGTCTGGCCGTAGCGCGTGGGATAGGCCACGACCGCGAAGCCTTCCGTCTGGTTGCCATCCTTCACGAACGCCCTGGCCCCGCCTTCCATTAAATCGCCCTGCTCTCTCAGCAGTTTGAACCGGTAGCCGCTCTTGTCCCGCGCGCCGCCGGGTTCGCCGCCCGCTTCGGCCAGGGCCTCGTCGATCAGCAGCATGTCGCCTTCGCCGGCCTTCTTGTCGTACAAGCTCAGATCGCCGCGAAAGGCTTGCGCGTACTCGTTGACGCCGTCCTTGTCCCAATCGGTCTGGCGGTACAGATCCTGGGCCTCGGCAACGGAGAGGCAACTCAGCATCGCGGCATTCTCGTTGGCGGCGACCGGACCGCCGGCCGCGGCGAGCGCATTCTGCAGCAGCCCCAGGCCCACGGCCGAGCCGCCCATGCTCAAGCCCGAGAAGATCAGCGAACCGGTCCCGCTGCTGCGGTCTTCGCCGTAGACGAAACTCGCCGGCAGCGCATTCGGGTCGAACGGCTTGCCCGTCACGCGCGCCAGCGTCTCCTGAAACGCGCGGTTACCCAGGATGTTCGTCGGCTGATCGAACTGGTCGATCAGGCGCCGCACCGCGTTGACGGACGTCCCGACCAGCATCCGGTCCCCGCTGATGCAGATCGACACGGGCGTCACAAGAAGCACGCCGTACAGGTAGAGGATCGAACGTCCACGGTACTCGGTGCGCCGCAGCTCCGGCACGGCCAGTTCCGCGAAGCCCGGTTTTTCCGCCATCATCAGCAGGTTCTGAATCATTCCGGCAACGAGCTTTTCCAGCTTGGCCAGCGACTGCGTCACCTTCGCGGGTTCCCTGACGGGTACGCAGAGCACCACACCGGGCACAAACGACAGGATGGGGGCGGTATCTACGGCCGTCTCCACCAGGAGCATCTCGTCGCCCAACGGCCCGAAGAGGTCGGCCTGGAGATCGAAGCCCAGCGACTTCTGCATCTGGCCGAGCGCCTGCTCGAATTGGGCGGCGGCGCCCGGGTCGAGTTGCTTGACGACCTTCCGGATGGAGTCCAGGAGGCTCGCCATCGAGAAACGCCCCGCCCAGACATACGGCGCGTCGGCTGGCACAAGCTTCAGCAGGTCGGCTGGGAAGGGCTGGCGCTGGTCGCCCAGGGCGAAGAGCGGGCTTTTCGGCTGCGGGACCAGCCCCACAAAGGTCTCCATGATCATGTCCGCACCCGAGAATCCGAGACTGGCGGAGATGGACGTGAGGTCATCCAGGCCCAGCGCCTGCAGGATGCCCAGCATCTGCGCCAACGGCTGCTCCTCCTTCGCGAGCGTTGCCATGAGCTGCTTGATCTGCGGCGCATGGGCGTAGAACCAGCCCGCGGAGTTGGTCAGAGGTCTGCGCGCGGAGGCGAACGCGGCCGCGTCCGCCAGGGATCCTGGAGCGGCCGGATCCTCAAGCCGCGCCAGGAGGGCCGGGGCTTCCGTCCGCGGGATGCACGCCATCAGGCGCTGTTTCTTCCAGACCAGCGCGGGCGCATCGGGCTTCCGGCCCATGGGGACCAGTTCGCCAGTCTGCAAAGCCTGGCGGAAGTCGGGCGGCAGCATGCGCAGGAAGGCGGCGGGGTCCTTCGGGGCGATGCTCAGCATCAGGCCAACAGGTGGGAAACCTTCCTTGCGCGGATAGACGCCGAGGGCCAGTTCACCGGAGAGGAGGCCGGCATCCAGATCCGCGAAGGCCGGAAGGATGGGACGGGTCTGCCGGATGGCCTCGTAACTGGCCATCAAGCGCGCACAGGGCGCCTTCAAGAACGCCTGCATCTCGGGCTGGGCCAGCATCTGGGCGAATCGGGTCCCGCCCCACGCCGCTCGAGCGGCGCCCAGATCCGGGAGGAATAGCGCCGCCACCGTGTTCTCGGGCAGCAACTGCTCAGCCTTGGCGCTCTCCCCGGCTTCGAGCCCCAGGCTCATCCAACTCGCGCATACGGTCAGGACCAGACCCTGTAGAACACGGATGCGCGCGCGCATTGTGGGTGTCTCCTTTTCGTCATTGGAAGTCATGGTGGAGCGATTCTGACCGAAGGCCAGATGCGACGCAAGAGGCGGTGCCTGTCGAGACGAGCGATTGCGCGTACGATTGCGATCACGAACAGGAGCACGAGCACAATCAGGAGTGGCAACTGAAGTGCCGAACACCTTTGGGTCCCACACTCACACCGGTTCCTCGCCCATCAAGCCCTGCCCCGATGCAACATCGCCGTGGAAGGGCCGCGCCTCTAACCCCGCTTCGTCGTGCACGCGGCGCGCGATGGCGTCGACTGCGGCATCGGAGAGGCTCGAGACGATTCCGTAGGCCGGGCGTCGCGCCGCCGTGTGTATCTGGACGAGCCGGATCCGCGTCCCGGCCTGGACCAACTCGCGCAGCCGTTCGATGTAGGCGCCGAGTTCCTCGCGACCGGGTTCTTCCCCGCGGATCCTCACGAAACAGGTCTGGATGACGACCGGGCGATCGCGGCCGCAGTCGCGGATGTTCTCCAGGATCTTCTCGAAGGGGAAATTCGTCCGATCGACCAGGCGGAAATAGGCTTCGGTGCCGGCGTCGAGCTTCGCCCAGATTTCGCCGCGGTGCGCATCGAGAAACGTCAGCGTGTCCCGCACGTCCGGCCGGTGGAGTCCCGTCGCGTTGGTGATCAGCACCACCCTGGCATCGGCGAAGCCGAGCGCTTCCTTGATTTCGACCACGGCGCGAACGACCTTGCCGAAGTTTCGGAACGTCGTCGGTTCGCCGTCGCCGGAGAAGGCGAGGTCCACGACGCGTTGCTTCTCGGTGGGCAGATGGGCGAATTCAGGTTCGCGCCAGAGCGGTCCACCGGGTTGCAGTGCCGTCAGGATCGCGCGGAGTTCCTCGGCGAGCACGTCCAACTCAACCAACTCGCCCGCCGTCGGCTTCGAGCGGTCCACCTGGCAGTAGAGGCAGTCGAAGTTGCAGGCCTTGTCGGGGTTCAGGTTGATGCCGACCGAGATGCCGCCGGCACGGCGCGAGAGCACCGGGTAGACATAGCGCCCTTCGCGGAAGCTCCGCGGATGGTCGGTTTCGGAAAGAGGTGTCCGTTCGCTCACGTTCGCTGTCGTCCTGTCACCCGGTGGCCAATGTCGCCGATGCGGTGAGGTCTGCAAGAACGGATTTCAGTACCATGGCGTGCGCCGCTGTAGCCACTTACCATTGACGCATCCTTTCGATGGGCTAACGTGCCTCGGTCCTTCGCGGGAGCCGCCACCACAGAGAGCAGAGAGGGATTCTTCATTGGTTATTGGTCATTTCTCATTGATCATTGGCGCGTGCGATTTCCGACAAGCCGTTCATCCGTTGGCAAGCCGATGAACAATGGCAAATGAGAAATGCAATAACATCTCTGGGTGCTCTGTGCATCCTGTGACTGGCCAACCGGGAGATCCGATGCGACTCGAAAACAACATCCGTGCTGAAGAACTGAACCCGCTCGTCAAGCGGTTTCTCGACCTCGCGCGCAAGAAGATGCTCGATCTTGAGCGTACCTGGGACCCCAGGAAGGGCACGCCGGTCTTCACCGTAAAAGGACGCTACACGGCGCGCGGGTGGACCGAGTGGACCCAGGGCTTTTTGTACGGGTGCCAGGTGCTGTATTTCGAGGCGACGGGGGATCGCCGGTTTCTCGATATGGGTCGCGAGAACACGCGCCGCTACATGGCGCCGCACGTCTCGCACATCGGCGTCCACGACCATGGCTTCAACAACGTTTCGACCTACGGGAACCTGCGGCGCCTGATGAACGAAGGCCGTATTCCGGAGAACGAGGACGAGCGGGACTTCTACGAGATGGCGCTGAAGGTCAGCGGCGCGGTACAGGCGGCGCGCTGGAGCAGGACCCACGACGGCACCGGCTTCATCCACTCCTTCAACGGCCCGCATTCGCTCTTCTGCGATACGATCCGCAGCCTGCGCGCGCTGGCGCTGTCGCACCAGATGGGTCACCTTCTGATGGGCGAATGCGACGAGAAGATCTCGCTGCTGCAGCGTCTCGTCGAGCACCTCGGCAACACGCTGAAACACAACGTCTTCTACGGCGAAGGCCGCGACGCGTATGATGTGCCGGGCCGCGTCGCGCACGAAGCGATCTTCAACGTCAAGGACGGCCGCTTCCGCTGCCCGAGCACGCAGCAGGGCTACTCGCCGTTCTCCACCTGGACCCGCGGGCTGTCGTGGATCCTGTGCGGCACCGCCGAGCAGCTCGAGTTTCTCCGTTTGCGACCGGCCGCTGAGTTCAAAGGCATCTGCGCCCGGGCGCGGCTGCTGAAACGCGTCGAGCGCGCGGCGCGCGTGACGGCGGAGTTCCTGATCGAGCACACCTGTGCGGACGGCATCCCCATGTGGGACACCGGTGCGCCGGGGCTGGCGAAGATGGGCAACGTCTACGCGCGCCCGTCGCAGCCGCGTAACCCGCACGAGCCGGTGGACAGTTCGGCCGCCGCCATCGCCGCGCAGGGATACCTGCGGTTGGCCGAGTATCTCTGGAAGGACGACCAGCCGGCCGCGGCGCGTTACCGCCAAGCCGGCCTGATGATGGCCCGAACGCTCTTCTCAGCGCCGTATCTCTCCGAGAATCCCAAACACCAGGGGTTGATCCTGCATTCGATCTATCATCGCCCGAACGGCTGGGACTACCGGCCGGAGCCGGATCTCGTGCCATACGGTGAGTCCTCGCTCTGGGGCGATTATCACGCGATGGAGTTGGCCGTAATGGTGCAGCAGATGATCCAGGGGCGGAGGTCGTTCAGGTTCTTCGATTGATCACGTGACCCTATCTTCCGGATGGTGCGGAGGGCGTGGTCAGCTCCCTGAAGACGGCTTCCACGCCGTCAGCCATGGTGTCAGCGGTGAACGCCTTGCGAATGCCGGCCGCCGCGTTCCGGCCCAGTTCGTCCGCGCGCTCCGGCTGATCCATCAACTGCGCCAGCGCTTCCGCCAGTGCTTTCGCGTCGCGCGGCGGAACCAGCGATCCGCCAGCCGTCAACGCGATCAGCTCTGGGAATACACCGCTGGCCGGGAGAACGACGGGCCGCCCGCAGGCCATCGCCTCCATGGCCGCCAGTCCGCGCGATTCATCGTTGATGCTCGGCAACACGAAGGCACTGCTCGCGTTGAAGAAGGCCAGCTTCCCCGCGCGATCCACTTCACCGAGGTGCTCGAAACGCCCCGCGCCGGCGTCGCGCGTCTTCGCCCGCTGATCGTTCCAGTACCGTCGATTCAGGATTTGCCCGGCGACGCGCAAGGTCACGGGTCGGCGCTGTTCGTGTGCCAGGATCCGCCATGCATCGACCAGTACGTGAAGCCCTTTGCGCGGAACGACCACGGAAAGGTAGCCGACGATAAACGGTTCGCGCGGTCGCGGCGCTGAAACAGGAAAACGGTCCGGGTCCAAACCCGGCCGGATCACGCGAACGCGTGACGCGTCGACGGCCAGCAGCGCGGTCATCGTTCTTGCGGAACGTTCCGATGTTGCCAAATAGAGATCGATCGAGGCCGCATTCCTTCGCAGCCAATCGTAGGCCTGCTCCGCGTGGGGTGCCGGAAGACCGCCGATGAATTCCTCCTCGCCTTGCAGCGAACAGACCACGGGTACACCGAGTTCCTGTTTGATGGCGGGCGCGATGCCGGAGAGGAGCGAATTGGTGAGGCAGACGATCTGCGGACGGTGACCGCGCAGATGCGTGAGCAGCTGCCTCAGCGCACCGGCCTGACGACCGTCCATTCCCGCAAGCACGGAGACGGTCAGCGGCCCGAGGCTTTTCGGATCGGTGCTGACGGCGAACCGGGAGGCCAGGTTCAGCATGGGGCGGCTAGAGAGCAGCCCGTCAAGCGCCCGCGCGGCCAGCCGTCCCATTCCGCCCAACTGGGCGACGTAGCACGAAACCCCGCCGTAGAAGACACGTGAGGTCGCCGGAATCGCGTCGTCGGCCCGCAGCGGAGTGTAGAGCGGCAGAATCTCGACGTCGTGTCCGCGCGCGAGCAACCGGCGGATCAGAGCCAGGTCACGGTGGCAGGCGCCGCAGTACATGCCGGCCGCGCCGGCGGCAAGGTAGGCGATCTTCACGAAGGCTTCTTCCCGTTCAGGTGCGCCTGTAACAGGCACAGGCTGCCCACACCATAGTACGTATACTCGACATCGGATTCCATGTCCGCCAGCGACCCGCAGAAGCCGCCTTCGGGTGTGCGCAGACCGAGAACGAAACGGCCGAGCGGCGCGAGTTGGATCAGGTCCAGCGCACGCAGGCCGGCAAGGCCGGTCAGCACCGTGAAGGTCGAAAGCAGATCGGCGCCGGGCGCTTCGCGGTGCGCGCGGATCCCGCCCTCCGGCGTCTGCAGGCTGGCAAGGTACAGCGCGTCCTGCGCGGTCTCCTGAACATCCACGGCACCCAGCAGGCCCAGCGCCGCCACAGCGGCGGCGGTGGTACTGGCCTGCGCCTGCGTCTCACCGCGTGTATCGCTGAAGCCGCCCTCCGGCTTGCGCAAGCTGCGCAACGCAGCCACCGCCTTCTCCCGTTCAGGGAACGGACCGCCGGTGATCTCGCAGATCAACGCGGCCAGAAAGGTCAGGTAGGCTGAAGGCTCCGCGTGTCCCGGATGAGCAAAACCACCGACCTTCGCGCGCTGCTTCTCGAGAACCTCGGCGATACAGACCGGATCGCTCGCCGCAATCCCATGTTTCCGGAGTACGCGCGCGGCATTCAGCCGGCCGAAGAGGTGCACCAGATCGGTCTCGGGCGAAAGCGTCCGCAGAAAGGCGGCGACCTGTTCGAACGCGTCCCGCGGCGCACCGGCCAGATCAAGCAACCGCACCGAGAAATCCGTGTAGTAGCTGTCCGCGGCACCATGCCGCCCGCGGTAGCCGCCCGCCGGTTCGGCGAAGCGCCGGATCGAGCCAAGCACCGGATCGCGCAGCGCCGGCGCGAGCGTGTGCCAGCCGTCGGCGAGCAACCCGTCGAGGTGTCCGAGGAACTCGAAAGACATCAACGGTCCGCCCCCGCTCCCCGCGTTCGCTGCGCTCACGTCGTCCCTCTCCCACGCGAGGGAGAGGGCCATCCCCCCGCGTCATTGACCAAAGAGTGCTTCTCATCCCAAACGGGGCGGGGTCGCCAGCCGCTAACGGCCACGGTCCAGCACCACGCGGGCCAGGAACTTGAAGAGTTCGCGCAGGGGGGCATCGGCGAGTTCGTCGGCCGTGCGCAGTGCGCGCTCGCGCAGTTTCGACAGCAGCGCCTCGGCCTTGCCGAACGCGCCGGTTTGCTCGTACACACGGCGTGTGAGCGCCAGACGCTGTTCGCAGGTTGGCGCGTGGTCGGCGTCCTTCAGCGCATCCGGTCCGGCGGCTTCCAGGGCGAAGGCACGCAGGATCGTTGGACGGCCCAACGCCACATCGCAACCGGTCTCGATCTTGTTGCCTTCGTCGGCGCGCCAGTCGTCAAGGTCGTTCAGGATCTGGTAGCCTTCACCCATGAAGGTCGAAAACCGGCGCAGCAGACCCGCTTCGGGCGCCGCATCCGCCGCGCGCAACCCCGCATACAGCGCCGCTTCGAAGGCCGGCGCCGTCTTGAGCGCGTGGATGGCCAGCACGTCGAGCGCGCGCGACGCACCCGTCGCAGCGCTCTGAAGTTCGGAGCCCTGCCCCTTGCACAATTGAAGGTGCGCCGCGGAGAGGTGCCCCAGAATGTCCGCCACGCACTCGGCCCCCAGCGCGTCACGTTCGCCGGCGATCAGCCGGTAGCCCAGACCCACCAGATAGTCCCCGACATTGAGCGCGATCGGGATACCGTGATCGCGGTGCATGGTCGGACGCCCATACCGGTAGATGCTCGAATCCTCGATGTCATCATGGAGCAGCGAGGCTTTGTGAAGGGTCTCGATGGCCAGGGCCAGGCGCCGCACCGAAACCGGCAGCCGTTCGCCCAACTTCGCATCGGAACGCAGGACCGCCGTCCCGTGGCGTGCCACGGAATACGCCGCCAGTGTTACGAACGGACGGAACCGCTTGCCGCCTTCGCGCAACCAATCGACGGCCAGCGATTCGACATCCGTCCTGGCCGGCTCCGCATGTTCTTCCAAAGCGCGCGGATCGACCTGCGGGCTCAGGAGTTCCCGCAGCGCATCGTGCCGACAGAGCCGGTGCGCCTCGCGCATCAACGGCAGGTACGTCTGCGTCTCGTTCGTCCCTGACGCCTGCACACCCAGCAGTTCCTCGATGACCGACAACTCCGCCTGCGTGTCCACACAACCGTTGTGCAAGAGCGGGACCGCGAGGTTGGGAAGGCCCAGTTCCACGATCCGGCTGAACGACTTCTCCAGCGAGTCGAGACACGCGACGCCCAGGACCGCGTCAAGATCCTCGTTGAGTATGCCGCCCGTGACCGCCGTGGTTCCTTCGGCTATCAGGACGCGGTAGCCCAGCGTCTCCGCACGCGCCTTCAACCCGTGGAGGCTACATGCGCCGCACCCGGCACAGTGAAGGCCCAGCGAATCGTACGTGCCGGCGCACCGGCCTTCGTTGCGCATGCAGTGGGGAAGGAGCAGGATCCGCCGCGAGAGGGGCACGGCCGCGAAGGCCTGCCGCCAGAAAGCGTTGCTCAACGCAACCATGACGAAGCCGAGATACGACTCGGGCAAGGCGAGTGAGCGCAGCAGTTCGTGACCGGCAACCTCCAGCGCTTCGCGACCGGGCGCGCGTGAACGGTCCTGGCCGTCCAACGCGCGCTCGGCCGCCTCGCGAATGCGGCTCCGCAGTTCCTCTGTCGGAGGCACCGCTTTGATGTCGGATGGTTCGGCCGGTGTGGTGCCCGGCGGGCTGACCTGCATCACGAATCCCCGTGTTGCCTATGGCGGGTGAAGAGTGACTACCTCGCTCCTCGTCCCTTGCTCCCCGCGCCCCGTTCCTCGTTCCTCCACGCCCGTCCGAGCGCTTCGACGGTCCAGATCACCGGATACGCTTCCTCACTGTACCAAAGCCGGGCGAAGTAGAGGCCGATCGGCGACGGCATCCACCAGACCCCCGATTCTACCCGCTCCATCAGATGGCGTACACCTCTCTCGAAGGCTCTGCACGCGGGGCCTTCCGCGGGCCACGACGCCAGCGCCGAGACGGCCAGCGCCGTCTCTTCAGTCGTTGACGCGATGCCAGCCGCGCCGCCCCAGCCTCCATCCGCATTTTGCGCACCGGTCAGGTACTGGCAACCGCGCCGGGCCGCATCACCCAAAGGCTCCACGTCGGCCAAGGCCCGCAGGACCCGTGCCGTTCCCAAGACCGGATTGGTGTGATCGCGTGTCGCCTGGTTGCCGAACCAGAGCGGTGTCCATGAACCGTCGCCAAGCTGGTGCGCGCGCAGGTAGCCAAGCCCGCGCCGCGTGGCCGACCGCGCCTGGGCATGCGTCGTGGCGGGATCGAAGGCCTTCAGTGCCCGCAGCACATGCGCCGTCAGGTCCGGCGCACTGCGATCGAAGGGCAGATGGCCCCAACCCCGGCAAAACGTCGGCCAGCCGCCGTCCGCATTCTGCAGGTCGAGCAGCCAGCGTACCCCGGCGTTGATCGCATCGTCAGGCCCCTGCAGGTGCTTCAGCGCCAGAATCGCCCCGGCCGTATCGTCCGCATCGGGCACACCGCCGGGAAGGTCCGTCCAGGCCCAGCCCCCGGGCGCGGAGTGGGTGTACGGGTGACGACGGCGATGCTGCGCCGCGAGCAGCCAGGAGCGCGTTACGCGGAGCGAGGAACAAGGCCCCGACTCCCGATCTCCGCTCTCTGACCGCTGACCTCCGACCGCTGATTTCGGTCCTCCGAATTCCGTCTCGCCTAACGCCGCCACCGCAGCAGAGGTCAGCCAGACGGAAAGGTTCGTATCGATCGGCCAGCTGCCGTCGCTTCGAGCCGACGCGCGCAGAAACGCGAGGCCCTTGCGCGCCACGGGATGCGTGTGACCGTAAAGCGTCAGTAGACACATCGTTACGAAACTCGTCAGCGGAATGGCTTCCAGGAACCCCCCGTTGCTTGGTTGAATCTCTTCGAGTTTCCTCAACGCCCTGCCGCGCACAGCGGCACGCAACCAGCGCCGCAGAACGAAGGCGGGCGGCTGGTGGCGTTCGATCGTCAGACCGACCGCGATCAGCGCGGGCAGCGCGTAGCTGACGACATGCAGACGAAGGAAGCGGAACAGGCCGGGAGGAAAGGCGGCCAGTTCGAACGGCAGGGAAGGGATCTCCGCCCACGACGTTGTCCCGGCCAGCGCAAGATTGGTGAGTATCGGCACCGCAAAGGTCCGGTCCGGCGCGTAGGCCGCGCAAACGGCTTCGCGGCGCTGCGCCCAGGACGTCCCGGCCGCCTGGCTCAGGTAGGCCTCCAGGCGGTCTTCCGCAGAGCGAGAAACGCCCGCACATCCGGAGGATGCCGCCAGCTTCATCGCCGCGGAAACCAGCAGGCTGGTCGAGAGGTTGGTGGGGCCGTCCGGCGTGTCGCCCCAACCGCCATCGGCGCACTGCGTTCGCGTCAGCCACGCGACGCCATCGCGCACGCGCGTCGCGTCCTCGGGTTGCGCGGCGATGGAGAGCGCGCTGAGGGCCGTGGCGGTGGAGAGCGCGGATGAGGAGAGACGGCCCGTCCAGATCCCTTCGGGCGACCTCATGTCGACCAACCGGTCCAATGCCTTGCGAAGCACCAAACTGAGCGGCCCGGACTTCATTCTTCGGCCCGCCAATGGTTCCAGCGCAGCAGGGACTCCCACTGCGCGATCTGGCCCACGCCCAGAAGTCTCAAGATCAACCGTCGCCCTATCGACACGCCCGCACCGCCCTGGTTGTCCCAGTAGAGTCGGGGGATCCAGCGGAAATTCAGACGGTAACAGGTGCGCACCAACTGCCAGTGGCGCGCCGTCAGACCCCTGGCCTCCGACGGCCGGCTCCCATCGATGGGCGCATAGACAAGTGGGAAGATGGCCAGGCGCGCGTGACGGAACCGACTCACCCACTCCTGGGTGCGGATCACGTCCTCCACCGTCTCGCCAGGCAATCCCAACATCAGGCTGACGAACGGGAAAAAGCCGGCCCGGATCAGACGCTCGACCTGGCTTGCGGAGAACTCGCCCCAGTCCTGCGGCTGGCAACCGCCCAGCTTGGCCATACCGCCGTTCCGCTTCAGCAACATCCCCGACGCCGTTTCGACGCCGATATTCACCCACGGGTAGAGATGCTTCGGACCGCCGGTCAACAGGCGCTGGACGGTCGCCAGCTCTACATCGGTGAACTGAGCCACGCTGGCCAGGTTGCCGTGATCGATTTGCAACAGCCTGAGTTGGGGAACGGAGCGCAGCAAGCGGATCAGTTCGATCAGTGCCGCCGGGTTCGCCCGTCCGTTCTCGCCGCCATAGCGGAAGATGTCCTCGCTGAGCAGCGAAAGACTGTGCTGATGAAACGCCATGTTGGTGTGCACGTCCCGCATGATGGTCGTCTGCGGGAGATGGACCATCGGCTGCCTCGCGATGGTGCAGTACGAGCAGCCCATGCCGCATCCGCGGCTGATCTCGATGCCGCCCATGGTTGTGGCGCCACAGATGGACGGAATGTCGTCAGGCCCCGGACAGAGACCCTCGACGACGTCCGGGAGTTCTTCGCCCTTGCGGAGCTTTTCGAAGACCTCCGGTGCATTCGCCTCGGCATAACCCTGGATGACGTGGTGGAACCCCTCCGCTTTCCGTTCCTCGGGCGAAAGCTGCCAAGCCCCCGGTCCACCCAGGACGATGCGCGCCTTCGGCGCGCGGCGCGCGACCAGCCAACGAATACGGCGCATCAACCGCTCGAAAAAAGCCTGAGGGACGATGCGACCGCCCGCAATGGCCGTCATGGTCGACGAGTTCATCCCCCGCCCCGCCGGCTCACCGGTCGATACGCCGATCACCTTCGTATTCGGTCCGATGGCCGAATCCAGATGGGCCTCTTCCACCACGGCCAGGTCGTTGATCGGCACGCCGGACCGCAGGAGCGCGCCCTCGATACGTCGCAATCCCAGCGGAGCGCGCATGGCGCGACCGTCGACCGAATGCGCGCGCGGCATCAGATATCGGAGCATGAATCCCGGCGTACGGGTCGTCGTGCTTGCCACCACCATGGCATCAAAGAGCAACGGATAGCACGCCGTCAGCGTAGCGTCCGCCGTGAGAACGATGGGGTAACCCGGGTGGTCCACGTCAGGGTTTTCCTTCCCGCAATTGCTCCAACCCATCCAGCAGCGCGTCCAGTTCGTCGCGGCGGCCCGGGGCGGCAACGCGCGGCCGCCCGCACTCCTCGCACACCGGCGTGGCCGACGATACCCCGGGCTTTCCCGCCTGGCCGCACGTCGGACAAGTCAGGCCGGTACGGGCATAGTACATTTTGCGCGCCGCCGCATCCGGCTTCGGATACTGCCCCGGCGCGCCGGCAATAGCCGCGTCCTTTCCGTACAAGGGGAACATCAACGCCCCCTGCGGACAGATCCGGCTGCACGCCGGGCATCCCGGCTTGCAGCGGTCAGGATGCACGATCCGGATCCGATTCCGTTCGTCCAGTTCGTACACCCCGAAGAGACAGAACTGCCGGCAGCTTCCACAATGGGTACAACGACCTTCGTCCACCACGGGATACCAGCGGAGGCCCGCAGTGCCTTCCAGGGCGCTCACCGAGCCGCTCCCGGGAAGAACGGCCATCCGCTTGCGCAAGTCAGCCACCAGTGCCTCCGCATGCTCCCATACGCGCAGATCGATCGCCAGACTGCCCAAAGGCCAAGCTCCGTGGCGGCGCAACAATGCTTCGACAGGCCGTGGATACAACGGAAGCAGGAACGCGGACGGACCCTCCAGCGCCGCCATCTCGCGCCAGAGTGGACTCTCTTCAGCCAGATGGTACAGGTGCGGAACGAACCGGACGTCGAAGCCGGCTTCGCACAGACGCCCGGGCAATTCGACCAGGCCTGGACTCAGCGCCTCGCGTACCAGAAAAGCGGGGGGGCTCATTTTTTCTCCATCGGAGTGCCCGAAAAACAGTATACAGCACCATCCTCCGTGCCAATCACCAGCCGGGTCCCGGCCATGGCCGGTGACGCCTGGATGGGCGATCCCGCCGAAAAATGCCAGAGCTCCCGCCCATCGACGAGGTCCAGCGCGTACAGGTTACCGTCACCCGATCCGACATACACCACCGACCGGTGGATCACGGGCGAGGAGTCCACGCCGCCCTTCGTCACGAACGTCCACACCCGTTCGCCGCTCTCCGGACGCACACTGAAGACCGCGTTGCTCCGCGACGAGAAGACGGCCGCCTCGGCGGTCACGGCCGCCGTCGAAAAGAACTGGCCGTCCTGATCCTCTTTCCGCCACAGCACCTTGGCGTCCACCAAACGCAACGCCAGATAACCGCCGGAGAGTGACCCCAAATACACCACGCCATCACGATGTGCCGGCGCAGCAGCCAGATTTCCTTCCAGCTTCACCGACATCCGCTGCACCCCGTCGGCCACCCCGATGGCACGCACCTGGCCATCGCAGCCGGCCATCACAACCACATCCCCCGCAATGCACGGCGAACCGTGCACCTGCATTTCCGCCTGAAATTTCCAGCGCAACACGCCGGTCTTCCGATCAAGACAGTAGAGGTAATGATCGTACGAGCCGAAGAGCACCGTGTCCGGTCCCTTCACGGCCCCGGAAAGAATCTTGTCCTTCGCCTCATCGAAACGCCACAGTAGCTTTCCATCCTCCAGTTTAACGGCATGGAACCGCCCGCCCCCGTCGCCGATGAAGACGACGCCATCGACGATCAGCGGCGAGGCGCTCAACGCCGCATCCGTCCTGTACTCCCAGATACGCCTGCCGTCGCTCAGTTCGAGCGCGATCAGCCGGCCGTCTTCCGTACCGAAGACGACGTGGTCCTTCTCAATGGCGGCCGCCGCGTGCACCGCACTTCCGGCCTCGAAGATCCAACGCTTCTCAAGTACCCCGGGCGCAGGTGCCGGCCCGGATTCGACGGGCGGCCCAGCCGCCACGTTCTGCTCCATGCGCCCGGGCGGAGACGCGGTCCCCCCCCAGCGCCACAGCATCCCTGCGGCTAGCGCGAGGCACACCACGACCGGAACGCCTACGCGGACACGCATGCTTCGTTCCCGACCCCTTCCTTCACACCGCACAACAGCGGCGATTGACATAGTTAGAATACCGATGACCGTGCCCAAAAAGCGAACAAATCCGGTAGATTTCGGGAGGGTGCACGATCCCGGAATAATTGCGCCTATGCCTGCGATGATGATGTTGCGGGGCGCCCTTGAAGGAAGCGCGGGCTAACCCAACGCGCGGTCTTCCGGTCATTTCTCCGCTGGATCGCCAACGCGCCGTGTCGAGCGCCGTCCGCTGGCCGACCCTCCGGCATCCTGTTTCTTGCGGCGCTTCTTCTCCATCTCGGCCAGCTTCTTCTTGTGCACGA
>CAYSBP010000035.1:0-1422 GCA_964429255.1 uncultured Planctomycetia bacterium
CCGCTTGATTACTCGACCCGCAACACAAGGCATTTGAGATACCGTCCCTGATCGAATCCCGGCAGCGTAGGATGGTCCAGTCCCGTGCCACGGCGTTCCAGCAGTGTGGCGCGACGCCCAGCGTGCGTAAGTCCTGCGGCCACGGCACGCTCGAAGTCCGTTTCGGTTACATTGCCGGAACAGGAGCACGTGAAGAGGATCCCGCCTGGGCGCAGGAGAGGTGCAACCTGTGCGTTCAAATCACGATAGCCGGACAACGCATTCTGAAGCGCGTCGCGTCGCATCGTGAACTTGGGTGGATCGAGCACGATCAGGTCGAACGCCATCGCCTTCTCGCGCAGCATGTGGAAGCCTTCCGACCACTCAGCGCAGATCAGGTCCGCGTCTTCCACGCCGTTTCGTGCAAGATTCTCCCGCGCGGCCTTCAGTGCGCCTTCGTTGGCCTCGATCAACGTCAGCGACGTTGCGCCGGCACGCGCCGCGTGGAGGGTGAAGGCCCCGGTATAGGCGAAGACGTCCAGTACATCCTTGCCCGAAGCGAACTCGGCAAAGCGGCACCGGTTGTCTCGCTGATCGAGGTAGAGCCCTGTCTTCTGGCCTTTGCCGGGGCGCAGATCCACGCTCATGCGCAGGCCGCGCTCCAGCACTTCAATGGGCGCGTCGGGCATCCTGCCTCGAAACGGCTCGGTCTGCGGCTGTGGCAATTTCTCCAGGGCCCGGATGCGCCGGTCGCTTTTATCCAGGATGCCTTCGGGTTTCAGACGCTTCTCCAGCAGGTCGAAGACCACGTCCCGACGGCAGTCCATGCCCACCGTACCCAGTTGCACGCAGAGGTACGGGCCATAGCGGTCCACCACCAGACCACCCAAGCCGTCGCCTTCGGAATGGATGAGTCGGTAGGCGGTCGTGAGCGATTTCGGATTGTGGACTTGCGGATTGGGTTGGTTGGAGAAGCCCAGCACCTCGTGGCGCAGGGCGATAGCGGCGTCGATCCGTCTGCCCAGGAGCTGTTCGTCGGCCGGTTCGTCGTTGCGCGTCAGGAGGCGGACGGCGATAGCCGAGTCAGGGCTGTAGTAGCCGCGCCCCATGAACTGCCCTTGGGCATCCACGACGCGGACTTCGGCGCCGGCCTCGGCCTCGGACGCGCTCCCGGCCGCGTCGATGGCATCCGCGAAGACCCAGGGATGTCCAGCATGCAGCGGTTTGGTGTGGCCACGTCGCAAACGCAATGTGGCGGGTTGGGAGGCCATGGGCTGTCCTGAAATGAGAAGGGAGGAAGCGCAGCTTCCTCCCTTCTTGTCTTGAGCAACACAACCAGAAACCGACTACTTGGCAGCGTCCTTGGCAGCGCCAGCGGCTTCCTTGGTAGCGTCCTTGGCAGCGCCAGCGGCTTCCTTGGTAGCGTCCTTGGCAGCGCCAGCG
>CAYSBP010000035.1:1522-4350 GCA_964429255.1 uncultured Planctomycetia bacterium
CTTTCCTGACCCGCTAGCGGGGAAGACTGCACGCTGTGTGTATTGCGGGCAACTGCTGAGTGTTCCCCAGATCGACTCCGCACCGGCAGCCCCCGCACTCCACCAACCCGTTCGCTTCAGCGCGCCCGAAGCGCCCTCGTCGGGCGAGGAGTTCAGGCTGGAGATGTCCAAACCTTCACAACACGTTTCGGCTCCCGGTACACCGCTAAGACCCGTACCCGGCGGTGGGGTAAAACCGTTCGCGCCGGTGCGCAACGAGGTTTCCGGGATGGGCGTGGGGCGAATCGTCTTCTGGGGCCTGACGGCGACGGTGGTTATGCTGGTCGTTTTCGGCATCTACAGCCTGGTCCATTGGTGGAACATGTCCGAGTACGAAGGTTTGGTGCATGGTGGCCACGACTGGCTGGCCAAAGGCTACCTGACTGACGCGGAAATCCATTTCAACAAGGCGAAAGCGCTCTTCCCGAATGACCCTCGAACGGCTGAAGCGTTCCAGAAACTGGCACAGGCAAAAGAAGACAAGAGGCGCAATCCGCGACCCGTAAACGCCATCCTGGGTCCCATCGGCGCGCCCGGTATGGCAACGCTCGAAACGCAGCAGCGCATGCTGCAAGCGCAACAGATGCTGATGCAGGCACAGGCTCTGCAGCAGAAGAAGCAGCGTGAGATCGAACGACGGGTCCGCGCGGAACAGGAGTCGCCCGCATGGCCGGCCGAGCCCATGCAACCGCCCCAGGAAATCCTACTGAATCCACCCACGACAACGACGCCACCGAAGAAAGACCCGCGTACCGTGCGTGCCGAAGAAGCTGCGAAGCGCGCCGAGGCCATGCGCCAGGCCGCCGAAGAACGGCAACAGAGAGCTGAGGAGACCAAGAAGGCTGCGGAGAAACAGAAGTTGAGGGCTACAGAAGCCAAGAAGGCCGCGGAGGAGGAGGCCAGGAAACGCACTGAACTGGTCGTACTTGGCCAATTGACCACATGGAGCAGAAACGTCCTTCAGGAGGTCGCCCCTTCCGCGTCCCTTCCCGATCCATGGACGAAGATCCGGGACCTTGATTCGTTTGCCGCCGCCGCCAGAAAGACGATCGATGATGTGGCCAACGACAAGGTGGACATTACGCCACCGCCGGTTCTGCTCAAGATCGCCGACATCCAGGACGGTCCGGGGCTAGCCGAGTACCACCGGTCTCTACCTAAACTGATCGCCCAGATCGAAGAGGTCGAAACGGCCAAACGCAGCGCGAGGACCGTCAACCGCAACCAGATCGTAACCACCTTGCGCACATTCGATCGGCTACTTCAACAGGAGAACCGTCTCGAGGCCCAGTTTACACCCGAGGCAACGCAGAAGCGCGAAGCCCTTACGGTGGAGAAGGCCAAAACCGGCGACCGATTGAGGGAACAGTCGGCCGTCTTCCTCAAGAATCTGAACGAGTACCGCGCAGCAAAAGCGGCCAGGGAACTCCTGCAGGAAGCCCGAAAACAGACCGCAGAGCGTCTCGCGGTACTGGGCGTCGATGTCCAGGCAGCGAACGCGCCCGCGACCCCGGCGGCACCCGCCGCGCCAGCTGCTCCTGTGAAGCCCAAGATCTACGTTCTGAAGGACGGCACCGAGATAAAGGCCGTCACGGTCGGTTCCATGGACGATCAGTTGCTGATCAAGGATGAGGCAGGCGAACTCCATACCGTCGAGCAGTCGGAGGTGAAGGAAATCCGGAAGTGATCTCCACCGGCTGCCGTATCCCCGTCATTCGTTTTACTGATCGACGCCCCCTCCGCCGAAATGGAACTCACTTCTGGTGCCGAACACCATTGTCGCCGGTTCCTCGGTCCGCGACATCACCGCGTCGACGAGGACATGTACTCCTTCAAATACATGATCGTCTTCTGATGTTCGCGCACCTGACGGGCCAGAAGGTCGCCGGAACTGATGATGCCCACCAGTCGGCTGTCTTCGACGACCGGCATGTGACGGTGACGCTTGGCCGTGAAGTTGGCCACGCACTCGTCCAGCGTGGTATCCGGCGTGCAACAGGCAACGGGTGAAGACATGACTTGGCCCACCTGCACGTCGGCCGGATTTCGGCCTTCGGCCACGATACGCATCAGGATGTCCCGCTCCGTGAAGATGCCAATCACCTTCTCAGCACGCGTCACCACCACGCAGCCAATGCGGTTGGCCTGCATTCGACGCGCGGCCTCCAGTACCGACTGCCGTTCGTCGATCTGGACGACCGGGGCGCTGCGGCCGGATAAAACGTCGCGTACGCTGTTCATTGACAAAGCCCTCCTGGTTACCATTATGTACACTCGCAACGACAGTCTTCCGTCAAACCCGCGTCGTAACGCACTTTTTCAATTGTGATTATAGCGCGGTTAACGCATAAAGTACATGGCGTGGCATTCGTTTTGTCAGTGGATTCCGCTGGACAGCCGTTCACGCTTGAGATCCTGCTCCCCCGTGTCCCAGAAAGGTGCGAATCAGCTGGCCATGAAATGGATTCTCGTATATTAGGAGGGTCGGGTCCTGAACCCGGCCGTCACCTCAAGACGTTGCGGGCCAAAGGGCACGCCTCGAGGCGTGCGGACTGGCAGATGCCCCTCGGAGAAGCCATTGGCATCCAAGCGATCCAACAAGCCGGGCCGAGCTGAGACGGACATCCCCGAGGATACGGGGGAAGACGAGCCTCGTCTTCCGCTCCCTGCAGGATTCGGGTACGCGCATGGCCAGCACCGGCCCGTCGTCCGAAGAGCGCCATGCCGCGAGCCTGACGATCCAGAAGTTCTCGTCGCGCGGAATCGGGTACTCAGTGGCGGACTGGAGC
>CAYSBP010000035.1:4450-8006 GCA_964429255.1 uncultured Planctomycetia bacterium
AAACGCACCATGTCGGCGACGCGGCGGCCCAGACGCAGGAGACGCTGGACAACATCGAGGCGTTGATTGGCGAGGAGAATCTCGCCCGCCACGGCCTGCCGGGCCGTGGCACGACGCTGGCCGGAATCGGACTGGCGCGCGTTTACATCAAGCGGAAGGACGATTACGAGCGGGTTCGGGCGGTCTGCGAGAGACGGCTGGGGGAACTCCCGACGGTCTACGCCGTAGCGGACATCTACCGGCCGGACCTGCTGGTGGAGATCGAGGGTCTGGCGCTTTCGCGGAACGCCCTGGTCCCGCGGCGCTGAATTTTTGGTATCGGAACGGGTGGATCTCTTCGAAGCAGGGCCCCTTTGATGGCCTCCGTCACCGTCATTCCTCTTCTAACACGATCGTGCAGGCTACTTCGCCGGTGCGACCTTCAGTGTCGCGCGAGTCGAGGCCGACGTGGCCCACTCGCGGACCTCCAGTGTCCAGTCGCCAGACGGATCGCTCACGGCAAGTGGAATCAGCAGTTCCGCGTTGCCGTCCGCCGTCCAGAGTTGCCTTCCATAGTGCGGCCGTGCCAGACGATCGGGACCTTTCACTTCGAACGAAAAGAGCCGTCCCCCGCCGGGTTGTTTGATCGGTATCGATGCGACTGAACCAAGACGTGCATCGGCCGGACAGGTTACTTCGATCTTGGGAGGCTCTTTCTCCATGACGGCCAGTAGCGTGGGCGTCACCGGGTCCAGCGTTCCCTCCAACTCAGTGCGGCGCTCAGGCGCTCCACCGAGACGCAGGTCCGCAACCCAACACGGCTGCCGCCAGACAATCTTAAACGGGGCGGGCCTGTCAAACGGCTCGTTCGTGTCGCCCTCCAACCCCAGCTCGTGAAGCCGGGTCTGCGGATTCCGGCGCAGCGCGAGCAGACGCGTTCCCGTGGTCTCGGTCGAACAGCGGAGCCGGACGATTTCGGTTCCGGGCGGAAGCGATGAGGCTTCCAGATCTTCGGGCAGCAGCGCGAGCCCGGGTCCCAGTGCCAGTTGTGCCAGCACGCTGCGAAGGGCCGCAGCGCGCGGACGCTCGGGATGGAGTCGCCAGCCGAGATAGCCCTCGATATCCAGGTTCAGGTAGAGGCCCACGCCCTTACCCTGTTCGCGTCGTGCCAGCACCGGACTGCGTCGGTACTCCACCCGCGCGGCGGGCGGCGGGCCGATCCACGCCGGCTTATCGGAGAAGGCGGGCGGAAGCGCGACGATCAGGTCTTTGGAAACAAGGGCTGTTTTCCCCGCTTCGGAAGCGTCGCGAAGTGTCTCCAGCGGGTGCGGCGGTTCCGCGGAGAACGGTTCGCGGGAGGTGTCGAGACCGAAGAGTTCGTCCAGCGGCGGCGTGGCGCGGACCAGGCCGTGCTCGTTGAAGCGGCCGCAGAGCGCGTCGGCAATGACGGTGCCGCCTTGCGCGACAAAGCTCTTGATCTCGGCGACCTCGATCCCGCTGAGGGCGATTGTTCGGGGGAGCACCAGGACGCGCAGGCTCGACGCTGCGGGGGCGAGCGTGCCCCGCTCCAACTCGTTGGTGGAGACGAAGCGCCACGGCAGGCCGAGGTCCGCAAGCAGCGCCATCCAGCTCACGCGCAGGCGAAGCTGGTTCGACTCGCACCGTTCGGCGGCGGAGTTCTCGCCCCAGGCCTTCAGCCAGTCCTTGGGGTGGAGGCGCGCGGCTTCGAGGAGCCAGTTCATCCGCACGCTGGCGGGTGAGTAGAGCAGTCCGACCGAGGCCGGTTCGCGGTGGGCGCGTGCCAGGAGCTGGCCGAGCGGCCCGGAAAGCTCCCGCAGGGTGGGTCCGAGCATGACGGCGGCCGGGCCGGGCTGACCGTCCGGCGTCAGGAGAAAGCGTCTGCTCGCAGCGCCTTCGCCCGGTGCTTCGTCCCAGAGCAGGGCGCCGCGCGGGCCACCTTCCAGCGCGATACTCCAGAACGTACGCAGCATGCCGGGGAGTCTTTGCGGATCGTCGACCAACGGCAGGACGCCCAGCGCGGGCTTGCCAGGGGCGAGGTCTCTCCAAAGCTCGCGGGCACCGCCAATGTCGTACGCTTCGCAGACGTCCAGCGATTCAGCGAGGCGTGTCCAGTCCCAGCCGCCAAAGGCGAAAGGCCCTTGGGCGCCGGTGATGCCGGTGAGTGCGCGTGGATCGCTTTCGCGCAGGATGCGCCCACCTTCCTTGAGCGCCTTGGCCAGGCTGACGTCCTGGAACGCACGGAAGGCCATCCAGGGCCCAAAGGCCAGCCGACCGTCCGCGAGGTTCCTGAGTGCTTCGTCGGTCCGGCAGGCTTGGATCTCGTCCCAGGATTTCAGATTCGTGCCCCACGCGGCGTTGAGCGCGTTCAGCGTGCCGAAGACGTCGCGTTCCAGCCAGCGGCGGAATTCAGCGACCGCGTCCGGGTGATAGTCGAAATCGAAAGGCGCGGCCAGGTACGTGACGGAAGGTTCCGCGGCGAGCGAGTAGAAGAGTGGTTGATCATCGCGGTATCGCGTGGCGTGCCGCTGGAGTTCCCGCACGTAGACCTCGGCCGCGCGACGGTCCCAGAGCGATGGTTCGCGCACCAGCGCACCGGTGCCCGCGGGATCCTCGATCGCCCGCGCCACGGTCCGTTCCCAGAGACCGCGTTCGGCGCGGTAACGCGAGAGGAACGAACGGGCAACATTCTCAACGAAGAAGGGGACGCCCGCCGTGCGCAACGCGGTGTGCCGTTCCGCGTTCAGGCGGTAGGCCATGCTGCCTTGGATGCCCGCCTGCTGGAGCACGGGCCATTGCTCGTTGGCGTAGGGCGCGTGGACGAGTGTCAGCCAGCGGTTCCATTCGTCGTGCCTGCGCAGGGAGAAGGCGCAGACCCGACTGATGCGGCCGGCTTCGCCCGCGTCCAGCATCAGGTCCAGCGTGTGAGCGACCGTGACGGGTTGGAAGGCCGGTACGCTAAAGCGGCGGCGGTCCTCCGCGTCGGGTTTCAGAACGCCGGGTTTCAGCGGTGCGGAGATGATGATGCGCCCAAGGTCATCGCGCAGGAGATAGCTTCCGTGGGCCGTGTCCAGGATGCGGGCGGGTCCACGGAGCACGAACTCCAGCGGTTCACCAATGACCGGCTCGTCGTTGGCAAGACTGATCTGGATCTCCGCGGATGACTGTGCGGGCGAGTGGTCCGTTTTGGCCCATGGCGGAGCGATGCCAGGAAGGTTGAGGCCTGGCAGGTCGGGGAGTTCGACGTTCTCGGCGGGAGGCTCCTCTTTGGGCGGCGGCGGTTCCTCCGCCAGGGCGCGCAGGCCAAGGCCCGGGAGCAGCAGGACCAACGCAGCGATCACACGCCACAGTCGGGTCACGGTGGGGTCGTTTCCTCCGTCTGGCGCAGGCTGATCTGCGGATACTCTTTCCTGAAATCCTCGTGCGTCAGCGCACGGGGCGCGCCCCAGGTTCCGTCGGGGTTCAGCAACTCCACGCGATGCACCCAGGTCGTCGGATCGTCGCCCCTGCTGGTAAACTCCCAACGCAGCATCTGTCCCTGGTGCGGTCCGTCTTCCAC
>CAYSBP010000035.1:8106-18923 GCA_964429255.1 uncultured Planctomycetia bacterium
TGCGTTTCAGCGCCAGGTCCTCGGCCTTGAAGACCATGCCCATGCCGCCCTGGCCAATCTTGCTGATGATCTTGTATTGACCGAGTGCACGGCCGATGAGGAAGGGGGTCTCGTGGACCAGCGTGTCTTGGGCGCAGGGGCCCTGCTGCGCCATCTCGCGGAGCATTCGAACGGCCGATCCGGGCGAGACCTGTTGCGCGAGTTCGTCCGGATTGGGCGGGGGCGGGGGCGCGTTCGGGGTCGGGTCGGCCATGCTTAGGACCTGTCCGGAAATAACGATTGCGAACTGGCTGGCCCTTGAGGCCGTGCTCTTCGTTGCTCGCTCGTCACAGATCTCCTCCTGATATGCTCCTCGCTCGCGCCTCGATCACGACCTCTATGGCTGCGCCATTTCATCAACGCTATTTCCGGACAGATCCTCAGTTGCCCAGCACGCCGTAGGCGCGCAGCTTGGCGTACAACGTGCTTCGATCGACGCCCAGCACCTCGGCCGCCCGCTTCTTATTGCCGCCACAGGAGTTCAGGATGCGGAGGATGTGCTCGCGTTCCATCTCGCTCAGGGTCTTCGATGCCACGGGTGCGGCTGCGGGGGCTTCCGAAAGCGTTTCCGCGGTGGCGGCGGGGAGATGAGCCTGCAGCGCGGCAATCTCCGGCGGCAAATCGCGCACGCCGATCGCCTCCGTTGGGCAGAGAACGGCCAGTCGCTCGGCCATGTTTCGCAGTTCGCGCACATTGCCCGGCCAGCGATGGTGCGCCAATGCAGCCAGGGCCTCGTCCGAGAAGTGCAGGTGCTTGCGCCCGCTGCGCTCGGCGGCGTCGCGCAGATAAAACTCGGCCAGCTTTCGGATGTCTTCCCCGCGTTCGCGAAGGGGGGGCAGTTTGATGGAGAGCACGTTGATGCGGTAATAGAGGTCTTCGCGGAACCGGCCGCCCTTGACCTCGGACGCCAGGTCGCGGTTGGTGGCGGCGATCAGCCGTACGTTTACCTTGCGCACGCGCGCCTCACCGACGCGAGACAATTCCCCCTGCTCGATCACCCGCAGCAACTTGGTCTGACAGGCGTTGGAGAGTTCGCCGATCTCGTCGAGGAAAAGCGTGCCCTCGTGCGCCAGTTCGAATCGTCCCGGCCGATCGCAGGTGGCCCCGGTGAAGGCGCCGCGGGTATGACCGAAGAGTTCGGACTCGATCAGGGACTCCGAAAGCGCCGCGCAGTTGACCACGATCAGCGGTGCGTCCTTGCGGGTCGAATCGTAGTGGATCGCGCGCGCCACCAGTTCCTTGCCCGTGCCGCTTTCCCCCAGTACCAGCACCACCGATTCGGTCGGCGCCGCGCGACCGATAAAACCGTAGACTTCGCGCATCGCGGGACCGTCGCCGACCATTCGGAACTGTGAGCGGAGTTCGGCCACCAGACGATCCTTGCGCGTCAAGGCCTGCTCGAGGCGCTGGAGGCTGGAGAGCGCGGGACCCGCCTGCAGGCAGGCCGCGATCACCAGTTCCTGATCGGCGCGGTCGAAATCCTGTCCGCCCAGCCGGTCGGCATAGATGAAGCCCAGACACTGCCCGTTGGCGCAGATGGGCGCACAGACCGCGCTGCTGATTCCCTGCTCGCCCACCGAGCGCGCGCCGGCGAAGCGTTCGTCCGCACGTGGCGACGTCAGAACGGCCTTGCCGCAGCGCATGGCGTAATCGACGATAGTGCGCGAGAGCGGCACCTTGGAGAAGGCCGGCGTCGAACGCCCCGTCTCGGCGATGACGGTCGTCGGGTCAACGTCCGCCACACGCCATTTGCCGTCCTCCATCACCAGCGGCGTCACGCGGTCCGCATCGAGTGCGGTCCGCAGACGCACCGCCAGATATGAAAGCAGCACCGCGGAGGTCGTTGCTTCGGCGGACGCACGGGCGATGGAGTAGAGCGCGCGCAGGCTTCGGGCGGCACGCGACGGACTGTCCGGCGTCTCGAAACGCTCCGCCACCTCTTTCCTGGCCGGCACCCCCTTGGCGTCGATGGCCAGCGTTGAGAGCGGCGCGGTCAGCTCAATGGTCTCGAACCCGCCTTCGCCCCCGCGCACGCCGGCCGTTCCGACCGCGGGCTCGGCCCCCACCGGCAACCTGGGCGCCAGCATGCTGTCGTCCGGAACGTAGCCCTCGCGCGGCGGTTCCTTCAGCTGAAAGGCCATCCGCGTCTCGCCGATCTGCACCTCGTCGCCATCGTTGAGCAGCACGCGACTGACCTGCTGGCCGTTCACGTAGGTGCCGTTCTTGCTGTTCAGGTCCTTGAGCATCCACTGCTCGTTCTCGCAGAAGATCTCGACGTGCACGCGGGAGGCCTTGGGGTCGTCGAGACAGACATCAAGCGCCGGGTCGCGCCCCAGACGACAGACCTGGTTGGCCGGCAGCAGCGTCACGCGGCCATAGTCGGACCCGTTCAGAAGGGTCAGTTGCGGCACGCGTGCCTGCCCTCACAGCCTTGCCGATGGGAACCTACCTTGGGACGCCAGTGTCAACCATCGCAACGTTCTGTCAAGACGGCGTTCTACGAAATGGGGCCGCCGGGTGCGCCCGGATACGCACGGTAGTTGGATTCACGCACGGCTGTGCGCTGACCCGAACAAACAAGACGTTTACAGTTCATCGCCTGCCGCATTCTTCAGCGGTCTCGCGCGCGACCAGATCAGCATCCCCACCCAGCGTCACGCATCCGGTTTCGGCACGCCTTCACCTTTCTCCTCGGCTTGGCGCTTCTCGAAATTCTTCTCGATGGCCTCCGCGCAGCCCAACAGATTGTAGATGGCCGACTCGAAGGCTTCGAACGAGAACCCGCCGACAAAGAGCGCCATCGAAATGTCGTAGCGCAAATCGATCGGCGAGACCGCCACGCAGTAGTCCCAGCAGATCTCCAGATTCTTCTTGAGGAACTCGACCGCCTCCTGGAAGTCCTCGACCGGCAGATCGTCCGTGCGCGTAGTAATGCAGATCATATCGGATTCGTCGTTGATCCAGGCCAGCGCCTCGAACGGGCGGCCGTTTACGCGAAAAAGAACGCGGTTGTCTTCGGCCTGGTGAAGATCCGTCAGTTCCTCTTCCAGGCCCTGGACGAAGTCCGTCAGCTTCTCGATGAAGTACCTGCGCTCGACGTCGAAATCCATGGGCGGCGTTCTCCGGGAGTGAGCGTATCCTATTGGAGCCGGCCGGAAGTTCCACGTCCGTCGCGGCGTCGGTAGATCAGCGTCTGACCACCCATCGGCTTGCCCTCGGCATCGAGCGTGGGGATCTGGCGCACGAGTTCCCATCGCTCTTCGTCGGAGGTCAGCAGCGGGTACAGGAACTGCTGCCCCACGCGCTCCTCGAACACGTCGTCCACGATGGCCCACTGTGCGCGCTCGAGTCTCTTCCGCCCGTTGACCGGATCCGGCGTCAAAGGGATCGGCAGGCCTTTCAGGCCCGACCAGAACCAGACCAGCGACGTCTTCGCGCTGACCACCACATCGCCCGGCGCCGCGCGTTCCTGGATGGCCATGGCGGCCTGGTAGAATTCCGGCCACCCCGGCTCGGCCGGTGCCGGTCCCCACTGGTGCTCGCGAATCAGGTTCAGATCCACCGTTCGGAGCAAGGCCAGGCCCAGCACCATGACGACCGGAAGTGCAGTCAGCCGGCGACGCAGCGCCTGCGGGTCGCTCCGTACGATCATCCAGACCAGCAGGCCGCCCAGCATCATCCCGCCAATGGCCCAGTCGAGGCCCGTCATGAAGGCGGCCAGCGGGTCCCCCAACGATAGCAGCGCGCCGATCAGGCAGACGGCCGGCAGGAGCAGCAGGGCGAAGAGGATTCCCAGGACCATCGGCGCCGGCCGCCTCGATACCCACCCGACGATCGAGCGCGCGCCCGACCATACCATCGCCAGGAAGAGCGGCAGCACGGGCAAATGGAACCGTGCGTCGACGAAGGGCCAGAGCAGCAGCGCGCCCATGTGCAGCAGCCAGACGACCGGCACGATGCGGACACCCCGGCGCCAGAGCACCACGCCTCCCCAGCCACCCACCAGTCCGATCAGCAGCAACCCGGGCCCGTGCGCCGCCCGTTTCAGCGCATGGCAGGCCTGCATCGTCAAGGGAGGCAGCGGGAAGTACGGGAAGAGCGTATCGTGCGAAACGACCTCGCCGGCCAGGCTGATGCCGTAGAGTAACCCCTGATGGCCGATCCGAAGCGCGAGGTCGTGCATGCTGCCGGATAAGCGGGGGTCTCCCGTGTAGGTCTGCGAGCCGCTCATCGACCAGATCAAGAGGCCGACGGTTAGGAGCAGATAGACCGACCCCGCAGCCCACCGACGATGGTATTCTTCATGACCTCGACGCAACACGATCTCCAGCAGGAAGTAACCTGCCAGGGAACCGGCCACGAAGAGCGCCGCTGCGCGAAGCGTCATCGCGACCACCAGCAGCACGATGGAAACGGTCAGCCACCGCGGGCCGTGTGGGCGCTCCCAGCGCGCCGCGCACCCGAGCGAGAGGAGCACCAGCAGGGAGAACGGCACGTCGGTGAGGACGTCGTGCGCACAGTAGAGCGTCAACGGCGTCAGTGCGAACCAGAGCGCCAGCCAGGGGGCTTCGGGGGCGGCATCCGAAACGGCAGGGCGACCGGCCGCGCTTCCGGGAGCGCGCGCATCCTGCCCGCCCGGGGCGGCCTGAGAAGGCCGTGCTCCCAGCGCAGTCACAAGGAACCACCACGCCGCCAGGATCGCGCCCATCGCGAGGAACACGTTTACCACTTTGAAGTAAGTGACGTTCCGTCCGCAGAGGCGCATCAGTCCGGAAAGAAGGTACGGGTAGAGCGGTGGGCGGAAGGTCTCCCGGGGAGCTCCCGCCAGATGCAGATTGGCACGGTGGCCCGAGCGGAGGATGGCCTCGGCCTGAGCAATGTACTCGGCGTTGTCGCCGCCACCTGGCAGATGGGGATTGAGGCCTGCGAGCCCGATGGCCGCAGTGATCGCAAGCCCAAAGGCCAGCAGCAGGACGCTTCGTCTCACGCGCGTCGAATCCCTTCACGGCGCCGCGTCCGTCAGATGCTCACGCGCCGGGGGCGGCAGGAGTGGCCGGAGCGACCGGATGGGGTACCGCCGGAGAAGCCTGCTTCGGCGCCGAGGAAGCCACAGGTCTGGCGCTCGCCACGGGCTTTTCGCCTCCGCCCTGCTTGGGCGCCACGATCAGACCCACGCGTTTGCCTTCGCGGAACGGGCCGCGTTCGACCTTGCACACGTCTCCCAGCGTCGTCACCACGCCGTTCATGATGTCCTGACCGATGTCCTGGTGCGTGATCTCGCGGCCGCGGTAGACCATGGTGAACTGCACACGATGGCCTTCCGATAGAAACTCTTTCGCCCTGGCGATCTTGATCTCCAGATCGTGCTTGCCGATACGCGGCTTCAGGCGGACTTCCTTCAGATCGTGCCCGTGCGATTTCTTTCGCGCGTGCTGTTCCTTCTTCTGTTCCTCATAGACGTGCTTGCCGTAGTCCATGATCCGGCAGACCGGCGGTGTCGCCTTGGGCGCAACCTCCACCAGATCCAACTGGAATTCGTGGGCCTTCAGCCGCGCCTGATCCAACAGCATGATGCCCAGCTGCTGACCTTCCGGTCCGATCACGCGGAACGTCTTCCCGCGTATCTCTTCGTTCTTCTTTGCCTGCTCGCTAATGGGTACTCCTCCTTTTTCCTCTCCCCCGGACCGGCGCACCAAAACGTTCGCGCCCGTGCTCGGATTCCACCTGGAACCCAGCTCTCCCCGAATCCGTTCTACCCGATTTCCGCCAGGCTCCGCGCCCGGACGTTCGCACCCGCCAATTCGATGAACTGCTTCAACGGCATCACGCCCTTGTTCTTGTTGCCACGCGCGCGCACCGCCACCTTCTCCTCCTGCGCCTCGCGCTCGCCGATCACGAGCAGGTACGGAATCTTCGAGACTTCGAACTCCGCCACCTTCGCGTTGATCCTTCCGTGCGCCAGATCGATGTCGGCACGGAAGCCGGCGTCCAGCAGCGCGCGCAGCGCGCGCCGCGCCGGCTCTTCCTGCTGGTCCGTGATGTTCGCCACGCGCACCTGCACCGGCGCCAGCCACAGCGGGAACGCGCCCGCAAAGTGCTCGATCAGTACGCCCACGAACCGCTCGAACGACCCGAACGGCGCGCGGTGGATCATCACCGGCCGGTGGCGCTGGTTGTCCGAACCGACGTATTCCAGGTCGAAGCGCTCGGGCAGGTTGTAGTCGAGTTGCACCGTTCCGAGCTGCCACTCGCGGCCAATGCAGTCCTTCACGTGGAAGTCCAGCTTCGGACCGTAGAAGGCCGCTTCGCCGCGCGCGACCTCGTGCTTCAGGTTCATCTCACGCGCGATCCGCCGCAGCGTGTCTTCGGCCTTGTTCCAGTTGTTCGGGTCGCCGGTGTACTTGTCGCTGTCCGGATCGCGCAAGCTGACCTGCACACGGTAGTCGTCGAGTCCCAGACACCCGAAAACGTAGAGCACCAGGTCCACCATCGCCCGGATTTCCATCTCGACCTGCTCGTCCATGCAGAAGATGTGCGCGTCGTCCTGCGTCAGGCCGCGCACGCGCAGCATGCCGTTCAGCTCGCCGGACTGCTCGTATCGGTACACCGTGCCAAACTCGGCCAGCCGCACGGGCAGTTCGCGGTAGCTGCGCGGTTCGGCCGAATAGATCTGGATGTGGTGGGGGCAGTTCATCGGCTTGAGGAGATACTCCTCGACCGACGTCTCGCCCGGCTTGAGTTCCGCCTTCAGCGTCGGGTACTGGCTGTCCTTGTAGTACGGGAAGTGCCCCGACTTCTTGTACATCTCGACGTTGCCGATGTGCGGCGTGAAGACCGGCTGGTAGCCGCGCTTCATCAACTCGCCGTACATCAGGTTCTGCAGTTCGGTCCGGATTAGCGCGCCCTTGGGCATCCAGAGCACCAGGCCCTGGCCGACGAGCGGCGACATGGTGAAGAGCCCGAGCTGCTTGCCAATGACGCGGTGGTCGCGCTTCTTGGCTTCCTCCAGACGCGTGATGTGCTCGTCGAGGTCCTTCTGCGTCGGGAAGGCCGTGCCGTAGACGCGCTGCAACTGCCGCTTGGTGGCGTCGCCGTGCCAGTAGGCGCCGGCAATCGAAGTCACTTTAAAGGCGCCGATACGGCCGGTGTCGGGCACGTGCGGGCCACGGCAGAGATCTTCGAAGGACGTACCCGGTTCGGTCCCGGTGACGTAGAAGGAAAGCACTCCGTCGGCGCGCTGCGCGTTGTCGAGCTTGTACGGATTGCCCTCGGCGGAAACCTTCTTCAGACCCTCTTCGCGCGGCATCTCGACGCGGGTGAACGGGGTCTTGGCCGCGACGAGTTTCCGCATCTCGTCTTCGATCCTGGAGAACTCGTCAGCGGAGATCTTATGCGATAGCTCGATGTCGTAGTAGAAGCCGTCGTCGACGGGCGGGCCGTAGACGAGTTTCGTCTCGGGCCAGAGCTTGCAGATCGCTTCGGCCATCACATGTGCGGTGGAATGTCGCAGCACGTAGAGTGCGTCCGGGTCCAGCTTGCCGTCGCGCGTCTTCGGCGTGAGAATCGTCAGCTTGCCGCCGCGGGCGATAGGACGCGCGAGGTCTTGAATCTGGTCGTCGAGTTTGATCGCGAGGGCGTCGGCGGCGAGGCGCTTGCCGATACTCTCGGCCACTTCACGTCCCGTCACGCCCGCGGCGTATTCGCGGCGCGATCCATCCGGCAATTCGAGGGAAATCGTGTTGATCTCTGACATGGTCTCAGATCACGGCGCGGCGATAAGGCACGCGGCAGGAGTAAGAGGGGAACGCACGTGCGGACGCGGCGCAGGCGACGCAGGAAGGAATGCCGGCAGCGGAAGGAGAAGACATCGAACCTGAGGTAACTCCGAGCCTTAGGAACCCGCGCGGTGCCACCCCCCCACGGCGCGGCTCCCGCACAACTGCGGAAACCATACCCCCGGAAGGGCTGAGGGCAAGGGGAATTCGGGCTTGTGAAACCGCCTTGCCAAGACGGGACTCCTTTCATATAAAGTGGATTTGCGCGTCGGTTTTGGCTGCGTGCGCGCTCCCGCCTCGCGGGTTCGCGACGAGGGGCGCCTGTGGGGGGCGCCCTTCTTTTGATTCCGCGTTCTTCCTTGGGCCGCCTGGCTGAGGGAACGCCAGCGCGCCCGTAAAGCGCCACCATACAGACAGGTCCTAAGAGGCCAGGGGGTTCAGATCGTGCCGAGTGTCGACAACCGCAATCTCGTTCTCGTCGGCCATAATGCGTCTGGAAAAACGATGCTTTCCGAAGCGCTGCTGGCCAAGGCCGGCGTCCTCAAGCGCCGCGGCAGCATCGCCGAAAAGAACACCGTGTCAGACTACGACCCGGACGAGAAGGAACGCGGCTACTCGCTGGACGCGTCCTGTCTCAACCTGACGCACAAGGACCGGCGCATCAACCTGATTGACACCCCCGGCATGCCCGACTTTATCGCCGGCGTCATGGAAGGCCTGACGGCCGTCGAATGCGCGCTGCTGACCGTCAACGCCGCCACCGGCGTCGAAGTGATGACCCGCAAGGTCTGGGGCCTGATCGAAGCCCGCGGCATGCCCCGTATGATCGTGATCACCAAGATGGACCACGAGCGCGCCAAGTTCGACGAGACGGTCAAGCAGCTTCGCGAGATCTTCGGCGCGTCGGTGACGCCGCTTTTCCTGCCCGTCGGCGAAGGCGCCGGCTTCAAAGGCGTTGTGAACCTGCTCACCGGCGCGGCCTCGGCGCCCGCCGAAGTCGCCGATCGGGCCAAGGAGCTTTCAGCCAAGCTGATCGAGAGCATCGTCAGCGCCGATGACGCACTGATGGAACGCTACCTGGGCGACGAGAAGATTTCGCCTGAAGAGATCTCCGCCTGTTTCGCCAAGGGTCTGGTCGGCGGCGCGCTGACGCCGGTCCTGTGCGTTTCCGCCGAGAAGGACGCCGGTGTCGCCGAGGTGCTGGATGCCCTGGCCGACCTGACCCCCAAGGCCACGGCGGTGACCCGCAAGCTCACCCGCAAAGTCAAAGACGAGGTCGAGACGAAGGAACTGGAACAGAAGGCCGATGGCCCGCTCTACGCGCTCGTCTTTAAGGCCAAGCGCGACCCGTTCGTCGGCAAGATCGCCTACCTGCGCATCTTCTCCGGCACGCTGAACGCCGGAGCGCTGGCCAAGAGCAGTTCGGCCTCGCGCCCCGACAAATTCGCGCACTTCCTGAACGTCCAGGGCAAGGAGACGAAGGAAGTCGACGTGGCTTCCGTCGGCGATATCATCGCCGTCGCCCGGAACGAGAACCTGAACTGCGGCGACACGGTCAGCACCGAAGACGGCTGGCTGCTGGATGCACCCTCCTTCCCGACGCCGATGTTTGCCGTGGCCGTCTCGGCGAAAAATCGGAATGACGAGGCCAAGATCAGCGGGCAGCTGCGCGCGCTGGCCGAAGGCGATCCGACCTTCCAGGTCGAAGTGGACCCGGAGACCAAGGAACTGGTCATCCGCGGCGTCGGCAACGTACACATGGACCTGATGCTGACGCGACTGAAACGCGGCGGCATCGAAGTGAACACGCGACCGCCCAAGATCCCATACCGTTCGACGATCAACGGCCGCGCTGAAGTCCGCTACCGCCACAGGAAACAGTCCGGCGGCGCCGGCCAGTTCGGCGAAGTGCAGATCCTCATCGAGCCCAATCCCGGCAAAGGCTACGAGTTCATCGACGAGATCGTTGGCGGCGTGATCCCGAACAACTTGATCCCGTCCGTGGACAAGGGCATCCAGAAGAAACTCGCCGAAGGCGTCTGGCCCGGCATCCTGGTCGTTGACGTCATCGTGCGTCTGAACGATGGCAAGTCGCACCCGGTCGACAGCAAGGACATCGCCTTCCAGATCGCGGGCCGCTCGGCCTTCAGGGACGCGTTCCTCAAGGCCAAGCCCGCGCTGATCGAGCCCATCGTGAACCTGGAAGTCGTCACCCCGGCCAAGTACATGGGCGACATCACCGGCCACCTCAGCGGCCGCCGCGGTCGCATCTCGGGCATGGACCAGCTCGGCGACATGCAGGTCGTCAAAGCCCAGATCCCGCTCTCCGAAGTGCAGAACTACTCGGGCGATCTGAAATCAATGACCGGTGGCGAAGGCTTCTACACGATGGAATTCAGCCACTACGATACGGTTCCCTCCGGAACCGCTCAGCCGATCATCACGGCCGCCATGAGCAGGCAGGTGGCCGAGGAAGAGTAACCGTTTCCTGCTCTGACGTCATAGCGGGGATATGGGGCAAGCGGTCCAGGATTGCCCGGTACTCGGTCCGTCCTCGATCTCCTCACTACGGCACCGTCGCGGTTGCGTCGTTTGACAGGTCGCCCTGGTTATTCGCTTCATCCTTCGCCCGAACGCAGAAGTGTATCACCGTGCCGGTGGCGGGTGAACCAAGACCGGAAAATGGAATCGTCATGCTCTGCTCAGACGCCGTCCAGAGAACCGGACGGAAATGGGGCATACGGCCAACTGGCGCAGGGATGGTGGCAAATGAATTGCCAAACGCGTCAACGACCACCTGCAGGACAAACACGGCGGACGCCGCGTGAGCGTGCGCGACCCGGTCAAGGTGGCGGCCCGCCTGGCCTTCGGCCTGCCAGCGATTGCCGCCGAACAGATGGTCAGGCGGCTGGTCTGAACCCGCGCTCAACGTGTCCCGCCCCCCATGGGGGGGGACGCCGATCTGCAGTTGCGGCCCGGCGTATGCCGCTAGACTGCGTCCCA
>CAYSBP010000036.1:0-5583 GCA_964429255.1 uncultured Planctomycetia bacterium
CCGGGACCTCGCCCGAGGATGGCCGGTTCGACCGCGCGGTTGACTGCCCTGAATGAATGCCTCTTGGCTCCAGTCATCCTTTGGGGTAGGATGGTAATAGGAGGTTTCCGGGCGCGTTGAAAGGGGGCAACCAGGTGTCATCAGCCCACCTTCAAGAGATTGACGGGACTTCCTTGCCGCCCGCACCGCCGCCGAAGGTTGGCGGGTTCACCCTTCTGGAGAAAGTCTACGACGGTTCGATCAGTGCCGTTTACAAGGCACGTCAGGACCGCCTGGGCCGCTTGGTTGCGCTGAAGTTGCTGGCCGAGGTGCCTCCGCCCACCGACGTCATCCTCGAACGCTTCAATCGTGCCGCTTACGTGACCGCCCAAGTGGTCCACTCGAATCTCCCGGTGCTCTACGAGTCGGGCACGGCCGACGGCTACCATTACGCGGCGCTGGAGTTCGTGCCTGGGCAGTCGGCGCAGGAGATGGTCTACCAACGCGGGCGGTTGTCGGAGCGTCGCGCAACGCGTATGGGATGGCAGGTGGCGCGCGCGCTGGCCGAACTGCACGACAAAGGCATCGTCCACCGCAACGTCAAACCGAAGAACATCCTGGTCGACGCATCGGGCAAGGTCTGTCTGGTCGGTCTGGGGCTGGCCAAGTGCGATGCCGCGTGCTTCTCACGTCACCTTGATGCACGAACGATCGGCACGCCGCACTTCATGGCGCCCGAGATGATCCGTGGAAACTGCACGGATCCGCGGAGCGACCTGTACTCGCTGGGCGCAACGCTCTACACACTGGTCAGCGGTCGTCCGCCCTTCGACCAGGGCGCGCCAGCGGCGGTTATGGCCAGGCACCTCTACGAATCACCACCCAGTCTGAAGCGCCTGCAACCGGAGCTGACGCCCGAGTTCGCCGAGTTGGTCGAGCAACTCATGGTGAAGGACCCTGCGAGACGTCTGGGTTCGGCGCGCGAGGCCTCCGAACGCCTTGAACTGCTCGCGCAACGTCTGGTCAAGGAAGGCGCGGACGGTGGGCCGGTGCCCGGCCCCGCACCGTCGCCGCGTCGGCGGGGCTTCATGGGACCGCTGGCGATGCTGATGGGCGCGGCGTTGATGGCCCTCGCGGCCGGAGCTATCCTCTGCAGCGTGGCCCTCTGGCGGATAACGGGTTCCGTGGAGATGCAGGCGCCCGTCGCCGCGCCGGAAGCCGATTCCGTAGAACGAAAGGCATTTGAGGAACTGACGCAGCGGGAAGCCGTCTTCGCCACCCAACCCCAAGCCGGACTTGACGCCTGGCAGGACTACCTGCAGCGCTATCCCGACGCACCCCCCGAGCGGCGTTGTCTGGCGCGGATGCAAGTCGAACGGTTGCGCGAACGCTCGAACCGTTCACGACTCCCCGTCGACAACGGACGCGATCTGGACTTCTGATCATATTCACCGCCGAGTACCCCGCCACAGAGGACACAGGGCGCACAGGGAATGGCGCAAAGGGCATAGATTCCCCTCGGTGTCCTCTGTGAACGCTGTGGCCAATGGGTCGTTGTCGCACTAGGATGCGGCCATGTATCCCGTGCTTTTCCACCTGCCTGTTTGGCCGCTGCTCATCCTTGCCGGCATCATGGCCGGGCTATGGATCGCGGAGGGCTGGAAACTGAAGGGCGGCGCGTCGTACGGTGTCGGCGCACTGGGTGCAATCGCAGCGTTGCTGCTGGGCGCGCGTGCGGGATGGCTGGTGCAGTCGCTGCCGGTTCAAGGCTACGGCACGATGATCCTTTGCGGGTTCCTACTGGGCGTCTGGATGGCTCGGCGGCGCGCAACATGCATTGGCGTGGAACCACGGCACTGCATGGAGATCGGGCTTTGGGGCATCCTGGGCGGTCTGGCCGGTGCGCGTATTTTTCACGTCCTGACCTACTGGCCGGTGTATGACCCGTTGGGTCCTGCGGGGATGCATGGCCTGGCGAAGATGTTCGCGGTCTGGGAAGGCGGCCTGGTCTTTTTCGGCGCATTCCTGGGCGGCCCGCTGGCTGCGATCATCTACTGCCGATACCACCGTCTGCCGGTCGTTCCGTTCCTGGACATGGCGGCCCCCAGTCTGATCGCGGGACAGGCTCTGGGACGGTTGGGCTGTCTGATGCGCGGCTGCTGTTTCGGCCGCGAGACGACCGGAGCGCCTTCCATCTGTTTTCCTCCGGAATCGGAGGCCTATCTGGACCAGGTTTTGCGGCAGGTGATCGAACAGGGCTCCGGGCACACACTGGCCCTGATTCCCACGCAGATCTATGCCAGCCTCGGCGCGGCCTTGACCGCGGCGTTCCTGTACGCCTATTGGCCCCGACGCCGCTTCGACGGACAGATTTTTGGCCTGTTGCTGCTCATGGCCGCGGGGACGCGGTTCCTCGAAGAGTTCATGCGCGCGGACATCCCGGCCGCGTTCCCCGCTCTTTCGAACAGTCTGACCATCGCTCAGTGGTTCTCGTTCGGGCTGTGGGCCGCGGGGACTCTATGGCTGGTCGTTTTCTACCGCCGCGACACGTTGTTCCGGCCGCCACTGCCGGCGTAGCCTGCTTCATTCACCGCATCGCGGGCACAACCCGCAACCCAACCACAACGGCACGACCGCGGGACACGCCGTGACTTCCGAGGTGAACCGTCCGGTCGGACCCTTCACACCCGTACCGGTTGGCGGCGGGAGCCCCAGGTTCCAGGCAGGCCGTCAAAGACACCGGCGCAGGGCGCGCCGCAGCGTTTGCAGCATCCGGCGTCCGTCAGGTTCCATGCCAGCATCTCGTACCCGTCGCGGACGATCAGCGCCGCGCGACAGCGCGGGCAGAACGTCGTACCGCCTTCCGGATCGTGCACGTTGCCCGTATAGACATAGCGCAATCCGTTGCGGATCGCGATCTGGCGTGCACGGGTCAACGTGGCCGGCGGCGTGGGCGGGTGGTCCGTCATTCTCCAATCCGGATGGAAGGCCGTGAGGTGCAGCGGGACGTCCGGTCCCAGGTGCGCGAGGATCCACTGCGTCTCTTCGTCCACTTCCTTCTCGCTGTCGTTTTCGCCAGGAATCAGAAGCGTCGTGATTTCGAACCAGACCTTCGTCTCCTTCTTCAGATAGATCAGCGTGTCCAACACGGGCTGCAGATGGCCCCCGCAGACGTGCTCGTAGAACCGCTCGGTGAATCCCTTCAGGTCCACGTTGGCGGCGTCCATGTGCCGGTAGAACTCCTCACGCGGTTCGGACGTGACATAACCGGCCGTGACGGCCACCGTTTGCAGGCCGAGGGCATGACAGGCGTCCGCCACGTCGATAGCGTACTCGTGAAAGACCACCGGATCGTTGTAGGTGAAGGCGACGCTGCGGCAGCCGTTTCGCTTTGCGGCCCGGGCTACGCCCTCCGGGGTGGCGTAGTCTGCAAGCGTGTCCATTTCGCGTGACTTGCTGATCTCCCAGTTCTGACAGAATCTGCACGCCAGGTTGCAGCCGGCCGTACCGAACGAGAGGATGGGCGTTCCCGGAAGGAAATGGTGCAGCGGCTTCTTCTCGATGGGATCGACGCAAAACCCGCTCGATCGACCGTAGGTGGTGAGCACCATCTGTCCCCCAACCCGCGCGCGGACAAAACAGAGCCCGCGCTGACCGTCGCGCAGTTTGCAGAACCGGGGACAGAGGTCACACTGGATCCGTCCATCCTCGAGAGGATGCCAGAAACGACCGGGGTAAATGCGCTCGGATCTCTCTTCCATGGCTACGACCATTTTACCATACGAAGGCGGCCCGTCTTCGGATTCCGCCGGGTGAACGTCCGCTGTCGCTTGCCGCGTCCGCGGGATCCGTTATGCATGGAGGACATGAGCCAGACACCCTCTCCGGATCTCCTGGTCGTCGGTGCCGGAGTCATCGGCTTGGGCGTGGCGGACGTGGCCGTACGCGCAGGTTTGCGCGTCACGGTGTTGGAACGCGAACGGCCCGCGGCACGGGCCTCGTGGGCGGGCGCCGGCATGCTGAACTGCCGTCCCTGGCCGAGGGTGAAGACCCCCGACTACCACGACCTCGTGCTGGCCAGCAAGAGACGGTTCCCCGAGTGGGCTGAGCGCCTGCGCGAGGAGACGGACATCGATATTGGCCTGTTTTCGTGCGGTGCGCTGGAACTCTATACCGAATCCCGCGCGACACCGGACGGACTGACGAACCTGGAACGCATGCTCGAAGGCTGTCATGCACGCGGCGTCCGCGCCGAGCGCATCACACCAGCGGAAGCGCGTGAGCTCGAACCCGGACTGGGAACCGACGGCCTGGCTCTGGCCGTTCACCTTCCCGACGACGGCCAGATCCGCACACCTCGCTTCGGCCGTGCACTGGCACTCTCGTGCCGCCAGCGCGGCGTCGATCTCCGGGAAGGGGTCGATGTGGCCGATGTCTGGCTGGAGGGCGGCTCGGTTCAAGGCGTGGTGGCGCGTGACGGCGAACGGATTCCGTCCGGATCGGTGGTTCTCTGCCCTGGCGCCTGGGCGGCGCAGTTCCCCACGCTGAATCGACTCGCGCCGCGCACCGCCAAGGTCCACCCTGTGCGCGGACAAATCGTCTGCTATCAGGCGCCTCAGCCGCTGGCGCAACGCCTCTTGACCATGGAGCACCACTACATCGTTCCCCGTCCGGACGGCATCACGCTGGTGGGCAGTACCATGGAGCGCGTGGGTTTCGAAGCCGTGACGACGCCCGGGCCGCAGGAGGAACTGCGCGCCTTCGGGACCAGCCTGCTCCCCGCAACGGCCGTCCTGCATCCGCTGACCTGTTGGGCCGACCTGCGCCCCGGGCTGAAAGGCAGCCACCCGATCCTCGGTCCGGTCCCAGGTGCGGAAGGCCTCTACGTGGCCGCGGGACACTTCCGGAACGGACTGGTGCTCGCACCCATCACCGCCGAGATCATCCTGGCCTTGATCAAGAACGAGCAACCCCCAATACCCATCGATCCGTGGATGCCCAGAGGACCTGAAACCGCCGTTCCCGCCGACGAAGAAGAATGACAAAAAACAGGAGCCGGCGCTTGGGCGCCGGCTCCCGCTGTTGGCACGGACGGAACTTCGAGCGTTACTTGTACATCGGAAGATAGCGATAGTAGACCTCGAGGCAGAGCGCGGCGATGGCCGTCTGACCCACACGGCCCCACTCCTTCGAGTAGTCGCCGACCGGATCCCACGAACCATCTTCGTCACCGCCGCGGCGCTGCGAGTCGCACAGCGTCTTCTTCATGGCTTCGTTCCACTGCTTCCAGATATCGCCTCCCTGCTGGAAGGCGCAGAGCGTTCCGTAGTACCAGTAGTAGAGGTCGGTCTTGCCTTCGCCCCAACCGTCCGGAACGCCGCCCTTCGACACGAACCATTGGACGCTCGCCTGCAGGTCTTCCTTCTTCCATCCAAGGAACTGGCGGCAGAGGTTACCGATCGCGGTCAACCGATGCGCCGTCTCTGCGTGTGCGTTATTTGGCTGATAACCGTAGGACGAACCCGCGCCATAACCCTTGTCTGCGCCCGCACCCTTGATCTCGCAGCTGTTGACGAACTTGATCGCACCCTCGAAACTGCCCTG
>CAYSBP010000036.1:5683-18519 GCA_964429255.1 uncultured Planctomycetia bacterium
CACCCGCATCCGTCTGGTCGAAGATCAGACCGTTGGCGCTCTGCTTTGATTTCAGCCACGCCACCGCGCGGCGAACGTTGTCTTTATACTGACCGACTTTCTCCGTGTGACCGGCGCCGAGGAAGGCCAGGAGCGCAAAACCCGTACAGGCCGAATCCGTTTTATAGTCGGAGGCATACTTCTTCGTGTCCCAGTGACCATCCGGCTCCTGGTGGAGGGCCAGCCAACGCAGCGCCGCATCAACAGCCGACTCGGTCCCCTTGCCGCCACCACCGCGCGCCACTAACCGACGCCGACCACCACCGCTGCGCTGACCGAACTTGCCACCACCGCCGCCACCCAAGCCAATCGCCGCGACCCAGCCGATGCCACCCAACGGCACGTCGGAAATCGCGTCCTCGCTGTCACCTTTCGCCGTGTTGTTGTCCATATCGTCGGCCGTCTCATTGTGATCGGACACTTCGACTTCTTCGTGCGTCACCACGGGGTGTTCGACCGGAGGAAGATCCTCCGGAACATCCACCTGATTCTTGAACACATCGCGCGGCTTCTTCTCATCGTATTCCGGCGGAACGGACTTCTCCAAACTCGTCGTCACGATGATGTCGTTGTCCGAAGGACGCATGATGGCCATGCTGATCAAGGTGACCAGCAACAACAACAGTCCGTGGAAGGCGCCCGAAATCACCCACCAGGGTGCAGCGCCGAACTGCCCGGAGAGCGAATCGAAGAAGCCGCCTGACGGCTGCTCCTTCTCTTCTTCGGTACCCTCTTCCAGGAGTTCCTCTTCCAGTTGGTCTCGTTCTTTCGCCATTGCCTTTTCCTCCCCAAGCTAGCGCTAACCCCAGTATTGGCTCAGAAATCCGCTCTGATCCCGTGCCTGTAGTGGTTTAGCGTATGGGTCGACAAAAACGTTCACAAAAACCCATCAAAAAGGCCTCAATCTTGACTTTTCTTCGAATCATAATTAGTTTCATATCAATGTCTTATAAGCACGATTGATCCGCCGAACCATTAAAATAGCAAAATCCACAAGAATCCACTACTCCTTGCCGGTCTGCTTCTTCGGCTTTGTCGCCTTCCCCGCCCGCAGCTTTTCGCGTGTCTGCTGGACTTCGGCACTGGTGGGGAAGCGGGTGTAGGCACGTTAGGTCAGGTAGGCCTTATTTCGGTGCTACGAAGAGCACCCGCCAAGGGTACGAGATTCTCTACCTGCCAGCCTTCGCGACCCTCCCAAGGCTATTCAGGCCTACGAAACCGGCGCAAGCGTGATGAAGAAGCATGAGGCGCACGGCCAATACGCAGGTTGCGTCAGCTGGTCCGGGCCTCGGCGGAAGTCGGGTTCTGTATGGATGCGGGCGTGTCTTCGGTGGCGTTCAGATCGATCATCTTGTGATTGCGGACATAGGTGGTCAGGCGGATCTGCTTTAGTTTGCGCAGATCGAGCGCGACCTTGTGAATCCGTTCGGCGGCCATGCCAATCACACTCAGCCGACGATTGATCTCCTCGTCGCCCTGCGCTTCCAGTTTCCGCTTCAGCATCTCCAGATTGCCCATCAGGATCATCAGCGGGTTGTTGATCTCGTGACTGGCCGCGGTGGCCAGATGACCTGCGGCCAGATGGTGCTCCAGCGTGGCGATCTCCTGCTGCAGGCGGCGAATGCGAAGTCCGGACTTCACGCGAGCCAGCAGTTCAGCCGACTGAAATGGTTTGGTGATGTAGTCGTCCACGCCGACCTCGAGCCCCGAAACGACGCTCTCCACCTTCGCGTCCGCGGTGACCATGATGATGAACATGCGCCGCAGACGCCGATGCAGCCGCAGTTTGCCTACCAGTTCCCGGCCCGTCATTACGGGCATCGAACTGTCGCAGAGCAGCAGGTCAAAGGCCTGCGGAGGCAACGTCTCGTCTACGTCCTCGTGTCCGGATTCTTCGATAGCCTTGACCAGCGCATCGTACGCTTCCTGGCCATTCGTAGTCGTCGTGACATCGTAATCAACGGTCTTCAAGAGCGCTTGAAGGAAGGCCCGCGTAGGTCCGTTGTCTTCCGCCACCAGAATCCGGGCCACCGGTGCTTCAGGCGGAAGGGGTTGTTTCGTTTCCTGCCCCATGCTCAGGTCATCCTATTCTCTCTGGTATCTGAACGTCCGATACGGTCCAGAGAGTCCTATGAGCACGTCCCGTGCCACGCTCAAATTCCCGTCTACTGGACGGTCGGAAATCGGCGCCTAACCCATTTTTATTAGCCAAGTTACGAGCGTAGGTAGCATCGGGTCGAGTAACATCGCCGCCTTCGGATCAAGCCATGCTACCTCGGCTACTTCGTCCGGGCTGGGTTGCAGATTGCCGCTTGGGCTAAGGCGCTCAACCTCAAGCCAATGAAGCAGATACTCGCCATTGGGCGATATCGATTCATAGACCTTCGCGCCCACACGCACCGCCAGCCCGAGTTCTTCCTGCATCTCGCGCGCCAGAGCCATTTCCAGCGTCTCGCCAGGCTCGACCTCGCCGCCGGGAAAACACCAGACACCCGGCGCCCGCTTCAGTTTCCAGCCGCGACGAATGAAGAGGTACCGGCCCTGATCATCCTTGATCACCGCCACCACGCCGTCTTTGGAAGGACGCTCGGGCACCGCAGCCACCTCACGCAAAGGGGTTGGTTCGAAGCTGTCTCAAACGGTCCAGGATCGCGCGAAGCGCGGCGCTGCGGTCGCACTCGCGCGTGCAGCCGGCCAGCAACGCGACAGGCGCCGAACGGGAGAGTGCCGAAAGGCCCACCAGCAACTCGGGCCACGCCACATCCCCGCGCCCGAAGACGACCTCGTTGCCACCCCTGAAATGGTCCGCCGACGTGGCCTGCGCCACGCGCGACGAGAGCGTATGCAGCGCCGCAATGGGGTCTTCGCCGCGCCCCAGGACGCCGCCGGGGTTCAGATCCACTTCGACGAAACCGGTTGAATCGTGCGCATCGAGAAAGCCCATCAGGTCGGCCACCGGCTCGCGTCCCGCCACGACGGCGGGGCGGACGCCGGTGTGGCCGGCCACGTCGACGAGGAACCCCAGCGCTTCCTTCAGGGTGCTTCGCGTCCGCTCATTCGAAGCATCCTTGCCGTCGGGAACGAAACCCAGCGTGACCGTGACGCGTGCCGCGTTCAGGTCGCGCGCGAGATCGAACGCCTGCCGCACGCGACCCAACGCCGTGTCCAGCGTGGCCGCGTCGCTCAGCCGCCGGCCACCCACGTCCGCGCGCACGATAGTCAGCGTCGCGCCCGTGTTCCGGACCTGCCGCACCAGGTCGCGCCGGCCGCTCGAAGCCAGCACGCGCGGATCCAGTTCGGGGTTGAAGGCGTCGAGGCCCAATGTTTCGAGCGGCCAGCCCGAGACGTGGCGCAGACCGTCCTTGATGCCCCGTTGCAGATCGTCAAGCCAGAGTCCGATAGCCGGCGTCATTCCATTGCTCCACCCTGACGGAATGGATCCGCCTGTTGTCGTCCTTGACCGTGGGGACATCGATCCAAGGCCCTCATTCTGCCGGACGGATCGGGTAATGCAAGAGGGGAGCGAATGTGAGGACAGGATGAACGGTAGTACGCGGCGACCGGGTCCATACACCTTGGAAATGCTCAGGCGCTCAGGGCAGGCAACTGCCCTGAGCTACCCGACCACCCCGGAAATCGTGGCGCGGGAAATCGGCCGGGCAAAAATGCGGTGCGTGAGTATGATGACAGGGGTCTTTCGAATCGAGCGGGGTGGGCGGCGCCGGATCGGCGCGGCATCGCGGGGACGTGAGGCGACACGCGTGGAATTGATCTGCCTAGCCGTCGGTGGCGTGGCGCTCGTCCTGGGTCTGGCGATCACGCCGCTGGTCCGACGCGTCGCGCTTCGCGTCGGGTTGCTGGACCGGCCGGGCCCCCGGAAGATTCACGTTGAACCGATCTCGTATGGCGGCGGCGTAGCAGTGGCCTGTGCCTTTCTCGGCGCGGCGTCCCTCGGCGCCGTGACACTTCACCAGCTTCTAACCCATCCGGAGTGGGCCGGTTTTCGCGAGCGGCTGATGCTGGGTAAGTCGGACTGGGAGCCGGATCTTCCGCAACGGTTGCTGTTCTGTGTCGGCGGCGCGCTGGGCGCGCTGCTGCTGGGGCTCTATGACGACTACCGGCCGATGAAGCCTTGGGCCAAACTGATCGGACAGTTTGTGCTGGCGATCGTCGTCGTGGCCGGTGGCGTGCGTCTGACCGCGCTGGTCGGCGACACGCTGCCCATGCAGGTGGCCACGGCCTTCTGGATCGTGCTGCTGACCAACAGTTACAACCTGCTGGACAACATGGACGGGCTCTGTTCGGGCAACGGCGCGATCGGTGCGGGCTTGCTCGCCCTGGTGGCCCTCTCGACCGGCGAAGTCCCGGTGGCGCTGCTGGCGGCCGCGCTGGCTGGCGGGTGTCTGGGTTTCCTCAAGTGGAATATCTCGCCGGCCGTGATCTTCCTGGGCGATGCCGGCTCGATGTTCATCGGTTTCCTCATGGCGACACTGACCGTGGTGACGACGTATTACCACTATCACGAATCGCCCCTGAGCATCGGCGTGCCGTTCCTGATTCTGGCGATCCCGTTGTATGACACGGCGTCGGTACTCTTCATCCGCTTGCGCGAACGGCGCGCGCTGCTGAAGGGCGACAACTCGCACTTCTCTCACCGGCTGGTGGATCTGGGGATGACGCCGCGGCAGGCAGTGGCGACGATTCATCTAGCCGCGCTGGCGATCGGGCTGCCGGCCATCGTGATCCTGAAGATGGAGAAAACCGAGATCGCCGGCGGTCTGCTGCTGGTCGCGCAGGCGATGCTGGTGCTGACGGTGATTGCGATGCTTGAACGGGCCGGGTACGTGCGTCGTCAGGCGGGTGGAGGACCCCGGAATGAGTGAGTTTCGCGGGTCCGAGGCTGCGCTGAACGGCGAGGAGGCGAGCTGGCGGCTGGACCTGTCCAACGCGCTGCTGCTGGTTTCGTCGTTGTTGCTGGGCATGTACAGCGTGGTTCGGCTGATTGCGTTTCAGTGGTCGCCGTATGCGGCCGAAACGGGGATGGCGGGTGCGCTGGGGCTGCTTTTCGTCGTTGCGGTCTGGGGCCTTGGTGCGGTGCACGGCCGGCGCGCGGGGCGACTGCCGGATCGCGTCGTTGCCGTGCTGGTGCTTTGGCTGGGGCTGCACGTGCTGGGGCTCTTCCGGTCTCCGCATCTGGGCGCGGCCGTCCCGCTGACAGTGGAAGCGGCGATGGATGTGGCGCTGCTGATGGGGGCCTTCTCGATGGCCCGGGCGTGGCCGGGCATCGCCTCGGCGGTCGTACGCCTATTGGCAACAGCGGGGGTGCTGGCGGCCATCCTGGGGCTCTGGCAGAAGCACTACGATCTTCCGCACATCCGCGGCCTGGTCAAGGGGCGTCCGGAAGAGGTCGAGAGCATCCTGCACACGCAACTGGGGCAGGAGCGGCTCTACTCCGAGGAGATCTTCGGACCCTTCGGAAACGCCAACTCGTTCGCGGGTTTCCTGCTGATTACGATGTTCCTGCAGGCGGGTTTGTGGTTGGACGGTTTCAAGCGCGCGGCGCGACCGGGGGAGCGCACCCTCTTTCATGTCAGCCATGCGCTTTGTTTCGCAGTGCAGGGCTGGGGGCTCTTCAGCAGCGGTTCGAAGGGCGCCTGGGTGGCCGGTCTGGCCGGCGTGTGGTTCCTCGCGGCCCAGTTGGCCGCGAATACGGAGGCGCGCGCGCGCGCGTTGAAATGGCTGACGGGCGTCGGTGTGGCGGCGGTGGTCGTGCTGCTTCTTCTCGCGACGGCCGGAATGCTGCCCGATCTTCCAATTCCGCTCTCGCTACGGGTCCGCTTGGAGTATTGGCGGACAGCGTGGGGGCTGATTGGCGAGCAGCCCTGGCTGGGCATCGGGCTGGGCGGATTCAGCGAAGGCTTTCCGCTGCACAAGACACCAGCGGGAACGGAGACGTTGCTGGCGCACAACGACTATCTCCAGCTCTGGGCGGAGTTGGGGGTGCTGGCGCCGCTCGTGTGGCTGTTGTTCTGGTGGATCGTGTTGCGCCAGCGTCCCGTGACGGCACCCGAGGCGTTGGAAGAAGCCGGTCGTATGACCGGCGATCCGCTCAGGACCAGGGCGCTGGGTTATCTACTCCTGGCAGGCGGCTTGTTGGGCGCGCTGGCGATGATCGCCTGCTTCGGGCGCATGCACGGAGGTCACTTGTACAACTACCTAACCCGGGAGGATTCGCGCGCGGAACTGGGCATCGGTGCGCTCGGGGCACTGGTCACGCCGCTCCTTTATGCGGGCGCGTACCTTCTGTTGTCGCGTCCGCGGTTGGCGGTGCTGCAGGTGCCCGGCGAGCGTTTGTGGATGGGCGCGCGTGCAGCGGTCGGTGCGATCCTGATTCACCAACTGGTGGACTTCGACATGACCGCGCAGGCGCTCATGGCGTGGTTGTTCCTGTTGGGCGGTCTGATGCTGGCGCAGGCACCGGCGGACGAACGGTCCGGCGTGCTGGCTCGCACATCCCGCTGGGTGGCGCCGGTCCTGGTGGCCGCGTTGTTATGGTGGGCGGTTCTGGTGCCGCTCTTCTCGGGCCAGGAGCGCGATCAAGCGTTGGAGGACGAGGAGGCCCTCCGCATCGCGCAGACGCGTCTGCGATCTGCCACGCTGAAGCCCGGCGAGCGGAAGGACGCGCAGGACACCATGAACGCTGTGTACAAGCAGATGGCCACGTCGCGCGAACGCGCGGCGCACTGGGCGCCCTACGATGGCACCGCGGCGCTCGATCTCGCGCTGGCCTATCTCCAGCTCATGCGCAGCGGGATGGCGGAATGGCAGCCGACTGGGCAGCGCCGACTACTTCCGTTAAAATCGCTCGTCGCCGAGCAGTTGGAGTTGACGAAAGCCCGGCGGCCTCGGTGGCACGGCGCCCGTCAGGTGGCTGGCCATGTGTACTTGGAATGGGCCTTGGGCGCGCGCCAGAAGGGCCGCGAAGAAGAGGCGTCGGAACTCCTTCAGAAGGCCGAATCGGAGTACCGCGAAGCCACCCGGCGGTATCCGCTCAATCCGTCCGGCTACCTGCTCCTGGGTGACGCATTGCTGTTGCGTGGCCAGGCGAAGGAGGCGGCCGCTGCGTATTGCGAAGCGTGGGCGGTGGATCGGAGGATCCTGGACACGAACGTCCGTTTCATTTCGATCTTCCACGATCCGCTGCCGGGATGTCTGGTGAAGCATGGCCGCGACCTGCAGGTGCAGGAGTATCTGGGCGGGGCGTTGGCGCGTCCGTCGACGGAACTGGAGGTTGCGGACCGCCAGGGACTCATGGTGCGGCAGGTACTGATTTCGGTCTGGCGGCTCCTGAACGCACCACGCGCGGAGGGGGCTTCGGCGCTGGAGCAGTTCACCTCGCGTATCGGTCTGATCCATGCCTGCGAAGGCCTGGCGGAGATCGCGCCGGAGGACGGGCACGCAGCGCTCTTCCGCGCCCTGGCGTTGCGGCGGTTCCACCAGCCGGAGACGGGGGCGCGGCAACAGGCGGTCCGTGCGAAGTGGGAGTGGGCCGCCTGGGCGGTGGTGGCGCCGGCGGAGCAGGCATGGGCGCTTTCCGTGGTCTCGGCGCTGGTGCGGGAGCGAGAGCGAACGGAGGCGCCGGCGCGTCGGGCCGCGGAGCTTCAGGCGGCCAGCGTCGCGCGCGGCGCGCCCGACACGCGGCCGGAAGTGTACGAGGAAATGCGTCTGCGTTTCGGGTTGCCGGCAGCGGTCGAGCCCTAGCACCGGCCCGGAATCGGGAGCCGTTTTGTCCTGACGGTCCGAGGATGCACGTCGCCGAGTTCATCGTGAAAGGTGACAGGCCAAGCGCCGCCCGTGTCACCGCCTCCACCCATACACTCATCGACGTGGACCCCTTGTCCGGAAGCTCTTGGCTGAACGGTTGCTCTTGCCCATCGGTGAGGATATAGTCGTCGGAGTTGATTCGCCCTTGGGTCCTGTGTTGGGAGATCGAGCCATGGCGGCCAGGATTATCCGCGATCGCTGTCGTTCGTGCGGCCATTGCCTCACCAAATGCCGGTACGGAAACCGAAAATTGCGCGATGGGAAAGTCGTTGTTAGCAAGCAGTGTGTGGACTGCCGCGAGTGTTACTTCGAGTGTCCGCACTGCGCCACGGCCATGCTCTGGCATGCGTTCGAGTAGCGGAAGGATCGACGCTCGACTTTGCCCGAGAACTGGAGTATTCACCGGTCTTCTCCCGCGCGGGATGAACGTCGGGCGTAGCGCGGAGGTTTTCGTCCCGAGCGCCAACTGTCGATGCTGATGAAGGATCGATTCGAGTGAGTCTGGTTGAGCGCATACAAGGTTATCAACCCACGCGGAAGATCGCGGAAGGTGGTTGTGCCGAGATCTATGAAGCGGAGGATCTTGTCACAAAAGAACACGTGGCGATCAAGATACTCCATGTCCGAAACTATCAGAATCCGGTGGAGCGAAGGCGACTGCTAAACGAAGGCGCCTTGGGCATGCGCCTGCGTCACGAAGAGTACCTCATCAAGGTCATAAAGGTGGGGCAGGTCGAAGAGATTCCCTATCTGGTCATGGAACTGGCGTCGGGCAAGACGCTTCGCGAGATCCTGGTTGAGCGCGGGCAACTGACCGACGGCGAGGTCCTTCGTATGGCCTTGGCCATGGCGCACGCCCTGCGCTATCTCCACTCGAACGGCGTGTACCACAAGGACGTCAAGCCGGACAACATCATGGTCAGCGGTACGCATTCGATCAAGTTGCTCGACCTCGGTTTTTCGGAGAGCCGCTTCAGTTCTTTCCTTACGAAGCTGTTTGTCGGCGTTTCCAACAAGCCGTTGGAGGGCAGTCCAGCCTATCTGGCGCCGGAGCTGATTCACACCCGGCTGGCTTCGCCCGCCACGGATATCTACGCATTGGGCTGCACCCTGTACGAGTGCGCGGCCGGCTGCGTCCCCTTCAGCGGGAACAGCAGCCAGGAAGTCGTGGCCCTCCAGAAGGACCTCCATCGCCGGCCGCGGCCCATTGAGGAGCACAATCAGCGCATCAGCCACGAAACGCAGCACCTGATCCTGCGGGCGATCGAGAAGCATCCGCGCCATCGTTTCAAGACCGCCGACGAATTGTGGCTTGACCTCCACCGGCATCCCGCCACGCGCAGTCATGGAACCATCGCCTGAACTGCATGGCGAAAAGCGAAGGAATCCGAGGTCATCATGAACGTCCTGGTTACGGGTGGAGCAGGTTTCGTCGGCAGCCATCTGGTGGAGCGCCTGCTCCGGGAAGGCGCGCGGGTCCGCGTGATGGACAATCTCTCCACCGGGCGCGCGAAGAACCTCGATCCCTTCCGCGAGCACATCGAGTTCGTGCAGGCCGACCTGTTGGACGATGACGCTCGCCGCCGGGCCGTCGAGGGCGTGGAAGTTGTTTTTCACGAGGCGGCCATCCCCAGCGTCCCGCGTTCGGTCGCACAGCCCGTCGAAAGCCACCTGAACGGAGCGCACGCCACGCTGCTGCTACTGGAAAGCGCGCGTCAAGCCGGCGTCCGGCGTCTGGTCTTCGCCGCATCGTCCTCCGCCTACGGCGAGCAGGACGTCTTGCCCAAGAACGAAGCGATGCTCCCCGAACCGATCTCTCCGTACGCGGCAACCAAAGTGGCCTGCGAGTATTACCTGCACGCCTTTGCACGCTGCTACGAACTCGACACGGTTTCGCTGCGCTATTTCAATATCTTCGGACCGCGGCAGGATCCGTCGAGCCCCTACAGCGGCGTGATCGCGCGGTTCTGTCAGTGTTTCGTGAACGATCAGCCCATCACGATTTTCGGTGATGGCGAGCAGAGCCGCGACTTCACCTACGTGGCCAACGCGGTCGAAGCGAACTGGCGCGCGGCCACCGCAAAGGAACGTCTGGGTGGCGATGTATTCAACGTGGGTTGCGGCGAGCGCGTGACGCTGAACCGGATGCTGGAGACGCTCAACGAACTGACCGGCCGGCAGCGCCGGGCGGCCTACGAGCCTTCACGTGCCGGCGACGTACGCCATTCGCTGGCCGACCTCACGCGGATCCGTGCGCGGTTGGGCTACCAGCCTATTGTCTCGTTCCGCGAGGGCCTGGCGAAAACGCTGGACTGGTACCGGACTACTGGCGAATGATCTGTTCCTGCGAGACCAGGTCGGATGGGATCTCGGCGCCGGCGCGGAACCCCAATATATCGTCGGGCAGGTCGGTGGCGCGGGCGATCACCGTGCCCTGCAGCATCTGCGTGGGGAACGCGGCCGCCGGCGGACCGGCCGGTCCACCGCATCCGGCCGCTTCGTCGAACCACGAATTCTCGATGACGGCATCCAGCGCACGAAGACTGGGCTTTTCGGGAAGTTTCCAACTCAGCTTGACCGCAACCCCGATGGGAACGGGTTTGGCTGCGTAAATCTGGAACCGGCCGCGACGTTCGGTGCGCGTAAAGGCGATCTTGGTCACGATACCCGGCACCGGCGCGTGGCCGCCCCATTCGATCTCGCAGGGCAACGCGAAGAGCATCTCGCCGCTTCCCGATTCCAGGCGCGAGGTCAGGCCGGTCAGGTCCGTGGGCTTCCCGTGCGTATCGTCCTTCTTCGGCGGGATGATCCCGCGCAGCGAATAGACGGGCAGCGGCTGAGCCACGTTCTTCACGGGGCAGTCCGGCAGGCGGAAGACCACGGCGCGCTCGCGGATTTGATCGAAGGTGCCCTGGCCGACGAAAGTCTGGCCACGCCCCGCAATGGACTCCATGCGCTGCGCCAGATTCACGGCGTTCCCGATAACGGTGAACTCGATCTTGATCTTGTCGCCGATGTTGCCCGCGATGAATTCGCCCGTGTTCAGGCCGATGCCATGGCCCAGCGGTTCAGGCGGCTTGACGATATCCTGCGCGGATTCCAGGTTGCGGTTGAATAGGAACATGGCGATCTGCATCTCCAACGCCACCGCGGCCGCATTGGCCGCCGAGTTTGGCGTGTCGACATGCACACCCCAGTACGCCATGATCTGGTCGCCACCGGTCTTGTCCACCGTGCCGCCGCGCGCGAAGATGATCTGCCACATGACCTGGAAGTAACGGTTCAGCAGCGCCACAACGTCGTTCGGACGCATCTGCGCCGCCATGCGCGTGAAACCGACGATATCGGAGAAGAAGACGGTACCCGTCTTCATGGATCCGCCCAGTTCGAGGGAAAGCTCATTGCGGAGAATGCGTTCGGCCACGTGGGGAGAGAAGTATCGCTGCAGGTTCTGTCGGCTGGTGGCCTCGGCAGCGGCCTGCCGGGCCAGTTCGGCATTCCGGATCACCACCGCGATCTGACCGGCCACGGCATTCAACAGGTTCACGTCGTCCCGGGTGAAACGCCGCTGCGCATCCTTGGTGTCGAGGTAGAGCAGCCCCAGATCTTCGGGACCCGAGATCAGCGGCGCGCACATGACCGACCGGATTTCCAGACGCATCAGCGAGAGCGCCTGCGAATACGCTTCGCTGCCTGTGTCGCTCAACAGGACCGATTGCCGCTGCGCGCGAACTTTGTTGACCACGGTGCGCGAAACGTGGACTTCGTTCTCCTCGCCGGGCTTGGGCTTCCGTATCCGGCTCACGCACATCGCCTGCCGGCGCTCCACCAGGGCGTCCGCGTCGGTCTCGAGCGTCACGGTGGAGGGCAGTTCGCCGTCGGGCCCGAACAGGAGGATGAAGCCCCGCTCCGCCTGTGGGAACACCTCGAAGAGCTTGCCCAGGCTCGTTTCGAGCAGCGTGCGTGGATTCAGGCTCGTGCCCAGCGACTGGCCCAATTCCAGCAGGAGCCGCAGGCGTTCGGTGACGAGTTTGAGACGCTGCACATCACCGCCCGCAACCTCGTCCTCCGCAACCGGTTTGGATTCCGCCGAGGTGGCGTAGTCGAAGGCCACGTCCGCGCCTGCGAGGTCTTCTTTCAACCGAACGATGGACAGACTCATGTCCACCGGAGCAGAAGCGCTCGAAGGTCTGGGCAACGGAGGCGGCTGGCGTGCGCCTTCGACCTCCAGCGCCAGGCTCGTCGAGCCGATCATCAGCACGTCGCCGTGCCGCAGCAGCATCCGCGTCTGTAGCGGCACGCCGTTCAGCAGCGTTCCGTTGGCCGAACTCTTGTCCTCGACGAGGTACTGGTTATCCGGTCCCAGGAAGATGCGGCAGTGCCGGCGCGAGGTCATGGGATCGAAGACAACGACTTCGCATTCGGGATGCCGGCCAATAATGGCCTGCGCGCCCAACACGTGACGTTGGACGTTTCCATCGGGGGTGGTCACTACCAGCTCAACCATATCGCGATGATTCGTACCCGTGCGATGGAACGGAGTCAAGGCAAGCCGGGAGCACCCGGCTTCCGCGGGCGCGCAGCGGAAACGTGAGCCCCTCTTCCCCAACGTGGGAGCGGGCGGACGTGAGCGAAGCGACCACCGGGGGAGGGTCTCAATCCGCCGTACCCGCCCTTGGCGCCACGAGTCCGTAGTCGTATTGGGGATGTTGATGGAGGCTGGAGGCCGAAGCGTCACGGATACGCACACAGATCCCAGTATCCGGGCTCATCGGCTTCGGGTGCGTATCCATGGCACCATGTTCAGACGTCACTTTTCGGCTACGCACCCTGGCGCCACTCCATCGCCCGGCTGCGTTGGAATCCGGAACTGGACATGATAGCGTAGTGGTGCGTCCGAGTGGAAGCAGGTTGAGGCCGTTTCGTTCGTTGGTGCTCTGAAAGGGGGAACGGATCGTGGATTTTACCTCAAA
>CAYSBP010000037.1:0-18510 GCA_964429255.1 uncultured Planctomycetia bacterium
CCGCACATGGTTGACGGGTAGTCTGCTTGCATCAGTTGGTCTGCTGCTCTGTGGATGTTCGCAGACCGACACGTCCGCGCCGGGAACACCCGCCGGCAAGACGGCCACGGCGAGCGTCGCCTTGACGCCTTTTCAGTCACTGGAAGGTCGTCTGGACATCGCCGGCGGAACGGCCCACGTCCAGGTCATGGAAGAGGCCGCGAAGCGGATCATGACGGCCCATCCGAACATCCAGATCACGGTGGCCGGCGGAGGTTCGGGCGTCGGCGTGCAGAAGGTGGGTGAAGGCCTGGTACAGATCGGCAACACCGGCCGCGCGCTGAGCGAGCAGGAAATCCAGAAGCATGGATTGAAGTCGTTTGCCTTTGCCATCGATGGTGTCGCCGTGGTGGTGCATCCGTCCAGCACGGTGAAGAACCTGAGCACTCAGCAGATCAGGGACCTCTTTGCCGGCAAGATCACGAACTGGAAGGACGTCGGGGGCAAGGAAGGAAAGGTTACGCTCTACACGCGCGATGAGGCCAGCGGCACGCGGGAGGTCTTCTGGGAGAAACTGCTGGGCAAAGGCGAGGTGGCCGGGAACGCCAGCGTGGTCGTTTCCAACGGAGCCATGAAGACGGCCGTCGCCGGCGACACGCAAGGGATGGGCTACGTAAGCATCGGCCATGTGGACCAGAGCGTGGCGAGCGTAATGGTGGATGGCGTGGAACCCAGTCAATCGAACGCCATGAGCGGCGCTTACAAGGTCACCCGCAACCTCTATATGAACACGAAAGGCGAGCCGGCCGGACTGACCAAGGCATTCATCGATTACATCATGGGTGCGGAGGGCGCCCAGATCGTGCGCTCCAAGGGATACATCCCGTTGGCGAAGTAAGGGCGCTTCGATGACCGGTTCACTCGCACGCCGCGGGCGCTGGGGTGAGCGCCTTGCGGAATGGACCCTGAAGGCCTCCGGCGCACTGGCTGCGGCGGCCGTCTTCGCGTTGATCTCCTTCGTGCTGTACAACGCCCGGTCCGTGATGTCCGTCGATGGACTGGCGCAGCTGGCGCACGGGGAGTGGGCGCCGCACCGGGGGCTGCATGGCATCCTGCCGATGCTGGTCGGATCGCTGGGCGTAGCCGTGCTGGCGGTGGCGATCGCGTTCCCGTGGGCACTGGGCATCTGCTGCTTCGCCCACGGATTGGCACCCGCGCGTCTGGGACGCTTGCTGCTGGCTCTCGTGCACTTCATGACCAGCATCCCGACGATCGTCTACGCGTTCGTATCGGCCATCGTACTGCCACCGCTGCTGCGCGGCGCCTTTGATCGAGGGAGTGGTTTCTCGCTGCTCGGTGCGGGGCTGACGCTGAGCGTACTCATCCTGCCCACCGTGGTGCTGCTGATCGATGCAGGGTGGCGTTCGGCGGCGCCATCCTTACGGTTAACCTGCCGCGTCCTGGGCCTGACCAGGCCGCAGGAACTGATCTGCGTACTGCTCCCTGCGTCCCGGAACGGACTGATCGCCGCCGCCATCCTCGGGTTCGGACGTGCACTCGGTGACACCATGATCGCATTGTTGCTGTCCGGCAACGCGCCTCAGATGCCCGGTTCATGGATGGATCCCGTTCGCACCCTGACCGCGCATGTGGCGCTGGTGGCGGAGATGGATACAGAGCATATGGCCTATCGTTCGGTCTTCGCCGCGGGTCTGCTGCTGTTGCTCACCACGGCGGTGCTCAACTTCGCCATTCGCCGGGTATCCGGTCGTTCAGGAGGGGCAGCCCATGCGAACGTGGTGGGGTAACAGCACCATCGCGGCGGCCTGGTCTTCGGCGGCCGTTCTGGTCCTGCTGCTCTGTGCGCTCGTAGGTTACGTCTTCTATCGCGCTTCGCCCGCGCTGACGGGCTCGCTCTTCTTCGGTGAAACCGCGGTGCTGGACGCCATCCTCCTCCGCAGCCCCGTCTTCGATGGACTCTGGCCGGCACTGGTCGGCTCCCTGTGGTTGGTGCTGCTCTCGGCGACGCTCGCCATTCCGGTGGGCATCGGCGCCGGAATCTATCTGGCGGAGTACGCATCGCCGGGATGCCGTAGCGTCCTGAAATGGGCCGTGGACATCCTGGCCGGTGTGCCGTCCATTGTGATGGGGCTCTTCGGCGTAGCCCTCATTCTCATGCTGCGGCGAACCGTTCTGCCGGAGGCCAACACCGGCCTGCTGCTGGCCGCCGGCTGCATCGCCATGCTGGTCCTGCCGGTGATGATACACACCACGCAGAACGCGCTCTGCAGTCTCCCCGCGTCCAGCCGTCTTACCGGCCCCTGTCTGGGACTGACCCGGTGGCAGAATCTTCGGTACCTGCTGCTGCCTGCTGCGAGCCGGGGCGTGTTAAGCGGCGCGATTCTGGCCATTGGCCGGGCGGCCGAGGATACGGCGGTGATCCTGCTGACCGGCGTCGTGGCCCGCACCGGAATGGTGCGTGGTCTGACGGACAAGTTCGAGGCACTGCCGTTCCACATCTACGTCCGGGCGTCCGAATACCGCAACGAAACCGAACTGGCGCAAGGCTTCGCCTGCGCGGCCGTGCTGCTGACGCTGACGGCCGCTCTGTTCCTCCTTGCGACCGGCATTCAGCGTGGATTGGAGCGGAAATGGAAACGGTAGTTGAAACGCGCGACCTCTGCGTCCGCTTCGGGTCGGACGTGGTCCTGCGGAACGTCCATTCCGCGTTCAAGACCGGCGAGATCGTATGCCTCATCGGCCCCTCCGGTTCGGGCAAGACCACGTTTCTCCGCTCGATCAACCGATTGAACGAGGAGTTCCACGGTTGTGTGACGACCGGGCAGGTGCGCCTTCAGCTCAATGGTCAATGGGTGGACGCCTACGACCGGTCCGTGGACACCGCAGCCCTGCGACGACATGCCGCCATGGTCGTTCAGTCGCCCAACGTGTTGCCCTTTTCGATCGAAAAGAACATCGCATTGCCGTTGCGGTTGACGCAGGATCTGAGCGGCCCGGTGATCGCCGAACGGGTGGAAGAGGCCTTGCGACAGGCGGAACTCTTCGACGAGGTGAAGGACCGGCTCAGGAAGCCCGCGCAGGACCTCTCCGGCGGACAGCAGCAACGACTCTGCCTTGCGCGCGCACTCGCCCTGCGACCGCAGGTCCTGCTGCTGGATGAGCCGACCGCTTCGCTGGATTACCGGGCTACGTTAAAGATCGAGCAACTGCTCCGACATCTCGCCAGCCGTTTTGCCATCATGGCCGTGTCGCACAGTCTCGGACAGACCAGCCGCCTGGCCGACCGTTGCCTGGTGCTGAAGGAAGGACAGATCTGCGAAGAGATCTCCGGCGATCAACTCCGCGACGCCGGCATGCTCAGACGGCTGGCCGACGAACTTTTCTGACCCGTCAGATCGCGTCATCGGGAAGGACTGAATCTTGCGTTGCGCGAACCCACCGGTTCGCGAAAATCGATGCGAGGCTAAGGAGGTTCTGAGAAATGGCTGACCGATTTGCGCGTGTGCTGCTGCCTCTGTTCCTGCTTTTCGTGATTCCTGGATGTGTCGATCAGGATGTCGGCGACCAGGATGACGAAAAGGAGCCGGAGGTGCTGATGCTCTGCGGTGGGTCTTTCAAGGCGCCCGGCGAGAAGCTGGTGGCGGAATACAAGAAGGCCACCGGCAAGACGGTCCTGATCAGCTTCGGCCAGTCGGAGGACCTGCTCCCACACGTGAAGAACCACGCGCAGGGCGACCTCTTCCTGTCGCACGACCCGTACGCCCAGTACACGGCCGATGCCAACGCGGAGAAACGCACGGTGGTCGTCGGGTACCTGCGTCCGGTGCTGGTCGTCAAGAAAGGCAACCCGAAGGGCATCCGGAGTTTCGAGGATCTGGCCAAGCCGGGCCTGCGCGTCGCGTTGCCCAACCCCGAATTCTCCACCTGCGGCGAGATGGTCGCTGCGCTGATGACCAAGCAAGGTCTGAACGAGAAGATCATGGCCAATGTCGGTAACGCACTTTTCCGTTCGCACAGCGAGATCGCGACCGGCATCAAGATGGATCAGCGGGACGCCGGGCTGATGTGGAACGGCGTGGCCGGGAACTACGCCGACGCGCTGGAGGTCGTCCCGACACCTCCCGAATACGAGGAGGTTCGCGTGACGATCACGGGCCTGAGCTACTCGAAGAACCCCAGGGAAGTGGAAGCGTTCCTCACGTTCGCGGAGGCCAACGGCATGGCGGTCTTCCGGGAGTTCAGCTATGTCAAGTAACCTTGCATGGCCCGTGCTGCATGCCGTGCTCGCACTGCTCCTGATCTCCGGCTGCGGCGCTCCCGGCGGACCACAGACGGCGCAACAGCCCGCGGCCCTGCGCCTCTACAGCGGCGCCGGCTTACGGGCACCCGTCGACGAGATCGTCCAGGCGTTCCGACAGAAACATAACCTTGTGATCGAATGCGACTACGCCGGCTCGGACGTCCTGCTCTCCAAGCTGAAGCTCCTGAAGCAGGGGGATCTCTACATCCCGGGCGACGAGCAGTACATGGACCAGGCCGCCGCCGAGGGACTGGTCGGCGAGCGCGCCACGCTGGCCTCGCAGCGTCCGGTGATACTCGTCAAGAAGGACAATCCGAAGGGTATCAGGTCCCTGCAGGATCTCGCACAACCGGGCCTGCTCCTCGCGCTGGGTGATGAGAAGGCCTGCGCGATCGGCAAGAGCACCGTGGCACTGTTGAAGAAGAATGGCATCGATGCCGCGGCCGTGGAGAAGAACAAGGTCTTCAACGGGATGACCGTGAACGAACTGGCGCTGCAGGTCAAGTTAGGGCAGACGGATGCCACGGTGGTCTGGGATGCGACGGCAAAACTCTATGCCGGGCAGACGGAAATCGTCGAGATCCCCGCCGCGCAGAATATCGTCTCCAAGGTGCCGATCGCCGTGCTGTCGTTCTCACAGCAGAAGAACCAGGCGAAGCGTTTCCTCGAGTTTGCCCGGTCAGGAGAGGGCCGCGAAATCTTCGCACGCCACGGATACTCCCCCACTCCACCACAGGAGCCTTCACGGTGAGCGATCCCGGTCCTGCAGACCCGGTTGCTCCTCCGTCTGCGAAGGACAGGGACCGTCGCGGCGCCCACGGCGCCGTACGATCCGGCTTTGACGTCGTCATGCTGGCTTTTCTGGCGATCTTCGTCGGTGCGATCGTGGTGTTGCTCGCCGCCGACCTGACCTACGTGTCCTGGCCCAAGGTGGCCAAGGCACTGGTCTCGCGGGAGATCCTCGCGGCCACCTGGCTCTCGCTGTGGACCACCTCGCTGACGACGGTATTGGGCATGGTCTTCTCGGTCCCGGTCGGCTACGCACTCAGCCGCTACCGCTTTCCGGGGCATTCGCTGGCCGACTCGATCGTCGACCTTCCGGTCATTATGCCGCCGCTGATTCTGGGCCTTACGCTGCTGGTCTTCTTCCAGACTTCGCTGGGACAGCTGATCCAGGACGCCGGCCTTCAGTTCGTTTACCAGCCCAAAGGCATCGTGCTCTGCCAGTTCCTGACGTCCGTCTCGCTCGGCATTCGCGCGCTGAAGCTGGCCTTCGACGATATCGATCCACGTTACGAGCGCGTCGCGCTGACCCTGGGCTGCACGCGTTGGCAGGCCTTCTGGACGGTGGCGCTGCCGATGGCGCGGTCAGGGTTCCTGACGGGCGGGATCATGATCTGGACGCGCGCCTTCGGCATCTTTGGCCCGGTACTGATCTTTGTGGGCGCCGTGCGGAACCGCACCGAGATCCTGCCGACGACCATCTACCTCGAGCAGTCCATCGGGCGCGAGGATGTGGCACTGGCCGTCGCGCTGATCATGCTGCTGATGGCCACCGCCGCACTGGTGGCGATCCGCTGTCTGGGAGGCTACCGGCATGATCCGCGTTGAGCATCTCGGCTTTCGCGCCGGCACCTTCGAACTGCGCAACGTTTCGATGCAGGTCGAAGAGGGCGAATACTTCGTACTGCTGGGCCCCACCGGTTCCGGCAAGACCGTCTTCCTGGAATGCCTCTGCGGTCTGAACACCATCGAGCGCGGCCGCGTGGAGCTCGGAGGCCAGGACATCACCAGCCTGCCGCCACGCGAACGCGGAATCGGCTACCTGCCGCAGGACTACGCGCTCTTCCCGCATCTGACCGTCCGGCAGAACATCCGCTTCGGACCTCGCCGCATGGGGCAATCGGAAGGGGCGTCCCAACAACGCGCTGACGAGCTGATGGAACGCCTCGCGATCGGACACCTCGCGAACCGTTATCCGCTCAAACTCTCCGGTGGCGAGAAACAGCGGGCGGCGCTGGCCCGTGCACTGGCCATTCAACCCAAGGTGCTGCTGCTGGACGAACCCGTCAGCGCCCTTGACGAGGTCACCCGCGACCGCGTCTGTCGCGAACTGCGCGCCTTCCAGAAGAGCACCGGTACCACCACGCTGCACGTCTGCCATAATTTTGCCGAGATGCTCGCCGTCGCGGACCGCGTCGCCATCGTGGATGAAGGCCGCATCCTCCAGACGGGAAAACCGCGCGACGTGCTGGATCACCCGGCGACCGCGCGCCTCGCGCATTTTGTCCAGGCAGGAAACCTCCTGCCGGTCATCGCGCGAGCGGCGGAGGGCTGCACCGAACTGGATTGCGGAAACGGCCTGCGCCTCATCTCTGAACAACCGGCGCGGGGCAAGGCGCTTGCGGTCCTGCGGCCTGAGCGGATCTTCCTCGATTCCGCGGAGTCCGGCGAGGCCGAGAGCGGCGTGCGTCGCCTGCCGCCGGGGGCCCTTACCAGCCTCGTCGACCTGGGGCCCTGCATGCGCCTGGTCGTCACACTGGGCGAAGGGATCGAGGTGCAGGCGATGGTCGCGCGGCGCGAATGTGAACGGGCGAACCTGGCGCCGGGCCACAAGGTGGTCCTCGCCTATCGTCCCTGCGACGTCCACGTGGTCCCCGAGGAGAGCGAGTGATACCATGCGGATAACGATCGCGTACTTCGGTCAGGCACGCGTGCTGGCTGGCCTCCGAACGGAACGGGTCGAGGTGTCCGACGGAGCGTCGCCAGGCGAAGCGTTGAGGCGCGTGGCGGGGACGCATGGCGAGCCGTTCGATCGTCTGCTCTTCAACGAACAGGGCCAGCTCCGGCGCAGCGTCCTGCTGGCCATCGGCGATGCGGTCTGTGGGCCGGACGAGAAGGGCACGCTGAAAGACGGCGGCGAACTGACCGTGCAGACGGCCATCTCCGGCGGGTGAGGAAACAACGGTGACTGAGCTGACGTCCGACGAAAGCGCCATCTACGAATGGCAGATGTGGGTACATGACTTTGGCGCGGAAGGCCAGAAGCGGCTGAAGCAGTCGCGCGCGTTGATCAGCCGCGTCGGCGGCCTGGGCGGCTCGCTGGCCTACGCACTGACCGCGGCCGGCATCGGAAAGCTGGTCCTCGCGCACGCTGGGAACACGCAACCCGGCGACCTGAACCGGCAGATCACGCAGACCCACGATTGGGTCGGCAAGCCGCGCATCGAGTGTAGTCGGCGCCGGCTCCTGGAACTCAATCCGCGCGTCGAGATCGAAGCCGTGGCGGAGAACGTCAGCGAGGCGAATGCGGACGACCTGGTCCGCCGCGTGGATATCGTCTTTGATTGCGCGCCGCGCTTCGAGGAGCGCTTCGCGATGAACGCCGCCTGTGTCCGGCAAGGCAAACCGATGGTCGAGGCGGCGATGTTCGACCTGGAAGGGCAGATCACCACCATCCTCCCCGGGAAGACGCCCTGCCTGGCCTGCCTGTACCCGGAGTTCCCGTCGGAGTGGAAACGCCAATTCCCCGTCTTTGGCGCCGTGTCGGGTGTGGCCGGCAATCTGGCGGCAATGGAGGGCATCAAACTGCTGGCGGGAATGGGCGAGACGATGGCCGGGAAACTCCTGACCTACAACTTGCGGCACATGGAGTTTCGTACGGTCGCGATCCGTCGTCGTCCGGACTGTCCCATCTGCGGTTCCATCCGCTCCCGAAGCAGCCGGACGTGAACGATCCTGATTTTTTCAATAACCCCGTCTACGCACTCTCGTCATGGGCGTCCTTCAGCCCGCCGAATGTCCGCCGGCGCCCCGCGTACTCGTCCAACGCCTCCGCCAGGTGCTCCTCGGTGAAGTCCGGCCACAGGACATCGACAAAATGAAGTTCCGCATAGGCCGACTGCCAGAGCATGAAATTCGAGAGCCGCTGTTCCCCGGCCGTGCGGACCAGAAAGTCAACCGGCGGCAGGCCGGCCGTGGAGAGATGCGCCTCGATCGCACGCGCATCCAGCGACTTCGCCGCCAGGCGTCCGTCCGCCACTTCGTTGGCCAGGGCGCGGATGGCGTCCGTCAGTTCTTCCTGTCCGCCGTAGTTCACCCCCAAGGTCACCGTCATGCGACCGGCGCCCGCCGTCGCCGCTTCCGCCCGTTCCGCGGCCAGACGCACGTTCTCCGGCAGCCGATCACGCCTTCCGAGAATGCGCAACCGGATTCCCTGTTCGGCCAGCGCAGGCGCCTCACACTCCAGATACGAACCCAGCAGCGCCATCAGGCCCTGCACTTCCGCGGCGGGGCGTTTCCAGTTCAAGGTACTGAAGGCGTACAGGCTCAAGACCTCGACGCCCTTCTCCAGGCTCCCGCGGATCGCCCGCCGCGCCGCTTCGACGCCGCGCGCGTGGCCTTCCAGGCGTGGCAACCCCCGTTCGGTCCCCCAGCGCCCATTGCCATCCATGATGATGCCCAGATGACGTGGAACCCTTTTCCGCGAAGACAGGCCGGAGACCGCCACCGGGGCGGAAACCGCCTCGGCTACCGCCGGCGCCAACCGTCTGCGGGTCAACTCCGAAATCGACATGAGGTCATTCCTTGGAAGTCTCCATCTGCCGCGCGGCCTGAATCAACTTCTCCAGCCGCGCCAGGTACTTCTTAAAGGCCGCCCGCCCCGCCACCGTCAACTGCACGGTGGTACTGCTGCCGCGCCCCGCACCCGTCTTATGCACTTCCACCAGACCCGCCTGCCCCAGCGTGCGCAGGTGTGTCGTCAGGTTCCCATCCGTAAGGTGCAGGGCGTTGCGCAGATCCGAAAAGGACAACACACCGTCCGCCGCCGTCATCAGCGCCGTCAACATCGCCAGTCTCGTGCGCTCGTGGATCAACGGGTCCAACTGGACCAGTTTCGGCGACGGAGGTTCCACCGGCGTCGACCCGCGCTGCCGTCCAGGCCGCTCGACGGTCCACACCACGCCGCTCTGACGTTCCCGTGTCGCTTTCATCTCTGGTACCTCGCCAGCACGATTCCACCGAAAACCAGGTGGAGGCCGCCAAATCCAAGTCCCAGCCACAACGCCGCGGACCCCCACCCCATCCAGGCCGCCAGACCGAAACACATGAACACCAAGCCCAGTAAACGAATGAACAACGGCGCAAAAAAACTCAGCCCGTACAACCCGCACCCGTATAGCGCCAGCCAAAGGCCCGGCAGGTACTGGTAGCCGCCCGTGGAACTCAACGCCACCGTGCCGAGCACTCCGGCCACGCCAGGCCCCAGCAACGTGCTCAAGGACGTGCGCGCGATCGGTGTCCAGGCCGGCTCGCCGCGCTTCCTCGCCTTCAGATACGTCAGCACCAGCAGCGAAAGGGTCGCAATGACAAAAACCGCCGTCCAGACCGTAAGGAACCGGATGCCGGCCTCGGGCGTGGCCCCCGGACACCCCGGCACCCACCCGCAGACCCCACTGCCGCCCAGGCCCGCCAGACCCGCGATGAATCCGGACAGCGCCGAGAACGTCGAATAGCGCGTCGTCCGGTCCACGACCGCCCGGATGTGCGCCAACGCCTGCAGCGCCTCGTCCTGTGCTTCCTTCGTCGGCATCAACATCCCGCGTCCCTTGCCACCACCCCGCCGCTAAACTTTGCACGGCAAAGTATAGGGGCGGAACATAAATCGTCAATGGTGAAAGTGAACTTGAGAAAATCGGTAACCGCCCATGCGGCCGGAGAGGTGGATCTCCGAAATCGCGGAGCTGCTGGATTTTGTGCGTACCCTGCCGCACAATCCGGCGTCGAACTCACTGGCGGATGCGCGGACCGATGCATTTTAACTCGTTCGAGTTCTTACTCTTCTTTGCGGCGGTCTTCCCGCTCTACAGTGCACTGCGTTTCCACTGGCAGAACCGGCTTCTGCTGGTCGCCAGTTACGTCTTCTATGCGGCGTGGGACTGGCGATTTCTCAGCCTGATTATCCTCAGCACTCTGGTTGACTTTTATCTTGGTCCCCGCATCGAAGAGGCCCGCAGTCCACGCCGGCGAAAGCTCTGGCTGCTGGCCAGCCTGGGCACGAACCTGGGCATTCTTGGTTTCTTCAAGTACTGCAACTTCTTCCTGGAGAATGCCGGCGCGCTGTTGAGTGCGATGGGCATGGAAGCGACGATCCCCGCGCTGCAGATCATGCTCCCCTACGGAATCAGTTTCTACACGTTTCATGAGATCAGTTACACGGTGGATGTATACCGGGGCGAGCGCAAGGCCGTCCGCGACCTGACGACCTTTGCCTGTTTCATCGCGTTTTTTCCGCAACTGGTTGCGGGTCCGATCGGGCGTGCTTCAACGCAGTTGCCGCAGTTTGAGCGACCTCGGCGGATGACCTGGGATGGCTGGTGCCAGGGCGCCACCTTGTTTCTCTTTGGCCTCTTCCGAAAGGTGGCCGTGGCCGACGTTCTCGGCCCGCCGGTCGGTCAGGTGTTTGCCGATCCGGCGCATTGCTCTCCCGGCGTGCTGCTCTTCGGCGCGTACGGCTTTGCATTGCAGGTCTACGCGGATTTCAGCGGCTACAGTGACATGGCCCGCGGCATCGCGCGGATCATGGGGTTTGAATTGATCGAGAATTTCAACCAACCGTATTTTGCCTCCAACATCACAGACTTCTGGCGCCGGTGGCACATCAGCCTTTCAACCTGGCTGCGGGATTACCTGTACATCCCGCTGGGCGGAAGCCGGAACGGCGAGGCGAGGACGTATCGAAACCTCTTCGTGACCATGTTTCTGGGCGGTCTATGGCACGGGGCGTCGTGGAATTTTGCGGTATGGGGTTCGCTCCACGGGGTCTACCTGGCGGTTCACAAACTCTGGCTTCGCGGACGCAAACCGGTTGCGCAGATGCAGCGTACCTTCGGAAACGTCTGCGTAAACCTGCTGAAGGTGGCCGGCACGTTCCATCTGGTGCTGCTGGCCTGGGTATTCTTCGCGTCGAAGACGTTGACGGATTCGATGCTCTTCCTGCGGGGCCTGTGCGGATCCAGCGACACGGCGCCAACCGTGGTGCTCAAGAGTGATCCGGTCGCTCAGGCGCTGGTTGCGGCTGCGGTGATGTTCCTGCTCATCGACCTGCCGCAGTTCCTGAACCGAAACCACGGTGCGATCATGGAGTGGGGATGGCGGCCCAGGGCGGCGGTTTTCACGCTGCTGACCCTGTGGCTGTTATTCCTCAGAGGAGCGCGAGATGTCCCGTTCATCTATTTTCAATTTTGAGTCCTTCACGGGCTTTCGCCCGCATCTGCCCAGGGCGCTCCTGTTCACGGTGGGGTTTGTGGCGGTCATCGAACTGACCGCGCGGTTACTTCCGGAAGGCTGTCTGGACGGCAGCCGAATCGTCACGGAAATCCGGTTCATGGAGAAGAACCTGCTGCCGCGCATCCCGAACCCGCGCATTCTGGTGCTGGGCAGTTCGCGGGTTCGTCGTGGGGTGGTACCCGGCGCACTGGACCGGGAACTCGGATTGCCGCCTCATTCCACCATCAATGCCGGCATGGCGATGGGACGCACCTACGACGCGCTATACTTTTATCAACGCAACCGCGCCCAACTGAGTCGTTCGCGGTTAATTATTCTCACCTTCGACGAGTGGACCTTCTGCCCTGGACTGCGCATGGGTGCGCACTACGAACTGAATGCTCCGTGGTCGGATCGTCTGCAGCATGAAGGCGTTCTGCGTTCCCGCATGGTCATGGACGGGTTATTCCAATTCCGTGTCAAACTGCCACGGGCTCCGGAGGAATTGCTGTTTGCAACAGGGTTACGACGGCGTCCTGTGCACGCGATCGAGATCAATGACGACCATCAGGTTCTGCCGCCCGAACGCGAGAAGAACGATCCGGAGGCCGCTCGGCGACAGATGAAGGAATTCTACACGGACTTCTCGATCAGCCCTGTGCTGTGCGCGCATGTGTTGTTGCTGGCGCGACTCATCAAGGAAGATGGCGGTCAGTTGGTGCTGATGCACCTGCCCAACCGCGACAGCTATCAGAACGCCGTCGAGCGGGACTATCCGGGTGAGTTCCAGTCACATCTGAGCGCGCTGCAGGATGTGGCCCGGCAGGCAGAGGTGCCGCTATTCATCTTCACCCGACCGGGGCCGTGCGGACTGGACGATGGCTGTTACCTGGACTACGGTCATTTGAATCGGGCCGGATCGCTTGTCTTCACGAAATTCCTGGCGGACCTGATCCGCAAGCAGGCGTATCTTCATTAGCGAAAGGATCGACATGCCCCGACGATTCCTCTTCATCGCATCCGCGCTGGCTGCAGGTATCGCACTGCTCTCATGCGGCAACGCGCCACCCGCTGCGCCCGGCGGCAAACGTATTCTCTGCTCGACGTTCCCCGTCAACCTGCTCGCACGCAACGTCGTACAGGGGCGCGAGGGGATCACGCTCGAACGGATGCTGCCGGCGCAACTGGGCTGCCCGCATGACTACGCGCTGACGCCCGACGACATGCGCAAACTGGCGCAGGCGGATGCGCTCATCATCAACGGACTCGGACTCGAGGAATTCCTTGGAGCACCTGTTCAGAACGCCAACCCTTCCATGGCCGTCATTGACAGTTCAGCGGGCATCGCCGATCTCATCCATACGGACCGTACGGGAAGCGCCCCACATCACGACCACGAAGGCCCCTGTTGGCACGGCGTCAACCCGCATCTGTTCAGCAGTCCACGACAGGCGGCACGAATCGCAGTGACGATGGCCGAAGGACTGGCGAAACTCGACCCGGCCGGCGCGGAACGCTACCGCCGCAATGCCCGCGAATACGCGGAACGTCTGAACCGCCTGGCCGACGATCTGCGCGCGCTCGGAGAACGCCTGAAGAATAACCGCATGGCGGCACAACACGGCGCCTTCGAATACCTGGCGCGGGACATGGGTCTGGAAATCGTGGCGCATCTGCAGGCGCATGCGGGACAGGAACCGTCTGCGGCGGAGATGCTCGACGTCGTCAAGACCATCCGCGCAAGACAGGCCGGGGCGGTCTTCACGGAACCGCAGTATCCGCCGAAGACTGCTCAAACGGTCGCCCGCGAGGCCGGTGTCCCCGCCGCCACGCTTGACCCCGTCGCGACCGGACCTGAGAATGCCGGCCTCGATCACTACGAGAAGACCATGCGCGAGAATATGAAGACCTTGGAATCCGTCCTGGGAACGAAGTGACATGGCACACACCTGCTTGCACGGGCATTCGTGCCCGCACGGCCAGGCGGCCGTCTTGTTTGAGAACGTCTCCGTCGAGATCGGCGGGGTCAGCATCCTGGACAACATCTGCGCCTGCGCGCCGATGGGCGGATCGACCGCAATCGTCGGCCCCAATGGTGCGGGCAAGACCACACTGTTGCTGACCCTTCTCGGGCAGATGTCCCATAAAGGCCACATCCACATCGCCCCGACCAAGGAGGGCCGCGCACCCCGGATAGGCTATGTCCCGCAACGGCTCTCCTTCGACCGCGGCATGCCGGTCACGGTGCTGGAATTCATGGTGATGGGGCTACAACGCATGCCGCTGTGGTTTGGTCTGGGCAACGCCCCTCGCACACGCGCGCGCGGCCTGCTGGCGGCCGTCCAGGCAGGGGCCCTGGAGAACCGCCGCCTGGGCGCGCTCTCCGGCGGCGAGATGCAACGCGTCCTGCTGGCCCTGGCGCTGCAGCAGGATCCCGATCTGCTCGTGCTGGACGAACCCGCAGCCGGCGTGGATTACCAGGGCGGAAACGTCTTCTGCGAATTGCTGGAAAGTCTGCGCCAGGAGCGCAGGTTCACTCAGGTGATGGTCAGCCACGACCTGGCGACCGTGACGCACCATGCCACGCATGTCATCTGTCTGAACCGCCGACTGGCCGCCGAAGGGCCGCCCAGGGAAGTGCTGACGCCGGAGACGCTGATGGCCATCTTCGGCATTCACATGGGCATGGTGAACGAGCGCGCGCTGCCCGCAGACGATGCGACATGCTCGGATGGGTGCTGCAAGAAGTAGGTCCGCTTCGCGTTCCAACAGACCGCGAAGGATGCTGGATGCCTGATACTGGATACTCGCCCGAAGTCGGACGCCATCCAGAATCAACGATCCGGCATCAGGCATCGCCATGGGACGTCACGCACGCAAGACATTCGGGAGGGCGCAGTGAGTCTGGACGCATTATACGACTTCATCCCGCAGATCCTGCCCTTCGAATGCATGAAGGCGCGGTTCATGCAGCACGCGCTGGTGGGCCTGCTGTTGCTGGCCCCCATGGCGGCGGCGATGGGCGTACAGGTGGTGAATTTCCGCATGGCGTTCTTCTCGGACGCGATCAGCCATTCGACATTCGCGGGAGTGGCATTGGGCTTGCTGATGTCCATCGACCCGCATTGGACCATGCCAGCCTTCGCGGTGCTCGTGGGGGTGAGCATCATGGTCCTGCAACGGAGAAGCGCGCTTTCGGCCGACACGATCATCGGGGTCTGCTTCTCGGCCGTGATCGCGTTCGGCCTGGCCGTCGTCAGCCGCGACCGCAGCATGGCGCGCGACATGCAGCGATTCCTCTACGGCGATATCCTGACGATCGGCGATGCGGAGATCCTATGGCTCGCGGCCCTCTTCGTGGTGCTGATGCTCTTTCAGTTCTGGGGCTACAACCGGATGCTGTACATCGGCCTGAACCCGGCGCTGGCGCAGGCGCACCAGGTGCGGGTGGCGTTCTACCAGTATGCATTCGCGGCGCTGCTCTCGCTGGTGGTCATCTTCGCGGTCTGGGCGGTGGGCGTGTTACTGGTAACGGCGATGCTGATCGTACCGGCAGCCGCGGCGCGCAACTTCTCGCGTTCCGCCGGCGGCATGTTCTGGTGGGCGGTGCTGATCGGTATCACATCCGTGGTGACCGGATTGTTGATCTCGGCACAGGACTGGGCGCGTACGGCGACCGGGGCCACGATCATCCTGGTCGCCTTCGGCTGGTTTCTCCTCAGCGCCATCGTCGCGCTTCTGCGCGGTGAGCGGGTGGGATGAACTAGCCCGGATTATTCATGGGCCCCTCCCCATGAATAATCCAGGCTAGACCAACTGCGAGAGCAGCGTAGTTACGGGCACACGAACGGGGCGGCGTTCCGAGAAGCAGTCCCGTTCGACATACGCCAGATCAAAGGCCACCTGGAAGGCATGTTCAGCCTTCGTCTGCTCCTGGAAGTATGCCAGCGAAGGGCTTAGTTCCCGCTTCGCCGCGCTTTTGACCTCCACCAGAAACCAAGGCTTACCATCCCGTACCACCAGGAAATCGACCTCGCGTTTCTGTTTGTCCCGCAGGTAGCACAGATCGTAGGTACCCAAACCGGTGTCCGTCCACCATTGCGTGGCCTTGAGCAGATGCGAGGCAACGAAGTTCTCGTTACGTGCGCCCACATCGCCCACCAGGCTCCAATCCCAGAGGAAGACCTTCGGTTGTTTGCGGAGCGATTTGGGCACATTCCGAAACCATGGCCGGATCGTGAAGCAGTAAAAAAGGGCCTGCAAGGTGGTTAACCAACGCCTTGCCGTATCCACGGACACATTTACGTCCGCGGCAAGCGAACTGTAGTTCACCTGTTGTCCCACTTGTGCGCCCAGGATCTCAGCCATGATCTGCACCTGACCGACATCTTGGACCAGCGCCAGGTCACGCAGATCCTCCCGGAAAAGCAGTTCGGTACGCAACCTCCGCCAACGGTTGTAGAACCGATCCGTGCCCTTCAGGAACGGTTCTGGAAATCCGCCGAAACGCAGCAACTGCAGCAACGCGTCCTGCGGCGGGGCGAGTGGAAGGGATATCTCCGCCTCCCGGACCTCCGTGCGGACCAGTTCACCGACTGAGAGCGGATGCATCCTGTAGAGGAAATACCGTCCCATCAGGCTATCGCCGCCACGGCGGAAGAATCCCAGCCGCGCGCTGCCCGTGACGATCAGCCGAGACCGGTCGGCAGCAACATCGAAAAAGCCCTTCAGGAACGAGCGCCACTTCCGGTACTTGTGGAGCTCGTCGAAGACTACGTGCTGCGGCCGTTCACGCAGCGTGGCCAGTTGCAGTTCCTCGATAACCGCATCGGCTCCTTTCAAAATCAGGCGTTTGTCCGTCTGTCGATCCCATGTGAAGTAGCGGTGCTCGCCAGCGCTGACGCGCGAAGTCGTAGTCTTGCCTACCTGCCGGGGACCGGTCAGCATGGCCATCTGTCTGTTTGACAGAATGTGCTCCTTGAGCATTGAATCGTAAGCCCTGTCCATAACATAACTATATATTCTAAATGATAATACGTCAAGACCAATTTGAGGACCATCGTAAATTGGTCCGGACCGTTTTACGAACCATCGTAAATTGATCTAGCACCATCGAGGCGGGCTTTAATGGTGCCACGCAATGGTGCTCGGCCCGCAGATGACAAGAGGTCATGATCGAAGTCATAATTCCCGACGCCTCATCGCTTTTTCGATCGCCGCCACCGTGCGGGGGATGGCGCGGGTCAGGACCTGGGGACCGCGCGTTGTGATCAGCACGTCGTCCTCGATGCGCACGCCCAGCTTCTTCTCGGGCAGGTAGATACCGGGCTCGACCGTGATGACCATGCCGTTGCGAAGCTTCCCGTCCGGCGGCGCTTCGTGAACGTCGAGGCCCAGCGGGTGGCCGACGCCGTGACAGAAAGCGTCACCGAAACCGGCCTTCTCAATCACCTCACGCGCCGCCGCATCCACCATCCACATCTGCGTACCGGCACGTGCGGCGCGAATGGCCGCCGCCTGTGCCGCCAGCACCACGTCGTACACCTTCCGCTGTTCGCGCGTGAAACGCCCGTTGACCGGGAAGGTTCGCGTCACGTCGGCGGCATAACCGGCGAAGCGGGCTCCCGAATCGATCAGGAGCAGATCGCCGTCCTGCAGTTTCGCCTCATTCTTCGTGTAGTGCAGTACCGTGCTGTTCAGCCCCGCACCGACGATCGGGTTGAAGGCATGGCCGCACGCGCCGCTGCGATGATAGGCTTCGTCGATCGCACGCGCGACCTGCCGTTCGGTGGCGCCCGGGCGCATCGTCGCCATCGCCGCGCGGTAGCCGGCCGCCGTGGCGTCGATCGCCTTCTGCATCAACGCCAGTTCGCACGAGGACTTCACGGCGCGCAGCGAAGGCAGCAAGGACGTCCGGTCGGCGATGCCCACGCCCGGCACGCGTTCGCAGACGCTCCGGTAGAGCGCCAAGTCAGGCGAAACCGGTGCCGGCGGCGAAGCGAAACCGTGCAGGCAGGCGAGTTTCCCCGAGCGACGCGCCGCACCGGTCAGGGCGTCATTCAGCGATCCGTTGCGCATGATCGTTTCGAAGCCGGTCGTGGCTTTAAGCTTCGCGCCGATCATCTCGCGATAGCCGTCCCAGCGGTCAACCTCGGGATCGACGGGGCGCAGGAAGAGCACGCACCGGCGCCGCGGATCGTCGCTCTTGGGGTCGAAGAGCACGGCCGCTCCCGATTCGTCCTGAACCCCTGTCAGGTAATGGAAATGGCTGTTGGGCATCCAGCGCCCGAGTAACGGCGGACCGCCCTGACCGGCCAGAACGACGGCCACTTCGCCTCTCAGCGCCTTCAGCACGCGCTCGCGGCGCGCCTGGTACTCGAACATCGGGACGGACATCGTCTTCGGTTGCGTGCCCATGTGCTCCTCCATGCCGGTCGATTATACTCAGAATCCTAAACCGGCACGCCGCAATTCAGCAGATCCAGCCCAGATCGGGTGCGGAACCGATGCGGCGGGGTGGGAATAGCGGACAACGTTACGGATGGTCTTCGCCGCCCGTCTTGCCCTTCCCTTCCTGGCCGCCCTTCTCATCGCCCTTGCCTTTGTGAGGCGGAAAAAGCGTCGCGATCTGTTCAGGTGTCAGAATCTTCTCGAGCCCCGCCTTGAACTCGTGCCGCGGGTTGAAACCGCCCATCAATTCCTTCACCTTGGCGGCGGCCGCCCTGATCGCACCCTTGTCGCCGCCTTCCTTCGCCTTGGCCAATTCGTCCTTGGCCGCCTTCACTTCAGCCTTCTCGCTCAACTCGGCATTCTTTTTCAGGACTTCATCGCGCAGTGCCGTGATCTTCGTCTTCTGGTCTTCGGTAAGCGCGGGCGGGCCAATTCTCTTCTCCAGCGCTTCGAGCGACATCACGGGGACCTTCTCGCCCCCCTTGCCGCCG
>CAYSBP010000038.1:0-18364 GCA_964429255.1 uncultured Planctomycetia bacterium
TTCAGGCTCCCCTTGAGATGGTCGCGGTAGTTCTTGTCCCTCATCGCCTCCTTCAGCAGTTCGGCACGCGTCTTGGGCTTGTCTGTCTGTTCCGCCATCGCCAGCGATAGCAGGAAACTCAGACAGAACGCAACGCCACAAAGCAGTCGTAACCTTTTCACGTATGCAGTCCCTCGCAAATTCCCATCTGCCCTACCCTTCTAGACGTCATGTGCGTGCAGATTAATGCATATTTGGACCTTGCTAATTCTGGATACTGACAAGCCACAACCAATTTTGAATCAAAATGTTACAGATATCCCGCGATCGGCATACCAGCTTATGATTCCAATGCCCAGTAACAAGACCGCCACCCAGCCCTCTCCGAGGTACAGTACCACGGTCCACCCCGGCGTCGGCAACCGCCTTGTCAGAAACTCGCCCAAACCCACGCAGTCCGGCTCCGGTCGGACCTCGACACGGCCGAGGGGATCGATCATGGCCGAATGGCCGGTATTGGTGGCCCGCAGCATCGGCCTGCGTGTCTCGACGCACCGGAAGAGCGCGCTCCGCAGATGCGTTGCGGGTTCGTGCGTCCCCGCAAACCAGCCATCATTGGTTACATTCAAGAAGCCTTCAGCACCGTCCCAGACCGCCTCACGAGCCAGATCGGGGTGGCAGTCTTCGATGCACACGTTCATCGCCCAGTTCGTGCCGCCGAACGGCAAGATGGGACTGGGATCCATGCCCGGAACATACGCATCGCGCGTCACCGCACCGATTCGCTGCAGCCAGGGAATGACGGACTTCAGCGGAACGTACTCACCAAAAGGAACCAACCGCCGCTTCGCGTACTTCCCGACCGTCTCCGCCTGGCCGTTAAGCAGAAACGCCGTATTGAGCCAGCGCTGGTCCGGAAACGTCTTCGCCAGATCGTCCGGATGGACCCAGTCGGCGCCGCAGAGCGTCGGGATGCCGTGCTCGCGAACGACTGTCCGGAAATGTTCCGCGTAGGGATCCACGTTGTACACACCAGGCACCATGGTCTCCGCCCAGCAGATCAGGTCCGGTCTCGGCTCGCGCCGTGCGGCCTGCGCATGGAGTTCCAGGTGCCCGTTGAGTTGGCGCCACTTTTCTTCGTCCGTCCGGAAGAGTTTCTGGTACTCGCAACCCTGGAGGACCACCACGCGCGGTCCGCCAACCACAAGCAGCGACTCTAGTTCCGCGATACGCCAGCGTCCGTAGATCAATGTCAGCAGAAGGGTACCTAGGACCGTCGTCAGCACGGCGCGGCGCGCGACTGGCGACCCTGGCGACGCGGGCAGCCAGCGCAGGAACATCGGCACTATGACGAAAGCCAGCACGCCGTTGACCGAGGCCACCAGGAAACTGAGGCCGTAGACGCCGAAGAGGTCCGCGCTCTGTCGAAGCGTGTGGCACGGGGCCGTCGCGTGCCCCAGCAGAAGCCACGGGAACTGGAAGATCGGAATCCGCGAGCGGGCGATCTCGATCAGGCACCAGACGGCCGCGGTCCCAAAGATCGCCGACCAGACGCCGCGCCGGGCGGTCAGGCGCACCAACATCAGTGCGACGAAATACCACAGCCCCGTGTACAGTGCCGCCGCAACGGCGCCGTACACAGCCGTCTTGGCCAGAAACCAGAGCGATGGGAAGGACCAGCCCCACGCGAAGACGGCGGCATACCAGCACACCTCCCGTTTCGTCCGGGCTTCGGCCACCAGATACAGCGCCGGCGCCAGCGCAAACCAGGCCGCGCCATCCCAGACGTCGGTGAAGGCCAGCGCCAACACCGCCGCCGATCCCGCGGCAAGAACTGTTCGGAGGAGGAGTGCCATGTGCGCGGATTGTACCGGCAGGTCCGTGAATCGCCACGCAAGGGGCCGGGGACCGCTTCGGGTTCCTCGCCTTCACCCCTTCGCGTGCTTCACCGCATTACGGAAAAGGAACACACCGTCGCCTTCCTCTTTCAATCCGTCGCGCGTCCAGCGGGGGTGCTGCCAGGGCAATGCGTGGCGTTCGGGATGCGGCATCAGGCCCAACACGCGACCGGTCTCGTCCACAATCCCCGCGATGTCGTCCTGCGAACCGTTCGGGTTCTCTGGATACGCCGGCTTTCCGCCATCGCGCGTGACATAGCGGAACGCGACCTGACCTTCGGCCACGATGCGCTTGAGGATCTTCTCGTCACGCGTGACAAACTTGCCTTCGCCATGCGCCACGGGGAACTCCACCCGCCGGCCTTCGGCGCCTTGCAGGAACGGCGATGTTGACTTTTCGACGCGCAGCGTCACCCAGCGGTCTTCGAAGCGCAGTGAATCGTTGTGGGTCAACGTGGCCACCAGTCCGCGATCCGCGCTCCCCGCTCCTTTTCGGTAGCTGGGCCCCGGCAGCAGGCCGGTCTTCACGAGCACCTGAAATCCGTTGCAGATGCCGATGGCCAGGCCGCCGCGCTCGATGAAGCGGACCAGCGGCTCTCGAAGGCGCTGGACCAGTTCATGCGCCAGGACCACGCCGGAGCCCAGGTCATCGCCGTAACTGAAGCCGCCCGGGAACGCGATAATCTGATGCCCGTCCAGCAGCGCCGGCTTTTCGCCTAACGCGCGAACGTGCACCGGGTCGACCTGGGCACCGGCCTGCTCGAAGGCAAACGTCGTCTCTTCGTCGCAGTTCGTGCCGGCGGTGCGGAGGAGAAGAACGGAAGGTTGAGACATCTGAAACTCCTATGATGGTTCATTTTTCATTGAGCATTGTTCATTGGGCGGTCCGCTAACGGTCTGCCTTCCGTCAACCGAACGCCCACTCGCCTGCTAACGCTCCAATGAACAATGAAAAATGATCAATGATCCAATGTAGACTGCCACGCCTGCCGCAGATCGTCTACACGTTCCTGGACAAAAAACCCCTCGCGTTCATCGTCCGTCGTCGCCGGGTCGATCGTCAGGAACGGCTCCCGCATCACAAAACCGATGCAGTCGCAGGCGCTGCCCGCCATGCGCTTCTCGAACTCCGCCTGGTTCCCGGTCGCCACTTCGACCAGCAATCGCGCGGGGCTTTCGCTGAAGAGCTTCACGTCCGCCGTCAGTTCGACGCCGTCCGTCACGGGCACGCGGTCCAGACGCAACTGCATGCCCATCCGCCCTGCGATACACATCTCTGCGGCCGCCACGGCTAATCCGCCTTCGCTGAGGTCGTGACAGGCGCGCACCAGGCCCGAACGGATGGCCTGGTGCAACTTCCCGTAGAGCGCCTTCGCTTTCAACAGATCCAGGCGCGGCACCGATCCGGCATTCACCGGCCGGCCCGTGACCAGGTTCAGGTGGCTGCCGCCCATCTCGTCGCGCGTCTCACCCAGCAGGTAGATCCAGTCGCCCGGCTTCTTCAGATCCATCGTTACGCATTCGCGGACGTCGTGGACGATCGACAGCGCGCTGATCAGGATCGTCCCGGGGATCGCGATCGCATGGCCCTTCACGGCGTACTCGTTGTTCAGCGAGTCCTTGCCGCTGATGAACGGTGTGCCGTAGGCGATGGCCGCCTCGGTCGCGCCTTCGCAGCAGAGGGTCAGCGAGCCGAGCTGCTCGGGCTTGTTCGTGTTTCCCCAGGCGAAGTTGTCGAGAATGTAGGTCAGCGCCGGATCGCCGCCGACGGCGACCGAATTCCGGAGCGCCTCGTCGACGGCCAGTTTGGCCATCTCTCGCGGGTCCAGTTCCGTGAACTGCGGGCAGAGACCGTTCGAAAGCGCGATGCCTTTCGTCTTGCCCTGCACCGGTGTCAGCACCGCGGCGTCGCCAGGGCCATCGTCGCGCTCGCCGACCAGCGGCTTCACGATCGTGCGTCCCTGTACTTCATGGTCGTACTGCCGCACGATCCAGTGTTTCGAAGCGACCGTCGGGTGCGCGAGGATCCTCTTCAGCGCCTCGCCGGCTCGACCGTCAAAAACAGCCTGGGTCTTCGCGGCCTTTCCGTTGCCGTCTCCGTGCCTCCGTGGCTCCGTGGCGCATCCGTGTTCCTTCGGAGGCCAAACGGCCTGCCGCACCACGTCCGGCAACCCGCCGTGCAGGAACGACATCGCCAAATCCGCGACCGGATGGCCGTTGTAGCGCAGCAACAGTCGGCCGTCGTCCCGGTAGCGGCCGATGACCGTCGCTTCGACGTCCTCGTCCTTGCAGATCTTCTCCATCGCCGGCCACGTTCCGGGGGGCACGGAAAAGACCATGCGCTCCTGCGCTTCGCTGATCCAGATTTCGGTGTAGGTCAACCCGGCGTACTTGAGCGGAACCTTGTCGAGGTCCACTTCGGCACCGATCTCTTCACCCATCTCGCCGACGGCGGAACTCAAGCCGCCCGCGCCGCAGTCGGTCACGCAGGTGTAAAGCCCCGCGTCGCGAGCCTGAATCAGCACGTCCAGGCACTTCTTCTCCTCGATCGCGTTGCCGATCTGCACCGCGCCACTGGAAACCGTTTCGCTTTCACTCGTCAGTTCGATGCTGCTGAACGTCGCGCCGTGGATGCCGTCGCGGCCCGTGCGTCCGCCGAGGACGACCACCAGGTCGCCCGGTCGCGCGGCCTTCTCGATCAGGTTGCGCGGAATCAGGCCGACCGAGCCGCAGTAGACCAGTGGGTTGCCGACGTAGCGCGGATCGAAGTGCACCGCACCGTTGACCGTCGGGATGCCCATCCGGTTGCCATAGTCGCGCACGCCCGAGACGACGCCGGACATCACACGCCGCGGATGCAGCGTGCCGGGCGGAAGGTCTTCGAACTTCGCGTCCGGCATCCCAAAACAGAAAATGTCGGTGTTCGCGATCGGCTTGGCGCCCAGGCCGGTGCCGAGCGTATCGCGGATCACGCCGCCGATGCCGGTGCCCGAACCGCCGTACGGTTCGATGGCGCTCGGGTGATTGTGCGTCTCGACCTTGAACGTCACCGCCCACTTCTCGTCGAATTCGACCACGCCCGCGTTGTCCTTGAAGACCGACAGACACGCGGGGTGATTGATCGTCTCGGTCGCGCGGACGATGGTTTCCTTGAGCAGGTTCTGGTAGCGCTTCTTCTCACCGTTCGGGCCCGTGAATTCGGTGATGCCGCGAAGCGTCTTGTGGCGGCAGTGCTCCGACCACGTCTGCGCGATCATCTCCAGTTCCACGTCGGTCGGATCGCGTTTCAAGCGGTCGAAGTGCGCCTGGATCTGGCGCATCTCGGGGATGGAAAGCGATAAACACCCGTCGCGGCTGATCTTCTCAAGTTCCGCGTCGCTCTTCCCGCGCAGCGAGATATGAACGAGTTTGAACGGCACCACGCCGGTGATGCGGTGGACCGGCGCCGGCGTGTCGAGGTGAATCTCTTCGATCGACTCGTTGGCCAGGATGCGGCGGCCGGCGAGGCGCAGCGTACCATCCGTGACGTTGCCCGCAAAGAGGTACTTGCGGCCGGTCGAGATGAAACGGGCCGCAAGGCCGCGGTCGCGGAGCGCCTTGCGGATGCTGCCGACGACGGGGTCCATGACGCCCGGTTTGCGGACGACTTCGACGGAGCGCCAGCCTTTACCGCCGTCGTAAACGGGCGCGTCGACGGCGAAGATTTCGGTGACGGGATCCGAAAAGAGCCCGGCGGCGAGCGCCGTGACAGCGCTGCGGTCAAATTCGCCTTCGACCCAGAAGAGCCGCACGGTGCGCGCCTGTTCGGGCGGCGGCAGGCCCAGCGTCTTGAACTCGCCCACGAGCCCGGCGGCGGCCGGATCAGGCAAGTCTTCCCGAAGACCGACTTCGATGCGGTAGAGCGTTAGGTTAGCCATGGGGCGGGAGTATAGAGGCGGTTCGGAAACGGACAAATGGAAGAAATCTGCCCCTGCACACCTTCTGTTTTCAGGTAGAACGGGAGCTACGCCCTGGAGAAGCACGAATGCCGGTTGAGCGACCGCTCGACACGCCCGGACAGGAACGCGCTTGGCCGGCCGCGCTCTTTCTGACGGCCGTCTATCTCCTCTCCACCGGCTGGGGCTTCTGGTGGGCGCCCATCGCAAATCCCGATGAACCGCGCTATGCCTGCGCCGCGCGCGATATGGCCGAAGGTGCGGGCCGTTGGCTGGTACCCACCTTCAATGGCATGCCGCGCATCAACAAGCCGCCGCTGATCTACTGGGCGCTCGCCGTCTGCGGCAAGGTCGGCACGACGCTGGGCCTGAGCATGGAGGCGGCCCTTCGCCTCGCGCCGCTGCTGGCCGGCCTCGCAACGGTGCTGTCCGTCTACGGCCTTGGCCGGCGGCTCTTCAGCCACCGTGCGGGCTTCTTCGCCGGGATGATGCTGATCGCCACGCCGTTCATCCACACCCAGTGGCGCGAGATCGACACCGATCCGTTTCTCACGGCGGCGCTGACGGCTGCATGGTACTTCTTCGTGGCCGCCATGCAGAGCACAGGCGATACACCGATGCCCTCGCCCTCGCCCTCACGTACGACACGCACATGGACATGGGCGCTTTGTGCCTACGTGGCGATGGGCGTCGCCAGCCTGGCGAAGGGACCGTTCCTGCTGGGCATCTTCTTCCTGTTGCCTGCCGCGGCCTATCTGCTCTGGCGACAGACCGGGGAGAAGACGCAGCGCTGCATCCAACTGCTGGTACGCCTCGGCATCGGGTGGGGCCTGCCGCTGGCGCTGCTCATCGGCGTGGGTTGGAACCTCTTCCTCAAGCAGGCGGACGTGACGCAAGGCACCAGCCAGGCATCCGAGAGCCTGCGGCGATTCCTCGGCGGCGTGGATCACAACGAAGGCCTGCAGATGTATCCGTGGCTGATGTACCTCGTTAACCTCCCGCATCAGTGCCTGCCGTGGAGCCTCTTCCTGCTGCCCCTGATCCCGTGGGCGTGGCGCAACGATCCGCGTACATGGCGGGTCACCCTCTTGGCGTTGGCTGCGCTTCTCGTACCGGCCCTCATCCTTCGCATCATCGGAGGCGCTGCGCCACAGGACCATTGGCAGTTCGGACCCTTCCTTGGCATCGCCATTGGGCTGATCGCCTGGACGGTCGCCGTGGCCGCGGTCTGGGTCCGGCGCATCGGGCCGCTCAGCGATCGCACCCGACTGCTCGTCTGCGCCGTAGCCATTCCATTCCTGATCATGGGCATCGTCGGCAGCAAACGGAATTCGTACCTGCTGCCGGTCTTCCCCTTCCTGACGCTCTGGGTCGCGCATGCGTGGGACTGGGTCCTGCCCGCGAGCGAATCCGCAGAAGCGCATCGCGCAGGACCCTTGCGCGCGTGGAACGTCATCGCCGGTCTGCTGGCCGTGCTGATCGTGCTCGTCCCGGTCGGCATCGCGCTGACGGGGCCACTGGGAATTCAGACCAAGGAAGGTTTTTCGCTGTCCAGCGGTTCCATCACCGTAACCGGCGTGATCGCCATGGCCATGGCCGTGGCGGCCGCATCAGCCATATGGTGTCTGCGCGCAAACCGCCCACTCGGCGCCGCGCAGCAACTGCTGCTGATGGCCGCCGCAGGGCTTTTCGTTCACGCAGCCGTGCTGCAGCCGGCACTCGACCGCCGTGAGAATCGTCCCGCCTTCTACGGCGCAGTCAGCGAAGCCGCCGGTGTACGCCCGCTGGTCTGGTTGGGTGGAACGGCCAACGAAGCGGTCTACTACTGCCGCCGGCCGGTCAAGCGACTCTTGGGCTACAGCCAGATCGACGCAGACTTTTTCCAGGTACCCGGCGCTGTCATGGTCGTCCGTGACCGGGAATTCGACCACCCGAACGAACCCGGTCCCAGCTTGAAGACTTCCGTGCGGATACTGAGCCAGCTCGTGTACGGAAAGCGGCGATTCTACCTGGTTGAGGCCCGTCCCGACCGGCCGCCCGCTTCCCCACTTCTGAAAGGCCCTCCCCCGCCCCGCGACGAACCCGACGGGGAGTAAGGCGGACCCTACTCCTTCACATCCTCGACTTTGACCTCTTTCACGTCCACGGCCAGGTAGGTGGCCGTTCCTCCGTCCGGCGTCTTCACACGGTACTCCCCGCCCATCTTCATATAGCTTTCGACGACGACCTCCTTGCCGTCCTTCATGATCATCGTTTTTCGTTTGACGATCTTGGGAGGAGGAGGCGCCACAACGGTCTTACCACTTGTATCTTTCGTGCCGGTCTTCGCATTCGGAACGGGTTGCGACGGCGGATTCTTGCCTGCTTTTCGGAGCTCCGTGAGGATCGCTTGCTTGGCGCCTCGTGCCTCTCGGATGCCATCCGTAATGGCCTGTTCCAAGGCAGGCAGCGCCGGTTCGGCGGCCACCCCGAGATGTCCCAATACGGAGGCCACCTTCCCCCGCATCACGGGGTCCGTCGACGACTCCAGGATGGGGATCAGCGTAGGTACGGCGGGAGCGGCGGCTGGGCCGAGCTGGTTCAGGACGAGAAGTACCTTCATGCGCAACGCGGCATCGTCAGAACCAAGCGCCTTGCACAGTTCGGTTATGACCTCGGGATCCTTGGCGGCCACATCCGCCAAGGCCGCCTGTGCATACTTGGCCCCGGCACCCAAGGCCACCAGGAGTACCGGTACAGCGGGCAGTCCGATCTTGATCAGCGCGTCCCTGGCCTCCATGGCCGTGGTTTTGTTCTTGTTGTCGGCCAGCGCTTCACCCAGCACGCTCATCACGCCCTCGGCATCGGGTTTCCTGACCACCACGGCAAAGGCCGCCGTCGAGCGGACGGAATAATCCGCATCCTTCAACAACTCCACAAGCATCCCCGTGACGTCTTCGGTGGGGGGCGACTCCAGCAGCAGATCCCGCAGACCGGTCAGCCTCAATTTGGGGTCGGGATGCTTAACCAGTTCGACAGCCTGTTCGCGAACAGCCTTGGCGACGGTGGCGAAGACCTCCGTGGCCTTCTTGCGGAAGGCTTCGTTGGGGTCCGAAGAGCGCGCCTTGACTTCATTCCACAAACTTTTCGCCATGGCCCCCTCACGGGCGATCAAGGTCAAGGCCAGGCTGTCAAGGGCCAGCGCCATGCTCACGAAGTAGGCCTTCTCGGTGGCATTCTTGAACGCGGCATCCAACTCCTTGTCCGTCCGGGCTTCCGCATCGGCGCCGGCCACGGGCGTGGAGGACTCCCACGACTCCTCCAGGACGTTTTGAGCCTCGTCACCAATGCCCTCCGCCGCGGAGATCTTCAGCGCTATCGCGGCCGTGCCACGCTCCTTGGCCGTGTTCCGGATGGTTTCGACATCCTGCATGGCATCCGTGTCGATGCCCTTGGCCTTCAGGTCCTCGATATCCTTCGCGGGAATGGTTTCCGCCAAGGCCAGTTCGATCCGTAGCGGAGGACGTTGAGCCAGGGTGGGTTTCCGTACGGCCACGAGGCCCTTGTAGAGTGCCGATGCCGCGGCGCTCTTCTCGGCCGCTTTGACCAGCCTGTCATCGCCTGTGAAGGTGACCGACCCGGGCTTCGCCACCGGCTTGGGCTTGGCTTTCGCCTTGGCGGTCGCCTGTTTGGCCACCGCCACCCCGTCGTCCTTGTTCGTGGACTTGCTCGTGCCTTTCGCGCTGGACGTCGACTTCTCGGTCTTGGCTGGCTCGTCTCCAGCCGGTTTCGGTGCCGCAGCCGGCGGGGGCGCATCGCCTCCACCACAACCGACCAGTACCAAGAGCCCTACCATCCCGACCGACCGCCGCACCCAGGCAGAACGCATCGCGTAACCTCCTACCTTTCCAATGGACGAGCCGACATTGGATGTAGCGTACCGCCTTTCGGATCCTTGACAACCGACAAGGCGCTCAATCCGCTTGACGCAGCATCCTTCGTCGCGCAGAGTAGGCGCCAACCTCGGCACCGGGATGTTCCCTGCCGCACGCATTTTTCCCTCACGAATGAAGGGGAGGAAAGGACGCACTCATGGTTTCCCGTTCCCTACGCGCGGCCGTCGTCGGCGCCACCGGCGTCGCAGGCCAGCAATTCCTCGTCGCTCTCGGCCATCATCCATGGTTCAAGCTCACACGGCTTGCGGCCAGTGAGCGCTCGTCCGGAAAGACGTACAAGGAAGCCATCACGGATACGTCCAGCGGCGCCACGCGGTGGTACTGCGATCGGCCCTGCCCGGCCGAGTTCCTCAACCTGAACGTCGAACTCGCCAAGGACCTGGTTCTCGACGATATCGACATCGTTTTCACCGCGCTGGAATCCGACGCGGCCAAGGAAGTCGAACCGCTGTACGCGAAAAAAGTCCCCGTCATCAGCACGGCCAGCGCCTTCCGTTACGAGGAAGACGTGCCGATCTTCCTGCCCGGCGTCAACCCCGATCATTCCCTGCTGATCGACGGTCAGAAGAAGGCCCGTGGATTCAAGGGCTTCATCACGCCTGGCCCTAACTGCACAACGGTGGGCCTCGCCATCAGCCTGAAGCCGCTCCTTGACGCCTTCGGCATCGACTGCGTCTTCATGACCTCGATGCAGGCCGTCTCCGGCGCCGGCCGAACGCCCGGCGTCCTCAGCTACGACATCCTCGACAACGTGATTCCCTACATCGCGAAGGAGGAGGAGAAGGTCGAGAAGGAAACGCGAAAGATCCTTGGCACCACAAAGGACGGCAGGATCGATCCGGCGGCCTTCCGCGTCTCCTGCACCTGCACGCGCGTGAACGTTCTCGACGGACATACCGAGTGCGTCTACGTCAACCTGAAGAAGAAGGCCAGCCTGGATGACGTCAAGAAGGTTTGGCGCGAGTCCTACAAGGAGTTGCTGCGGTCCGAACTGCCCAGCGCGCCCCCGGAACTGATCCATTTCACCGAAGAGCCCTTCCGCCCACAGCCACGCCTCGACCGCGACCTGTACGACGGCATGGCCACCGTGATCGGTCGCCTGCGCGAAGATCCGGTGCTGCCCAACGGCATCAAATACGTGCTTCTCTCGCACAACACCAAGATGGGCGCCGCCAAGGGTGCGATCCTGACCGCCGAATACCTGATCTCGAAGAACGTGATCGTCTGACCGCAGTCCACCCAGGTAAGGCAGGGATCCTCATCCGAACACTGGATAGGAAAACGCCAAACTCGTAATGGCATACCCGGTAGGATTCGAACCTACGACCTCTACCTCCGCAGGGTAGCGCTCTATCCAGGCTGAGCTACGGGTACGCATGTCGGCTGACCCCCACTTCTACTGGAAACGCGACTCCGTGCAAGTGCTTTGGATCAGCGCCTACGGCCCTCCCCCACTCCGTCGCCGCCCGTACGGCGCCGGGGCCTCCATGCCGCGCATCGCATGATCGGGGTTGCGCCGTCGGCCCTTCGACGTGCGGCGTGGGCCACCCAACCGCAACTCCACCTTCTGCCCCTGCAACGCTAAAATGCGGTCGCGCAACTGCGCAGCGTCCTCAAAGCGCAAGTCCTCCGCCAAACGCCCCATCTCCTCCTCAAGTCGCTTGATCAACTCAACCTGGTCCAGCGTCTCCGCGCCGATGCCCGTCGCTTCTTCCTCGGCCGCGCGCTCCTTCAGGATCGCCTCAATGCCTTCCGTTACCGGCCGCACAATCGTCTTCGGCTCGATGCCGTGCTTTTCGTTGTACGCCAACTGGGTCTTCCGACGGCGGTCGGTCTCCTGCAGCGTCCGCTTCATCGCCTCGGTGACCCGGTCGGCATAAAGGATGATTCGACCGCCCACATTGCGCGCGGCGCGACCGATAATCTGGATCAGCGAGGTCTGGCTGCGCAGGAAACCTTCCTTGTCGGCATCCAGGATCGCCACCAGCGTGACCTCCGGCAGATCCAGACCCTCGCGCAGCAGGTTCACGCCCACCAGCACGTCGAAATCGCCCATCCGCAGGCTCTTCAGAATCTGCACGCGCTCGATCGCGTCGATCTCGCTGTGCAGGTAACGGCACTTCAGACCGGCCTCGCGCAGGTACGTGCTCAGGTCCTCACTGAGCCGCTTGGTGAGTGTCGTCAGCAGCACGCGTTCGCCGCGCGTCGCGCACGCCCGGCACTCCTTCAGCAAATCCTCGATCTGGCCTTCCGTCGAACGGATCTCGACCGGCGGATCGACCAGGCCCGTCGGGCGGATGATCTGCTCGATGACGCGCCCGTTGCTCTTCTGCATCTCGTATTCGCCGGGCGTCGCCGAAACATAAAGGGTCGGCGGCATCAGCTGCTCGAACTCGTCAAAACGCATCGGCCGGTTATCGAGCGCGCTCGGGAGCCGGAATCCATGCTCGACGAGCGTCGTCTTGCGGCTGAAGTCGCCGTTGTACATGCCGCGCACCTGCGGGACGGTGACATGCGATTCATCGATGAAGAGCAGGTAGTCGTTCGCCGGAAAAAAGTCCATCAGGTTGAAGGGCCGCGTGCCGGGCGTGCGTCCGTCCAGGTGCCGCGAATAGTTCTCGATGCCCTTGCAGTAGCCAACCTCTTCCAGCATCTCGACGTCGTAGCGCGTGCGCATCTCGATGCGCTGGGCTTCCAGCAGCTTGCCCTGCGCAAGAAGCTGTTCCTTTCGCTGCGCCAGTTCTTGTCGGATGCCTTCCAGCGCGTTACCCAGGTTGCCCTCGGGCAGGACGTAATGCTTGGCCGGAAAGATCGCGACCTTTTCGTGCGAGCGGACGATCTCGCCGGTCAGCGGGTTGACTTCTTCCAGCCCCACGATCCGGTCGAGGTCCAACTCGATGCGGATCGCGGTCTGGTCGTAGGCCGGGAAGATCTCAACCGCATCGCCGCGCACACGATAGCGGCCGCGTTGGAAGTCCATGTCGACCCGCGCGTACTGGATGTCATTCAGCCGCCGGAGCAGGTCCATGCGGTCGAGCGACTGCCCCTTCTCCAACAGCACGACGCTCTGCGCGTAGACGTCGGGCGAACCCAGGCCGTAGATGCACGAGACCGAGGCCACGATCAGCACGTCCTGGCGGGACATCAGCGCCTGGGTGGCACCCAGGCGCAACCGGTCCAGGTCCTCGTTGATGCTCGCGTCCTTCTCGATGTAGATGTCGCGCGCCGGGATGTAGGACTCGGGCTGGTAGTAGTCGTAGTAGCTGACAAAGTACTTCACGGCGTTGTCGGGGAAGAACTGGCGGAACTCGCTGTAGAGCTGCGCGGCGAGCGTCTTGTTGTGGCTGATCACCAGCGTCGGCTTCTGCAGTGCCTGGACGACGTTGGCCATCGTGAAGGTCTTGCCGGAACCGGTGACCCCCAGCAGCACCTGGTGGCGATGGCCTTCGCGCAGGCCGGCGACAAGTTGCTCGATCGCCCGCGGCTGATCGCCTTGCGGCCGGTAGTCGGAATGAAGGACGAACTGCGACATGGCACCAACGTATCCGGCTCGGCATGGGTCGTATAGGTCATATACGCCCCACAGGACCTATCGTTCCCGCTTGAAGAGTTCCTCCCAGGTGAACTCAACGCCCGGACGGCGTGTGGAAAGCACGCTGCCGATCGAGATGGAGACGTAGATCCTTCGCTCATCCGGGAAGAAGACCAGCGTATGGGCCGCGACGGGAAGTTCGACGCTGGCCAGGAGGCGCCGGGCGGTCTGAAGGTCGATGGTCTTGCCGCTCTCGCGGACCGCCGCGGCACCTTCCAGCAGGCGCTGGAACCGGGCACACTCCACCGGGCGCTTGCGGACGCGGTAATGGTTGGTCAGCGGAAGGAACCCCGAATCGTCCATGCGGCGCACGTCCACGGGCGTCCCGCCCTCCTGGCGGCCCGCGGCGTCAAACTCCAGGACTGCGGCGGGACGCGTCCCGGTCTTCTTCGCGGCTTCGCCGGGCCAGGAAAGATGGAACAGGTTTCCACAGGCCGTCGGCCGCTCGACCGCCATCCTGCGCGCCGCCTCGGCCGGGTCTCCAGCCGCCGGATCGATCGTTTCGACGATGCGGCGGAGCAGCATCCCGCGCGGTGCGTAGGCTTCGCGCGGACCGCCTTTGATCACGTTTTCCGCGTCGTGAAGACAACAGACCAATCCCTCGGCATTCATCGCCGAGTAGAACGTGGTAAGCCCAGGCCACCCGACGCCGACCCACGCGCGTCGGGCGGGAAGACCGTCGCGCGTCGGCAGCGGATCCACCGCGAAGATCACCTGCCGGCCCGCGGCGTTGTTGCCCAGCGGGAAGTCAAGGTTGCGTCCGTGAACCGGTTGGCCACCTTCGGTCAGCACCCCCGCGGCCGTGAATCCCGAACAACCCGGGCCGAAGTAGTCGGCAATGACATTGATGGCGTACAGGTCCTCCGGCTGCAGTCTCCGGTTCAGGAACGCGCTGTGCAGGCCTTCGTCGCCCACGCGCGCCACCAGGCCCTCGTAGAGACCCGCCAGTTCGGCGCGGGCCTCGGTATCCCAGTGGAACTGCTGGACCGCCCAGGGGCGCAGGCGGCCTTCGTACTTCTCCGGCGTGAAGAGCGGCAGGCTGGACAGCGCATCGGCGATGCAGGCCACGATCTCGTCGCCCAGCAGGTAGCCGTGCGCAAAACCGCGTTCCCTCACCTCGGCCCCGAAGAGACGCAGGACGTTCTGGCGTTTAAGCTTGACCCATTCGCCGGCCGCTGCCGCGCGTTCCTGCGCGGTCTGCGCCGCCAGCGATCCGACGCAGAAGACCGCCGCCAGCAGCCCCGCTCGGCGCAAACGTCGCATCATGGGCATTCCTTTCAGCCGCTACCGGAGGGTACCGCCGAACCATAACCGCTCCAGCACCGACGGCTCATTCGCGCAGCAACGCCGCCAGCGCCAGCGCATTCCGGAATGGGCAGTGCGTAACAAGAATATAAAGCCAGCCGTCCTTTTCGCCGCGCCAGGCCGCCAGCGTGTGATTCTCGTGTCGCGTCATCCAGTAGCAGCGGCCATTGAGTTGGACCGTCTCGAGATCCGGTTCATTCTTGGTGTTGAAGGCTAACAACATATTCTTGTCACAGGTATCCAGACAGGTGCCGTACTCGATGAAGACGCCGTGAGACGTGCCCATCTCAACCAATCCCCAGCGGCTCGGCGCCACACGGCCTTCATGCAAGGCCGGAACACCGGCGAAGCCTTTGAGCTTCTTCGGCAGATGCGTGTTCAGTTCCGCCATATCAAACGACGTTACGCCGGCACCCGACTCGATCTTCTGATGCGCATGCTCGACGGCGCTCAGCACTGCGTCCTGCTGGCAGCCCCCCTCGGGCACAGCAGCCAGACGCCCTACGTTCTCCAAGAGCTGCATCTTCGTTCGGGCCTCGGCACGACAGGCGTCGGAGCCGGCCGACCCGCGCAATGCGAGCGCCTTAACGGGATCCCCCACACACGGCACCGCAGAAGCCTGGTCAATCCCGGCAAAAACCTTGACCAGCAACCCGTCGGGCGCGGGCGCAGCATGGCCACGCACCAAACGGTTGAGCGCCCCGAGAAACTCCGGCTGGAACTCGGGCCGCACCTCCGCTGCCGAACCGTCTTTCCACGCGGTCTTCTTCCTGCCTTTGCTGCGTGCGGCCATGCCTCCGGACTCCTTGCGTTGCCACCTCTCAGCCCACCAACACCTTCGCCGTAGAATAATCGGACTTCCTTCACCGGAAAAGTCACGATTTCAAGACCTATTCACGTACACTTGAAAGATGTCCCATCTGACCGTATGTGGAAAGTGGCCACTCGCGTTTCAGAAAAACAGCGGGAATCCCGAACGGCCGGGTGCAGTCATACGTTCAACAGTCAGGAACGGTTTGCGAAGGAGGCCCCACGTGGACGCCCCACTCTTCAGGATCCCCAACCGGGACCGGGACAGGAACGCCAAGGATGTGCCCAACCGCGTAAAGGAAATGTCGTGGGCGAACCAGAAACCGGAGAACTTCCTCGACTTCATCCGCGGCCGTTTCCTTCTTCTCGTGCTCATGTTGGCCCTCCTCTGCGGCGGCTTTTCCTACATGAACCAGGCGGCCTCACGCCCCGGCCACCAGCGCAAAGCGAAACGCCCACCCTCCCTGGTGGAAGCCCCCCCGCCCCCCTCCGGACTGCAGATCGTCGATTCGAACGGACCCATCACACAGGGCGATGCCGTCGAACCTGCCGACGCCCAGAAGGCGCCGGCCGCCGAACAGCCGCCGGCCGCCGAAGACAAGACCCCCGCGAAGGACCCGCCGGCCGATGAAGAGAAGACGGGCAAAGAGAAGGAGCCCCGCCCCGACCTCAAGGCCGATGGACCCGACTTCGAACGATCCCAGTGGGGCGCCAAGGAATCCATGCTCCGCCAGTTCCAGGAACCGCTCGACCAGTTCGAGCCCCTGGAGACGCTGGACCACAAAGATGATTCGTTCCTGGAAATCTACGAGATGGTCGCCGACGACGACCTGGACCTTCCCGCCGGGCGCGCCAACGCGTCCAACTACTCGTACGGGGCCGAGATCATCTACCATTACTACCGCTTCCTCCGCACCCACGAGAAGAGCCCGGAGAAGATCGAAGCCTACTACAAACAGCGCAAGGAAGAACTGAAGTCGCTCTTTGGAAGGGACTCCCTCTCGGAGGCCAGCTATCGCAACGTCATGCCGTTCCCTCGCGAGGAGCAGGGCCTCCACCGACCCAGCTACCAGGAGTACCGCGGACACCTCTACCGCTTCACCGGCCTGCTCATGCAGAAATACCAGATCCGCTGCTGGAACGACGAAGACAACAACAGCGGCATCCGTGACACGTGGCTGCTGGTCTGCAGGGACCTGAAACGGCGCGACGAACTTTATGGCGTCCTGGTCCCGCACAGCGCCCGCCACCTGCTCTCACGTGACGAAGTCGACAACGCCGACATCGTCGCATGGAAAGGTCTCTTCCTGCAACGCTGGACCTTCGAGAACAAGGAGGGCTACTGGAACCGTATGCCCATCTACGTCGCCTGGAACGTGAACCGGCTCGCCCAACCGCCTGCCGCCCAGGGCATCAACTGGATCCTCATCGCTATCGGCGGCGTGCTCTGCATCGGGCTGCTTTTCGTCTTCTGGCAGACCAGCAAGGACAACAAGCGGGCCGATGGCAACCGGCGCAACTACGTCCGCAAGGTCAAAGGCACGGGCACCGCAGCCGCGGACAACGGGAAACCTGCGCCGGCATCGAATGCGAAACCCGGCGCCGACGCGCCACCTTCACCCGCTCCGGCCGGGCCAACGGAAGCCACACCCGAGCCGGAACCGCCTCCGGCCCCCAGTCCTCTCGGCGCACCGCCGCAGGACTGACCGGTTACAAACCAGCGGGACCGACATCAGTCTACTGAATGGAAGGCCCTGCATCCCCTGCTCCGCGCACAGACATCCACGGCCGTTCACTCGCCCTGGCGCTCGAGCAGTTTCGCGACGATCTGATCAGAATCGACGCCTTCGCTCTCCGCGTGAAAATTCGTGACAATGCGGTGCCTCAGCACCACCGGGGCCACGGCTCGGACATCCGCAATCGAAACGGCCAGGTTGCCGCGGATCGCCGCACGGGCCTTGGCACCCAAAATCAAATACTGACTGGCCCGCGGGCCGGCACCCCAGCGCACCCACTGCTTCACAAAATCGGGCGCGTCGCCCAGCTTCGGTCGCGTGGCGCAGACCAGGTCCACGGCATAGCGAATGACCGACTCGCTCACGGGCAGCTTGCGAACCACCTTCTGCGCCTCGATGACCTGCCCGGCCGTCAGCACGCGTTTCAACTCCACTTCGCGCAACGCCGTGGTGGTTCGGACAATCTCGACCTCCTCGTCCTTCTTCGGATACTCGATGCGGATGTCGAACATGAATCGGTCGAGCTGCGCTTCGGGCAGCGGGTAGGTGCCTTCCTGCTCGATCGGGTTCTGCGTCGCCAGCACAAAGAACGGCTCGGGCAGCGTGAACGTCTCGTTTCCGGCCGTGACGCGATGCTCTTCCATCGCCTCCAGCAGCGCGGCCTGCGTCTTGGGCGGCGTGCGGTTGATTTCGTCGGCGAGAATGAAGTTCCCGAAGATCGGGCCTTTGATGAAGCGGAAGGACCGCTGCCGGGTGTGCGGATCCTCTTCGATCACGTCCGTGCCGACGATGTCCGAAGGCATCAGGTCGGGCGTAAACTGCACGCGGCTGAAGGAAAGGTCCAGGATCCGGGCGAGTGTGCGGACCATGAGCGTCTTGGCCAGGCCCGGTACGCCGACAATGAGTCCGTGGCCGCGGCAGAAGAGCGCCATCAGGATCTGGTCGACGACCTCCTTCTGGCCGATCACGGTCTTGCCCAGTTCCGCCAGGATCGCCTCGCGCCCGTTGCGCAGCGTATCCAGCATGGCCAGGTCACCCGGTCCGGGTTGCGCCGATTCGCTCGGTCTCGCTGCCGCGTCGCTCATGAGGCCTCCGTTTCATGCGTGTGATCGACGGTATACGGTGGCCACGGCAACGTGACAAACGAGAAAAGCAAGCTGGGCTCTCGGCGCCG
>CAYSBP010000039.1:0-10290 GCA_964429255.1 uncultured Planctomycetia bacterium
AGGTGTAGCTCATGGTTCTCGGATCTCCGGGAATCGAATGTTCATCCTGTTCCGGTCAACGCTACGGCTCAAGAGCGCGCGGGCTGCTTCGCGCGTCTCTTGCAGTCGATCTTGCCAGAATCCGACAAGGTCCAATCAACAACTTCTTATTCTACGCCGATTACCTTCTGCCTGGCCTGCATCCGCTGGAAGACCCAAATGGTAGTTCCGCAGAAGCCCCAATCAAGCCCTTTCGTTCGCAGAGTTTGACTGGGAGCGCCCCCCCTCCCCCGACGACCATTGCGCCGGTGACGGCCGAGGAACGACCACGAGTACGATTGCGCACAGGATTAGTCCGGCTCAAGAATCCCCGCCCAACGTGTCCCGCACCTGGGGGGGGCACGACCTGTGGTTGGTATTCACGGTTGTTTCCATTTAGGAATGCGGTAGAAACCTATACTGGTTCAAAGGTTCCACGAGTGGACTGCCGATACACCATAGCGGGGTGGCAAGCATTCGGCAGGATGGCAGAGCGTCAGCATGTTCACCAAAGCGGCATTGATGACGGTCCTCGCTTTATGCACCTTGGCAGTATGCTCGGGCGCTGAGGAAGTCGTCTTGTCCCGCTCGCAGGAACCCGCGCTGGTTGTGGACGCTCAAACCGCGGATGGAACGGGCACGTTGCCGGCCAACTCCGCAACGAACCGCTTGGACTCGCTGCTGGCCTCGGCCGCCCGGGACCTGGCCTCGGCGACCTTGGATGTCGAGCCCCCGAAGGATATCGCTGGCCAACGCGATGCGCTCCCCACCGGAGGAAGCCCGGGCGACGTGCGCTTGGTGGTGGTCACCACGAATCTGGCTGTGCGCAAACGCTGGGTGGTACCCAAGCTTCCCGTCCCCCCTTTCATCCAGTGGGGACGGTGGATGGAGGAGCACAAGGAGAGCACCCACTGTTCGCTTGACTGGATGGATGAGCATGGCCGCTGGTGGCACACTGAACTGCGTGCGTACAATCAGCACCCCGATCCGTACCGGGTAGGCGAGGGGGAGTTTCCGGGAACGGGTATCACGATCTACGGCGTCTTCATTCTCCCGGGACGAACAGCACTGGAGGATCATGACTTGGTGGCGGACGATCGCATCGAGATGGATTACCGCCTGATCGAGCCGATGGCGCGCGAATACGGGCGGCATGACAAGCGCCCTGGCGACCCGGGTACGGGTGGTGACGGCTCGCGCAATGTCGGTCTGGGCGGTCCGGCCTTCAAACCGACACAGAACAGCAACACCTACATCGGTTACCTGCTGAGACGGGCGGGGGTCAAACACGACAGGCCAGACCGGGCGGTGGGTTGGGATACCAAGCCGCACTTCCCTTACTCGTCGAACGCGCAGGAGTAATCTCCGGATCGGTTGATGCCTGGGCGGCCCGGAGCGTCTTATTTTCATTCGCCGGCCACGGGGAACGAAGGTGCGTAAGATACGGTCGATCTCGCCGGTCAACGGGATCCTGGGCACGATGGGGATCGCGGCACTGGGCGCCCTGTTTCTAGCCGGCTGCGCGTCGCAACTTAAGACCCAGCTCCCCTTCATGCCGCAGTCCAAGTACATCAAAGTCGGCGATCGTTGGCTGACGCACGATGAAGTCCAGAAATACAAGTCGATTCGCGCGCTGTCCAACGCGACCAAAGTCAACCCCAACGACGCGATGGCGTTCAACACGCTGGGCGAGATGTTCCAGACAGACGGCAATTTCGATCTGGCTAAGGAACTCTACATCCAGGCGCTGAAACTGGACGAGGCGCTTTCCGAGGCGCACCACAATCTGGGGCTGATCGCGCTCCTCGAAGGCAACCCGGACGATGCGTTGATTCACCTGGGTCGGGCGCTCAATCTCAGTCCCGACGACGCCCGCATCTTCCACCGCATCGGTCAGGCGCACATGGCCAAGGGGCAGAACGACCTGGCTATGGCCAGCTTCGCCAAGGCCATCGCCAAGGACGACGAATACACGCCGGCCTACCTGGATCAGGCCAGGCTATTATACCGGAATCGGCAGTATCAGCAGGCCGAGGCCGTTTGCCGCACGGCGCAGGCTCACCAGCCTCGTGTCGTCACGGAAAAGGCCAAAGAGGAGAACGCCGGGCTATGGAGCGTCCTCTCGTCTAAATGGAGCGGGGATACGCCGCCCGAGCCGGTGATGTTCCAGATTCATTACAATCTCGCGCTCTGTTTGAAGGCCCAGGGCCGTCTGAACGATGCGCTGGCGGTGCTCCTACCGGCCGAGCAGACCGTTAAAGGCAACATCGATGTGCAGCTGTTGAAGGCCCGCCTGTTGGAGGGGTTGAACCGGAACGCGGAGGCGATCGTGGTACTGGAAGCCCTGCGCGTCCAGCAGCCGCATGTCGCGGAAATCCCCCGGCGGCTGGTGCGGCTCTACGAGAGCGCCGGTCGAAAAGAGGACGCTGTGCGCGCCAAACTGAACGCCGCGGACCTGGATCACTCCGATCACGGGCTCCAGGTGGAGGCCGCAAAAGCGGCCATCGCGGCCAAGGACTATCTGCGGGTCATTTCGGTCTTCGAACGACTCGTGCGCTTGGATCCGAAGGATGTTGCCTCCATCCGGGTGCTGGCGGATGCCTACGAACAGGCGGGCATCAAGCGTCAGTCCGCGCTAACGTATCAGGCACTCGTCAATCTGGTACCCGACGACATGGATGCGCGCCGGCGCCTGGGCTTGCTCTACGCCGACCTGCCGGGCTTCCAAGGGCGCGCGATCCTGCAGTTTAAGGCCGTGCTGGAGAAGAACCCCCGCGACGGGGAGGTTCGCCGTAAGTTGGGCCAACTCCATCTGGCTGCACAGAACCTCAGCGAGGCGGAAAAGCAGATCCGCTGGAGCTTGGACCTCAAACCCGATGAGGTCCAGGCGCTCATGGCGCTCGGCGATCTGTACGTTCAGCAGAAGCGCGGCGAGGAAGCCGTCAAACAATACCGGAAGGCACTGGACCTGGCCCCGAATCTCCTGGACGCAAACCTCAAACTGGCCGCTACACTCCGTTCCCTCGACCGGCACGAAGAGTCCCTGGAGCCGCTGCAGAAGTACTTGGCCCAGCGTCCCCTCGACGAGCACGCACGCCGCATGTACGCCGAAATCCTGCGCGACATGAACCGGCGCGAAGAGGCCGTTCAGGAGTACCAGGCCTTGACGGCCTTGCGCCCTCACGACACGCAGACCTCCATCGAACTGGCCAAACTCACCCGGCTGCTGGGAACCCCGGGTGAAGCGGCCGGCATGTATGAAGCGTTGCTGGAGAAGAATCCCTCCAACCTGGATGCCCTTCGTTCCTGCGCACGTCTCTACGACGAGACCGACCAACCGCTCCGTGCCATGTACTGCTGGCAACGCCTGCTCAAACTGCAGATGAACGATCTGGAAGCCCAGGGGCGACTGGCCGCCCTCTGCAAATCCATCGGCGCGGATGAGGAGGCCATCGCCAAGTACGAAACGCTGGGCAAGACCGGCGACGCGGAAGCCTGGCGCAACGTCGCCTACTTGCGCCTTAAGCGCGGCGAACGGGACCAGGCCTGCGAAGCCTATCGCGAACTGGTCCAACTGAAGAAGCAGGATATCCCCGCGCGCCTGGCGCTCGTCAGCCTCCTGCAACGCCAGGATTCCGCCGCTGCGCGCGACGAGGCCGTCAACCTGTGTCAGGAGGCCGTGGCCATCGACGGCAACGACCTCGCCGCTCGCGTCACTCTGGCCAACATGCTCACCGAGTCCAACCGCCTGGCCGACGCCAACGATCACTACCAGTTCGTGCTGCAGAAGAACCCCCAGCACGTCGGTGCGCTGGTTGGTCTCGCGGTCATCAACCGCAAGCGAGGCCGGTACAAAGATGCGTTGGCGCACTACGAGGAAGCGCTCAAGTGCGACCCCGAAAACCAGCAACTGCATTACAACCTGGGCCTGTTGTACGACCATTACCTGAATCAGCCCGCTGAAGCACGAGGGCATTACCAGCGCTTCATCGCCCTCGATGGCGACCCGCGACTGCTGCCCGAAGAGGTCCGTCCTCCGCCCATGACGAAACCCGTGCTACCCAGAAAGCCGGGTGTCCAGTCGACCTCGTCCGACCAGCCTTCGGAAGAACCGGAGGCAAAGGTGATCGCGAAGCCGCCGGAAAAGGTCCCCGAGAAGAAGCCTCGGTCAAAGACGCCGCTGAAAGAAATACCTGACGACCATCAGCCCAGCGAGAATCTGCGCGCGCCATAGACACCCGTACTGATGCACGGGAAGGCGATCGACCGCAGTGGGTGCCGCGCGGCCAGTTCCAGGCTGTTGCGGTAGCCAAGCGATCACTGAAGTAAGTAGCGCATTCCCAATCGCCCCGCGCATTTCTTCTGTCTCGCCTCCGGCGCTCTACAGATTCCCAAAGCTCCACTTTCCCAGGGCTCGCCGTTCGCTGCTGCTCACGGCTTCTCCCTGGGCCACAATCTTGCAGCCCTGACGGGCCTTGTGGCGCCGGGATTCCAGGCGGCCGAGGGCCTCACATCGTCATTTTCTTTTTCATGCAACCGGTTATCGACAGGTCAGTTACACGAAATTCTCATGGTGAGAATTTTGGACCCGGGCGCACCAAGGAGGGCACGACCATGCCGGAGAGAGGCGAAGATAACGAGTGTCCCTTACTCCCTTTACTCCTTCCTCCCCCGGATTAGCCGAAGGGGACGGCCACATAGACGTGTGTACGTGGTCCAGTGGGGGTGTGTGGGACAAGAGACCCTTGGTGAAACGTGGATTGACTGGAGAAAATCATGGCCGAGATCAACGTGGAACGGTGCCCGGAATCAGGGATTTGCTCGATTGTCAAGAAGGGTGGCGCCAAGATCGACTTGATGCCGGACGAGGCCCAGCAGTTGATGCAGGTGCGCAACAACTCCGCCCAACTGCGCCAACTACTGGTGGATGTCGATCCGGCCTTTGCCCAGGCCCTATCGGATGACGAGGTTGCCCAGATCGGAGCCAACCTGCACAGCTGATGGTTGCTGACGAGAAGGGGGATTTTTGACCCTCTGCCGCGTCCAGTGGGAGCCTACGTGCGCGGAATGGTGACCGGCACAGGACTTGTTGTCATACCTCTTACCTGTCTGTCTCCGACAATACTCGGTTGAGAATTTGACGGTTCATCAGATGATCGCGGTATGCGTGAAACCACGGACCAAAATGCCGGCGGTAAGTCGGCGAAGGATGTGCGCGCGATGTTTGCGCGCGTAGCGCCGCGCTATGACGTTTTAAACCACCTTCTTTCCCTGGGTCAGGATTTTTACTGGCGGCGAGCCGCCGCGCGGGAACTGGGTGGTCTCGAGGCCCAGGCCCCCATTGCCGACGTGTGCGCGGGCACCGGTGACCTGAGCTTCGCTTTCCTGAACGCGGCGCCGACGGCGCGCGTGGCGGCACTCGATTTCACACCGGAAATGCTGCGGTTAGGAGTGGTCAAGGCTCGACATCGGGCCGCGAGATTTGAAAGGAAGGGCGGAAGCCTGCTCTTCGCGCGCGGCGACACGCTGCACCTGCCGCTTCGTGATCAGTCCTGTGCAGTGGTTGGCGCGGCATTCGGGGTCCGCAACCTGACCGATCTGGACGCGGGGTTGCGCGAGATGTTTCGCATTCTCAGGCCCGGTGGAAAGGCCCTGATCCTGGAGTTCACCCAGCCGCAGGGGCGGTTCTTCGGACCGCTGTATCTTTTCTACTTCCGTCGCATCCTGCCGCTGCTGGGGCGCGCGGTGGCGCGCGGTTCGGACGACGCGTACACGTACCTGCCGTCCTCCGTGGCGGCTTTCGCTGGGCCTCAGGAGATGGCCGAACGGATGCAAGCGGCCGGATTCACTCCGGTGCGATCTCGGGTGCTGACCTTCGGAACGGTTCATCTGTATGTCGGTTACAGGGCGCCGGATTCGGCGAAACTATAGTAGCGGCCGTCCCCGACAATCACATGATCCAGCATGCGGATACCGATCAGGTCCGCCGCTTCCTTGAGACGCTGCGTAAGCTGACGGTCGGCGCGACTCGGAGCCGGATCTCCGCTGGGGTGATTGTGAATCACCGCGATGGCTGCGGCCCGGGCGCGAATCGCGGCGCTCAGTACCTCGCGCGGATGGACCAGTGCCTCCGTCAGGCTGCCGGTACTGATGGATTCGTCGGCCAGCAGGCGGTTCTTCTGATCCAGGCAGGCGACGCAGAAACACTCCTGTTTCAGCTCCCGCAGTCGGAGATGGTAGTGTTCGTGCAGGTCGCTGGCGGAACTGAAAACCCGTCCGCGCGGTTTTCGCTCGCTCGACCAGTGTTCCATGAGCTTGCGAAGCGCACGCAGGCGTGCCTTGGGTTGGGGCGGGAGCGTCCCGTCACCGTCGTGTGTGTGCACCGGCTGAAGGAGTCCCCGGAGTCCACCCGCTTCCAGCAGCAGGGCCTGGACGCGGGCCACGGCGCCGGCGCCTTTGCGTTCGCCAAAGAGCAGCAGGGCGAGCAGTTCAGTGGTGCCTGGGGCGGCGGCTTCGGCCTCGGGGTCTTGCGCCAGGCGGTGGGCCAGGGTCGTGATGGAGAGCCGTTCGGCGCTCGCGCCTGCGGCGAGATACCGGCAACCTTCGCAGAACGGGCAGGTGCTGCAGCGGGGCTTCTCTCCGCAGAGCGGTGGCCCGGGCCATTGGTCTCCCCCCGCGGCAAAGGCCTCCAGTTGTGCCGCCAGGACACCGGGCGCTTCGCCCAACGTCCGCGCGCCAGTCTGCAGAAACGCCTCGAAGGCGGCCTGCCGGACCGCGGGATCGTCGCCGGCGTCCAAGAAGCCGAAGCGGATCAGGAATCGGGCCGTCGATGTATCCAGTTGCGGTGGCGTGTTCTCATCGCTGCGCGTGTTCCGCCAGCGCTTCGCGGAAGGCGAGTACCGTCTACCGGCATGGGCGCGGAGCGACTGAACCAAGGTTCGGAAAAAGAGGGTGGGGTCGGACGGATGGATAGGCATGGCGCAGGCCTCCCGCAACATACAAAACATACAATAACACGTTTTGTCGTAGTAAACAACTGATAAAACCATTTTCCGCTTTAAACTTCCCCGGTACTGAATAGATAGAGTAACCACATGAAGCTGAGCATCCTGATCCCGGTCTACAACGAGCGCTACCTGGTGGCCGAACTGATCCAGCGCGTGCTCGACGCACCCTTGCCGGAAGGCATGGATCGTGAATTGATCGTCGTCGATGACGGATCGACCGACGGCACCCGCGAGATCCTGGAGTGCCTGGCCGAGAAGCATCCGAAGAGCATCGCCTACTTCCCCAAGAAAGCGAACGAAGGCAAGGCCTCGGCACTGCGCGTGGCGATCAGCCTGGCCACCGGCGAGTTTTGCATCTTCCAGGACGCGGACCTGGAATATGATCCACGCGAGTATCCGAAATTGCTTGAGCCGTTGCTGCAGGGACAGGCCGACGTCGTGTACGGGTCACGATATCTGCCCAGTTCGCGTCGCCGCGTGCTCTACTTCTGGCACAGCCTGGCCAACCGTGCGGTGACGACCCTTTCAAACATGCTGACGGACCTGGGCCTGACCGACATGGAGACCTGCTACAAGGTCTTCCGCACCGAGGTACTCAAGTCGATCCCGCTACGCAGCCGGCGGTTCGGCATCGAACCTGAGATCACGGCCAAGATTGCCAAACGCGGGTTGCGGGTCTACGAAGTCCCCATCAATTACGACGCGCGGACGTACCAGGAAGGCAAGAAGATTGGCTGGCGCGATGCGTTCCAGGCCTTTGGCGTCGCACTGAAGTACTGGCTCATCGACGACGCCTACGACGCGCACATCGCGCCCGAGTACGTCACCGATCTGGCGCAGGCGCACCGCGTGATCCGGTGGATGGGCGACACCCTACGACCGCACCTGGGCGAACGGGTGCTCGAGGTCGGCGCGGGCCTGGGTTCCTTGACCGGCTGCCTGCTGCCGCGCGAGCAGTACATCGCGAGCGAGCACCACGAGGAGTATCTGGCGGTACTGAAAAACCTGGCATCGCGCTGCCGGCGGCTGAAGGTGGCGCGCGTGGATCCAGAGGAGCCGGCGCACTTCGAGCCGCTTCGCGGCGAGGTCGATACGGTGGTCTGTGCCAACCTGCTCCATCGCACGGCCGACCCCGGTCGTGCGCTGCGAAACATCCATGCGGTGCTTGCACCGGGCGGTCGCACCATCGTCGTAGTGGCGCAGGGCAAATGGTTGGAGAGCCCGCTGGACCAGGGACTGGGCCACCGGCGCCGGTTCTCGCGCCAGGACCTGTGCCGGGAACTCGAAAAGGCCGGCTTCCGCGTCGAGCATCTCTTCGATTTCAATCGTGCGGGGTTACCGGGTTGGGCGCTGAACGGGCTGCTCTTCCGCTCGCGGCGGATTTCGCGATGGCAGTTAAAGGGGTACGACGCCACGACCTGGTTATGGCGGCGCGCAGACTGGCTCCTTCCGTGGCCGGGTCTGGCGCTGGTCGCAGTGGCGAGGAAGGCCTGAACCGCATGAAGAACGATCTCCTTTCCCGACGGCAGCCGGCGCAACGGCCCTTGCGTGTCTCTCCCGCCGTGATCCTTGCGGCGCTGGTGTTGCTGGTCCTGCTCTACCTGGTCGGCCGGTGGGGCTACCACACGTTTTTTGTCAGCGACGAGGTGAAGATCCGCGGACTGGTCTTTTCGGCGGCGCGCGCCGCGCAGGACCGCCGCCCCAACGGTATTACGGCGGTCTTGAGCGAAGGTTTCACCTGCCAGTCGCCGGCAGGGACGTTCAACCGGGACGAATGCCACCAGGCGTTTGGCTTCCTGTTGATGCAACAGTACCGCCGCGTGGAGGTAAGTCTGGCCCCCGATCCCATTCCGGTCGTGATGGAATCGGACCGCAAGACCGCTGCGGTCACCTTCCGGGCCAGGGTCAGGGGCTGGGTTTCCGAGGATTCCCCGCCTGAAGACGTCCAGCAGCAGTCGGGAGGCGAACGGTATTTCCTCACGGCCAAGTTGACCGAAAATGGTTGGAAATTCACCAATCTGCGGATAGAAATGGGACCCTAGCGGTCGAGAAGACGTAACTACTTTTAGGACAACATGTTAGCAGGGTCATGTACCGCAATCCTCCGGGTTGCGTTTTGGTTCACGGGAAAGGGTTGGCACGCGTTCGGAGCCGGACGATACCCGTTGGGTCGGTAGACGCGGAGGGCGTTTGCTGGCCAAGTTCCGCGCCGCGGCGTGCGATCGAGAGAGATTTCCGGGATGGCACCCATGGTCCGCCCACGCAGTTCCCCTCCTTCCTTCCGACCCCGGGTTATGGCCCAGCACTGGCGGTTGGCCCCGGACCTTTCACATGAGTCCATCGAGACGCTCCAGCGCGAGTTGGGCCTGACACGGCCGTTTGCGAGGCTGCTGGTGCGTCGCGGTATCTGCCAACCGGCGGACGCCGCGGCCTTCCTGGACCTCCGGTTGGACCGCCTGCATGACCCGATGGGTTTGCCGGACATGCCGGTAGCGGTGGAACGCGTACTGAGGGCTGTGCGTCAGCGGGAGAAGGTGGTTCTTTTTGGCGACTATGACGTGGATGGCGTCAGCGCGACGGCGTTAATGACGCGCTTTTTCCGGCTGCTGGGGTTGGCGGTCGAGCCGCTGGTGCCGGAACGCGAGCGCGGTGGCTACGGTCTGAGTGGCGAAGCCCTCGCCCGCATCCGCGCCTGCAAGCCGCAGCTGCTGATCACCCTGGACAACGGGATTTCGGCTCACGAACCGCTGGCAGCGTTGACCTCAGACGGCGTTGACTGCATCGTGATCGACCACCACCACGTCGGTACGGGGGGCCTGCCCAAAGCGCTTGCGGTCATCAATCCCAAGCGGCCGGACAGCACCTACCCGTTCAGCGAACTCTGTGGCGCGGGGCTGGCCTTCAAATTCGCCTGGGCGTTGTCCGTTGGTTTTTCGAGCAACCGGCGGGTTTCGCCCGAGTTCCGCATGTTCCTCCTGGAAGCGCTGGCACTGGCCGGTTTGGGAACGGTGGCTGACGTGGTGCCGCTGATTGGCGAGAACCGCATTCTGGCCGCGCACGGGCTCAAGGCATTGGCCAAGACCACGTCGGCCGGGTTGGTGGCGCTGCAGGAGGTCGCGGGAATTAAGGGTCCGCCGTCCGCTTCGGACGTCGGGTTCCGGCTGGGACCGCGGATCAACGCGGCGGGGCGCTGTGGCGAGGCATCCGAGGCGCTGGAGTTGCTGCTGACCGACGATGCCGCGCGCGCGAAGGAACTGGCGCAGCG
>CAYSBP010000039.1:10390-18278 GCA_964429255.1 uncultured Planctomycetia bacterium
CGCGGTTCGGGGCGTTCGATCCCCGGATTTCATCTGGCGGAAGCGCTCGAAGCCACGCAGCGGTATCTGACGTCGTTCGGCGGGCACGCGGCGGCAGCGGGGTTTGAGCTTCGCGTCGGATCGATTCCCGAGTTCCGCGCGGCGTTCGAGGAGACGGCACGTCAGCGTCTGACGGCGGCGGATGTGGTGCCGTCGCTTAATATCGAGGAGACGGTCGCGCTGCAGGACGTGAACCGCTCGTTTTGTCAGGAACTGGCGAGGTTGGAGCCGTGCGGGGCCGGGAATCCTTCGCCGCTGATTGGCGTGCTGGGTGTTCAGGTCGCCGGCCATGTGCGGCTGACGAGAGACGAGAAGCACATCCAGCTGTACGTGCGGCAGGAAGGCGCGGTGCGCCGGGCCGTGGGCTTCGGGATGGCCGGGCATTTCAACGCGCTCTGCGACTTGGCGAAGACGGGTCTGATGGACGTGGCCTTCAAGCCGCAACTGGGCAGCTTCCGCGGCGAGACGGAAGTGGAACTGCATTTGAAGGCCTTCCGTTGCGGCGGATCGGTGGAAACCGTTTCCGCGGCGGGCGTGTAGGGCCGACGTCCTCGTCTGCCCGTGCATACGGGAACGTCCGCGTTACACGGGGACCGGAATGATGATCGGCTATTGGGCCTACCGTTCGCTGACCTTCATCTGCGCCCGGTTACCTTTCCCGCTTCAGTATGGCGTGGCGCGGTTGTTGTCGGGCGTGGGGCACGCCGTGGCGCGGCGCGCGCGTGCGGGCGTACGCGAAAACCTGCGCACGGTGATGGGCCGGCAGACGGATGAGCGCGAGATCCGCCGGCAGACGCGGCGCACCTTCCACTCCTTTGGCCGATACCTCTGCGAGTTTTTCGGCGCGGCCGGCTGCGATCAGGCGTTCTTCAGCAAGAACGTAAAGGTGGTCGGGCGTGAGAACCTGGATGCTGCGCTGGCCAAAGGCTGTGGCCTGCTCTTCGTCTCCGGGCACTACTCGAATTGGGAGTTGGGCGCGTTTGCCGTCGGGCGATTGGGATACCGGATTCTGATCGTGGCGCAGATTCATTCCGATCCGCGCGTGAATGATCTCTTTGTCCGCGCACGCAAGGTGCACGGGGTGGACGTGGCGCCGACGGCGAACGGAGCCCGAGCCGCATTGCGTGCGTTGCGCAACAACCGACCGGTCGCTATTCTAGGGGACCGCCCAACCGGCGGCCCGACGATCGACGTAACCTTGTGCGGAGAGACCACCGGCTTTCCGCAGGGGCCTTGGCGGTTGGCGCTCGATACCGGTGCGCCGTTGCTGCCGACGTTCATGCGGCGGGAGCGGGACGGTTCGTACACGTTGTTGATCGGCGAGCCGATCGAGAGCCGCGAGAACGGCACGAAGGGGGAGCGGATGGCGGCGTTGGCGCAGGCTTTTGCCGGAGTACTCGAGGCGCGACTCCGTGAAGACCCGGCGCAGTGGGCCGCCTTCTATCCGGTCTGGGCCGGCGCGCGGCGAACGGTGACGAAGAATACGGCGGTCCGGTGCGACCGCGCGCAACCGATGGAGGTGCGTTCATGACGGGAAGGCTGCGCCGTGAAGTCTGCGCCGTGATCCCGTGCTTCAATGAAGAACGCACGATCGGCGCAGTAGTGCGCCACGTGCGTCGCCACCTCGATCTCTGCATCGTCATCGATGATTGTTCGCGGGACAAGACGGGCGAGACGGCGGCCCGGGCCGGCGCGCGGTTGGTGCGTCTGGAGACGAATCTGGGCAAGGGCATGGCGTTGCGTCAGGGCTTTGCGCTCGCCGCGGCCGCCGGAATGCTTGCCGCCGTCACGCTGGACGGCGACGGGCAGCACGATCCGGAAGAGATCCCGCGGTTTCTGGAGGCGTTCCAGCACGGGAATCTGGACATTGTGCTGGGCAACCGCATGCGCGATCCGGCGGGTATGCCGTGGGTACGGCGTTGCACCAACCACTTCGCCTCCTGGTGCGTGACGCGCATGGCCGGCGTGCCCATCCACGATTCCCAGGTCGGTTTCCGTTTGATTCGCCTGGACACGTGGCAGTCGCTGCCGCTGAACGGCAAGCGTTTCGATCTGGAGTCCGAGATCCTGATCAAGGCCGGCCGGCAGGGCGCGCGGATCGGCTCCGTGCCCATTCGCACCATCTACCGCGGGACGGAAGAGAGCAAGATCAGCCCGTTGCTTGACACGCTGCGCTTCTTCCGCGTGCTCTGGCAGTGCCGCGGGGCCTGACGCGGGCGTTGCCCGAGGCCATCGCTTGACCGTTCTGTTCTGCAACGCTGAAGGAGCGCTCCAATGCTGAAAGGGATTTCGCCGTTACTGAGTCCGGAACTGCTGGCGGTGCTTTGTCGGATGGGACACGGGGACGAGATCGTGCTGGCCGACGCACATTTCCCTGGGGAGACGATGGGCCAGCGGGTCCTGCGCGCCGATGGCTTGCCGGTCGAAGGGTTGCTGGACGGCATCCTGCCGCTCTTCGAGCTCGACAGCTACGATCCTGCGCCGCTGGTCATGATGGATGTCGTGAAGGGCGATACGCTCGACCCGGCCGTGGAGAAGGGCTATCGCAACGTCGTCGACCGGCACGCGCCGAAGACGCCGCCGATTGCACGCCTGGAGCGATTTGCCTTCTACGACCGTGCGAAGCAGGCTTTTTCCGTCGTGATCACCGGTGACACGCGCAAGTACGCGAACATCATCCTGAAGAAAGGCGTGACGCCCGCACGCAACACCGTGTAGCGTCCCACATCACCGCTTCAACGTGCCAGTCGTTCGGTTCCGGCGTGCGCGTCGAGTCATCTCCCTTGTCCTTGGCGGGTCAATGGAGGTTTCGGGCGGCACCCCGTTTTGCTTTAACCTTTCTCAAACTGGGGATGACTCCGTCGGCGGCAGGGTTGAAAAGTGCCCCCCTTGCACATATATTGGGGGGTGGTTTTCCGGCTTCGTGACGGTCGTGGTGCACTTCGACGTGGAGGACGCATGGGTATTGTACTTGTCGGGCGAAACGGGTCGCTGGCAGGCAAGCGGGTCGAGTTCAACGAGCCGCTGATCACCTTCGGTCGACGGCCCACCAATATGGTGCGCTTCACCAAAGAGCAGGAGCCGGGCGTAAGCAACCTGCACTGCGAAGTCTTCCAGCAAGGCGGGGCGTATTACGTCCGCGACATGGCCAGCGCCAACGGGACGTTCGTCGATGGCATCCCGGTCAAGGCGCCGGTGCCTTTACGCGACGGTTCGGTTATCCTGCTGGGAAACGCGGGCCCTGAACTGGTGGTCACGCTTCCGTACGAAGAGGCGCTGACGATGCGCCTGGGTCCTGGCGAACTGGACAAGTGGAGGATGCCGCAGGTGCCGGCGGTTGGCCCTATGCCGCCACCTCTGCCACCTCTGCCACCTCAGGGTATGGCCCAGGCCGCGCCGCCTCCGCCGATGAACGTACCGGCGACTCCTGAAGCGGCATTCCCGCGACCCATGCCCGCCGCCTTCTCCGAACCGCTGCCGCAGTACAAGGACGGCATCGGGATGCCCACGCTGATGGCGACGTTGGACAAGGCCAAGGCTGAGGTCCGCAGCGAGTACAGCGGCCGCATGGTCAAGGTGTACGTGGTCTGTGGTGTGATCCTGGTCGTGGCCGTCGCGGCGATCGTCTTCGTCAAAATCTCCGGCGACCGGCGTCTGGGTGAAGTGCAGGCGCAGTGGGAGAAGTCCAAGGAGGACTCGGACAAGCGCTACAACGAGATCAAGAACAACGCCGATGCGTCCACGCAGAGCAAGCTCGAGCAGTTGCAGACGTTGCTCGATGATAAGACCCGTTACATCGAGAAGATGGCGGCCGACGCGAAGAGCGCTGGCGTCAGTTCCGACGCCATCGCCAAGGAGATGAAGCGCAACCGCGAGGCGATGAGCGCCATCCAGGCGCAGGTGAGCGACCTGACCGCATTCGTCAGCTTTAAGGAGCGCTACAGCAAATGCGTCTACTCGCTGGTCCTTAAGTTCACCGAAGGCGGCGAAGTGAAATACAGTTTTGTCGGTTCGGCCTTCTGTCTCTCGACCAGCCTGGGGCTGCTGGGAACCACGGCCCGTGTTGTTGAATCGATCACGCCGCTGCTGCAGGATGGCAAGTTCCAGCTCATCGCGCGCTGCAACGGCGATGCGCAGTACTGCTATGGGGTCGCGATGGCGTATCCCCATCCGGAGTTCAAATCGAGTGATCCAGGCATCGGCAAGGATGTGGCGATCCTCAAACTGAACCTGCGCCGCCTGAAGGAAGACGGTTCATTGGACACGGAGCTGCCCTTGCCCGCCGCGTTGCAGTCGGCCGGCGACGACGAATTGGAGCAGGTCGTTTCAGGCGTCAACGTCGCCGTTTTCGGCTTCTCGGAACAGGATCGCGCCAAGCTGGAGAGCGTGACCCCCGTGACCGGCCTTGCAACGCTCTCCACCAACATTGTCGACGGCACCTACGCATTTTCAGGCGAAGCCGTACCCGGCCGCCGGTGTGGCGTATTGAGACACCATTGCACGGTGCCCAAGGGCTTTGCCGGTGCGCCTATCGTAAACACGAAGAATCGCGTCGTCGGCATTCAGAGCAACACCGTCACCCCGGGCGCCACGCGTACCGGGCCGGCAGCCAGCGCGGCCAGTGCGGTCAACATCAAAGTTCTCCAGGAACTGCAGACGCAGTTCCTCAAACGACTGGCGGATGGCAAGTAACATCCGACGTTGCGGAGACATAAAGGACACGGCGTCATCCGAGGCGAACGTTGGCAGATTTCGGTTGATCTCGTGCGATGTTGTCTCCCTGGTGTCTGCGTGGCGGATGCTGTGGGGTGGCGCGTATTGCGCAGGACGACTGCGGCAGCGGTGGAGAGAATGGACATGAACACGCTCAAAGGCGCCCTGTTGTTGGCTGTGGCTTTCACGGTGTTTTCCGCTTACACGCTCGAGACCGCTCTCAAGCCCGGGATGGATAAAGAGCGCGAAGCCATGATCGCGAAGTGGAAAAAGACCCTGGCTGACGGCGACCAGGCGGCGATCGCAAACGTGTTAGCCGAGGCGGATGGCAAGTCCTCCGTCGCGTTCGGCATGTCGGATTGGCCCCAGGCCGTCGCCGAAGTCGCGTCGAAGGCCCAAGAGCCCCTGCAGGACCTGATGCTGGGTCACCTGCGCCGGCATCGGGCGTTGATCAACAAAACGACCAGCGACTGGATCCGGATCCTTTATAAGCGCGATGTGCTCGATCCCTACGGCGAGAAGGTCAAGGAGTGGACCAAGACGGGCGAGCAGGGCCTGGTGGATTCCGGAAACGCGCTGAAGGCGGCCGACGAGGTCAAGCGCATGGAGGAACTGGCCGGTCTGCTGGAGGCCCTGGCACGCTGCGGCAGCGAGCGGTTCCTTCCGGTTGCGGCGGCGTATCTGAGCCACGAAAACGAGTCGGTCGGGCAAGCCGCGCTGAGCGTCTTTGCGGCGCAGGCGAAGGGCCTGGAACCGGATCTGCGCAGTCCCAGGCGTTGCCAGATCTGGTGGCTACAGACGGGCAAGGGACTCTTCGAAGGCAAGTGATGGACCGTGGATTCGCGCCGCGAGACGACCCGCGGCGCGAATCCACGGTTCATCGCAGCGGGTCGAGTCGGTGGCCGACGCAAGGCGTTGCGTTGGTGGGTTCATGGACCGCGCGGTCGTTTGCAGTATCGGAGCCGGATCGATCGCGACTCGGCGACCAAACACCCAGGTACGCCACGGCTGCAGGCATGGGCCGTGCCGTTGTTACGTCCGGAGATCCAAAAGTGGTTATGATTCGTCCTTCGCCTGCGTTCCTTCTCGCCTCGCTGTGCCTGCTGGTTCCAGGTCTGACCGGCGTATTCGGCGCGCAGGCCGGCGAACCGCCCTACGATTTCCCCTATCGGAACGGCCTGTATGGAACGGTCGCCGGCAGCCTGGCGTTGGACCGGGTGAAATTCGAAGTGCCCGGCCTTCGGTCGATCAAGCTGACCGTGCCCGGCATGCAGAAACAGCTCTCTGCCCTCTGTGTCATTCAGAAGACCAAGGCACCGGTGGTGCTCTGCTTGCAGGGTATCGGCGGCAAAGCGGATACGAACAGCGGAAAGATCTGGATGAAGTGGTTCGCGGAGGCGGGGTTCCATGTCCTGGCGTTCGACTCGACCTTCGCACCAACCTTCATTTCATCTTCGCGGCACGGCGTCAGCGGCAACATGCGGATGGAAGCCAGCCTATCCGTCGAGGTGCTCAACACCTTCATTCACCTGCCGGAGCTCGAAGGCAAGGTGGGCTCGATCGGGGTGGTCGGCATGAGTTACGGCGCAATCCAGTCGCTGGCCATCGGCCGCCTGGTGAAGGAAGGCAAGGTCCCGTTCCGGATTTCCGCGATCCAGGCCTACTCGCCGCCGGTCAACATGGCCACCACCGGCGGCATCATTGACAAGTGGTACAGCGAGGACCGGTGGAATTACAAGCTCAGCGAAATGGCGGCGGAATTCCTCAAGCACAAGCCCGTGGATCGGGACGAGGAGATCCCCTTCTCGGATAGCCTGCTGCGCGCCGTGATCGCAGCGCTCTTCCGCATCTCCCTGGCCCAGACGATCGACCGCAACGACAGCGTCTACCGGCTGAACCTGCTGCCCGAGGAGAGCCGGCTCGACTACGCGGAGACCTGGGGCTTCCAGAAATTCATGGGCTCGATGGTCATCCCCTACTGGGCACCCCGGCTCAAGCTGAACGATCCGGTGGAACTGATCCGCACGCTGGACCTGGAGGCCCTGATGCGGGACCAGCCGCCGACCACCGAGGTAATCGAGGCGGCGGACGATCCATTCAACGACCCGGCCGAACTGGCGGCCGTGCGCCAGCTCCGGTTCCCCTGCCGGCTGACGGTGATTCCGTGCGGCGGGCATCTTGGATACATCATGCACCCCTGGATCCAATCCCACCTGCTGAGGCTTTTCGAGGTGGGTGGAGCGCCCGACCCCGTGGTGGTCAAGGCCGCGCCGGACGTACGACCCGTACTCAAGCCGAAGGTTCCGCAGGTGGCCGCTGCGGCGACGGGTGCCGAAGACCGCCGCTCGGCGGTCGCGCTCTTCGCCGGGGCCTTCCGCTGCGGCGACAAGACGCTGGTGGAGAAGGCCCTGGCCGAGGCCGCACGCAATCCGGACTACCTCTTCAAGACGCTCGGCTGGCCGGATCTGGTCGCCGAAATCGCCTCACGCAGCGGCGCCGAATTACAGCCCATGCTGATCGGCTATCTGGCGCAGAACATCCAGCGCCTGAATCCCGCGGATCTCGGCCGAATCGCCAAGCACCTCCCCGGCATCAACCTCGCCACGTACCTGGGCGAGTTGCGCCTGGACGGGTGGAACGCGGACGCCACCGGCGTCGAGGATGCGACCCAGGCCTTGGCGGAGGCGGTCCATGCCAAAGACTTCGCGACGGCGCGCGCCTACGTGACGCTGATCGAGAAGAAGGGCAAGCTCAAGCTCCTGGCCGCCGTCGCCACCGTGCTCGACACGGAAGACAAGGGGCTCAACGAGGCCGCGCTGGCGGTCTTCAAAGCGCACGCTGAGCCGTTGGAGGCGGTGGTCGATTCGCCTATGCGCTGTCTGGTCTGGTGGCGCGTCAGCGGCCGGCAGAAGCTGAACGAGCTGTTGAAGAGCGAGCCGTAATGAAACGTAGTCCTTGGGCTTGCGTCGCCTGGCCCGGATGGTGCGCCACAGGGTCAGACCGAGCCCTTTCACGCTCTGCGCTCCGTGTACTCTAACCTGGATTATTCACGCTCAGAGGGATGGGCGTTGCAGACGGCCAGCGTGGCGAGCGTGAATAATCCAGGTTAGCCCTGAGCGAGGCCTCGGGAGAGGCC
>CAYSBP010000040.1:0-4034 GCA_964429255.1 uncultured Planctomycetia bacterium
TCTTTCGACTGACCTGAAGAATGTGTCCCTGCGCGCGGGGGCGGATCACCCTTCGACGAGCGACCAGGAGCCGCCACCCTTTCAGGAGATGTCTCCTGAGGAGGCGCTCGCGGTCCTGCGCGTAGAGATGGCCTGGGGAACCAACCCGGCATCGCCAAGGCCCCATGCAGTTTTTGCCGTAGCCATCAACGCCTCTCCCGAAGTCCGTGAGCAGTTGGGGATTCTGGGCGTGGACAAGTTTTTCCCGCTGCTGGGGCCGTTACAGCTCCCGGAGATGGAGACAACGATCCTGCCCAACATCCAAATGACCCCCGAGGAACGCCGCCTGATGATCCTGAAGGCCCATGAAAACCTGGTGGAGATTGACCACCGCAATGAGACTCAGTTTGGGGCCTTCCTGAAGAGCCTGTCGAGCGAGCTATCCAAACCTCGACCTGGCACTTGACAAAGGCTGTGGAAGAGGCGATACCTATAAGGTCCAAAAGCGTAATTTGTTACGCCTAACCCTCGGGGAGGGAATGTTCATGCGTTTCAACCTGTCGCGTCTCACGGCGGTGTTCACTCTGGCGATGCTCGCGTTCCTGTTGACCGGCTGTGCCGATCAGGAAGCGCGCAATGACGCGCTCTCCGCCAGGAAGACCGCAGAGACACTCAACGGAGAGGTGGCTAAACTCCAGCTGGAGTTGAAGAACCTGCAGGAGCAGGTGGGTGGATTACGAACCGCCCTGGAACAGAAGGTGGGCGAGAAGATGGATGCACTCACCAAGGGCACCACGGACATCGAGGCGAATCTCCGCAAGGAGTTGGCCGCACAGATGGCCAAGAACGCCGAGGATTACAAGGCGCTCTTCACGGATGCCGATACACGATTCAACAGCCGTCTGAAGAGCTTCATGGATCAGGATCTGGCCGTTTCCTTCGCGCAGATGCGCAAGGACATCGAAACGAACCGGGAGGAGTTGCTCGGCTTCATGGATAAGCAGTTGAAGGAACTGTACCCCTACGCGTACCAACCGCGCCGTCTGGATAATGCCGGTCCTCCATCCGAACCCAAGTAGCCGTGGCAGGTCTTGCTGTACTCAGCGCCCCGGCATCTAGGCCGGGGTGTTTTTTTGCCACCGCTTGATGTACGGCCCGATGGTCCGAAGGTGTAGCGTCATGAGGCAGACCCGCCGCATAACACACGTACTGAAAAGAGGCGCGCAGCGTCCGGTCATTGCCGTGACGATGGGCGACCCGGCCGGCGTGGGTCCTGAACTGTGCCTCCACCTGTTGCAGCGTGCCGAGCACCCCGAAGGCAGCATCCCGATTGTCGTGGGCGACGCGCGGGTACTGGACCGCGTGGCCCAGCGACTTCGCGTCAAATTCGATGTGCCGCGTGTATTCTCCCTGCGTTCGCCGCCCAAAGCCCCGTTGCTCCTGGACGTGCCCGACTCGCTGGGCGGCCACGATGTGGCCCCGGGCGAGAGCAACAGCACGTGTGGCCGCGCGTCAGCCCGCTTCATCGAGACCGCCGTGCGTCTCTGTCTGGACGGCCACGCATCGGCCATGGTTACGGCGCCCATCTGCAAGAAGTCCTTCCGTCTGGCCGGCGTCAACTTCCCAGGCCACACCGAGATGCTGGCCAGCCTGGTGGGCAGCCAACGGGTCGCGTTGATGCTGTACAGCGAGAGAATAGCCGTCGCGTTCGCAACCTTGCACCAGTCGTTGGCCTCGGTCCCGGCCTCCCTGACCGTCGACCGGACGATCGAAGTCGGCACGATCCTGAACCGCTACATGCGTCTGCTGCGCGGCGGCCGCCCCCGTCTGGCGCTGCTCGGATTGAACCCGCACGCAGGTGAGGAGGGGATCTTTGGCGACGAAGAGACCCGCATCCTCGAACCGGCCGTGCGGCGCCTTCGCGCACTGGGCATCCAGGTCGACGGGCCGTTGCCTCCGGACGTCGCGTTCACCCCAGAGGCGTTGGATCGCTATGCGGGACATATCGCCCTCTATCACGACCAGGGCGGCATTCCGTTCAAGATGCTGGCCTTTGACCAGGGGGTCAACGTGACCATGGGCCTGGGCATCATTCGCACTTCGCCCGACCATGGAACGGCCTTTGATATCGCCTGGAAGGGCAAAGTACGCCCTGACAGTTTTTTGGCGGCCTATCAGATGGCGGTACGACTCGCCATCGCGCGCGCCAAGGAAGGCCGACACGCGGTCTCTGCGCTATCTGGAAACGCGACCGCCGAATGACGATCAAGCGCCAACCCAGCGACTTCCAGGTCACGGAGGTCCTTTCCCCTGAACTGCTCGCGACGCTACGTCCCGAACCTGGTCCGGTAGCGCTCTACCGTCTGACCAAAGACGGCCTTTCCACGCCCGAAGCGATCAACGCGGTCCTTCGCGCGTTGCACTTCCCACACCGCGCCCTCGTCTACGCAGGGCTGAAGGACAAACATGCGCGGTCGTTGCAACACGTTAGCCTTACATTGAGCAACGACCAGGAGGAGGCACCCGCGGGTGGAGAGGGACCGGGCTGGAAACTGGAACGGTTGGGCTGGGTGGATCGCGCCATACAGGCCCGTGACATCGCGGCCAACGGATTCCAGATCGTAGTGCGCGCGCTGACGGAAGAGGCCTGCCGCGACATGGACCAGGCCATCGAACTGCTGGCTCTGCCACGGGACCCGGCGGCCGGGCCGTATGCCCTGCGCGTGGTGAACTACTTTGGCGACCAGCGGTTCGGTTCCGCACGGCATGGCCATGGGTTCCTGGCACGGCATCTGATTCGCGGCGAGTTCGAAGCCGCGCTGAAACTGGCTCTGGCGGTTCCGGCACGCAAGGATCATCGTTCGGTCAAAGAATTCAAGCGTGCCGTCGCGGCCGGCTGGGGACAGTGGAAGGAGCTGCTCCCGAAACTCCGCCGCTGCCCGGAACGGGCGGTCATCGAGCGACTGGCGCGGAATCCGAAGGACCTCCGCGGCGCGTTCTGTGAATTACCGTACTTCTTCCGCCAGCTCTGCATCTATGCCTATCAGTCGTGGCTCTGGAATGCGATCGCACGTGGCGTGGTGGCCACACGTTGCGCAGAACCCGGTCCGGTGCTCTCGGCCGACGATCCCTTCGGCGAGATGCTCTTTCCCATGGCGCGCAGCGTACCGGAGGAGTTGATCGAACTCGAACTTCCGCTGCTGGGCTACAAGACCGAGTTAAAGGAACCTTGGGCGGCCGCGGCGGCGGCCCTGCTCGAGGTTGAAGGCATCACGACTGCAGCGCTTCGCATACCGCGCGTCCGCCGACCCTTTTTCGGGGAAGAACCACGGCGCATGTTTGTGCAGGCCGCGCAGTTCGTGATCTCAGCCGCCGAGCCGGACGGCCAGGGACGGTTCAGCCGGACGATAAGCTTCGAACTGCCCCGTGGCGCATACGCCACGGTCGTGTTGCGTGCCCTGGGGCAGTAGTCTGAGGACCAGGTCTTGACATCATCCGCGGCCACGCCTAAAGTGCGGTTTTCCGCGGGGGGGGTCCAGGCATGAAGCGGCGACGGCAGAAGCCGGAGGGGAAGCCGCAGCTGGTTCGCTTCGGGGTTTCCATACCCCGGGATTTAAGCGACCAGTACGACGAGCACCTCGGAGCCCGGGGACATGCCAACCGTTCGGAAGCCATCCGTGAACTGATCCGCGAAACGCTAACGCAGGAGGCTTGGACCTCGGGCGACGGGCTCCAGGCAGCCGTCCTGACGTTCGTCGTCGATACGCAGAAACCTGAACCGCTTCGCCGCGTACTGGATTGCAAGCAGGCGATGGGCCCGTTGGTGGCCTCGGCCATCCATTCCCGATTCAATCCGCGCGAGGAGGTCTGGGTTCTGCTCCTGAAGGGAAAATCGACCGATCTGCGCGAACACACGAATGAGCTCTTGGGGATCAAGGGCGTTTCGCTCGGAAAAATCGTCGTAACCGGGAAGGCTTCCGAGTGACACCTCTGGCGCCGCCAAACCGTCTTGACGGAAACGAAAAGGGAATGCGCATGAAAAGAATGTGGGCCGC
>CAYSBP010000040.1:4134-18199 GCA_964429255.1 uncultured Planctomycetia bacterium
TGCGGACACCTACGTCTACGAGACATCCGACGGCACGGCTACCTTCGTGATCGTAAACGGGAAGATCGAGTCCAAGTTGTATAGACCCAAGAAAACCAAGTAGGCGCCCGGTCCAGGGTGGGTCACTTCTTGGCCTTCGTCGCTTTGCTCCGCTGCTGCTGAATGAGCAGGTCACGGTGCCAGTTCAGCAGATCGCGAATGGTTTTCTCGATGGGAATGGCCGGGCGCCAGCCGCAGGTTCGTTCCACTTTCGAATAGGATCCGCAGACGTCCATGACCTGCGTCTTGCGCACGCGAGCCGGGTCTTCGATGATTTCCACCTTCACACGGGACATGGCCACCAGCAGGTCGAGGATCGACTTGACCGAAACGCTTTTTCCTGACGAGAGGTTATAGGCCTGACCCGTCTCGCCCTTCTCGGCCAGCAACCGGTAGGCGCGCACGACGTCGCGGACGTCGGTGAAATCCCGGCGTGGAGACAGATCGCCGACGAAGAGGACCGATGGGGCGCCTTGCTCGATCTGGGCCACCTGCGCGGCATGGTTGGAGCAGACGAAGTCCGTGCGCTGCCGGGGACCGGTGTGGTTGAATGGCCGCACAATGACCACGTGCAGGCCGTAGGTGTGGATGAAGGGATGCGCCGCCATCTCCAGCGCGGCCTTGCCGGCCGCCAGCACGTTAATGGGACGGAAGAGGTACTCCTCAGTCACCGGCATCCGCTCAGGGGGCACCTGACCGTAGACCTCGGCGGAACTGACCATGATCAGACGGAGGGCCGGCTGCAACTCGGCAACCGCCTGGAGTACGTGGATGCCACCCAACAGATTGGTCTCGTAGGCCCGGGTCGGGAAACGCTCGCCGTCCGGCACAAAAGTGATGCCGGCCAGGTGGTAAAGCACGTCGAAGCGGGTCTCACCCAGTAACTCCTTCGTGAATTTCGGTTTGGTAATATCGCCAACGCGAAGCGTGATCTGATCGAGGACTGGCGTCAGGTTTGTGACCGCCTCGCCCGGCCGGCAGGTACCCCACACTTCGTCGCCCTGTTCCAGACAGTGCTCAACCATGTGAGACCCGGCGAACCCGGCGGCTCCAGTAATCAACACTCTCATGCCTCGCAGTTTGCCCGCAGACCGCCCGTGCGTCAACCGCGCTGCCTCCCGCGGGGCGTGTTTGAAACAGATTCCCTCCCGCGGTGCATGCGAGCCTGCCCTTGGCAGGCAGGTCCGAAGACGGTATGACAGGTTAGTCAATGGGAGCATACGAAGGTCAAAGGAGCGTCTTGATCATGGCAAAAAAACCCACCAGGAAGACCGGGCGCAAATCAACGCGAAATGGTGTGCGAGAAGCCGGACGCGCACTGAAGCGCAGTGCCTCCGACCTGCAACTCAAGCAGAAGGTTCTGGAGCATCTGCCTCACAGCCGCGAGCATTCGCAGGTGTCCGTGGAGGTAGAGAACGGTTTTGTCGTACTCCGCGGATTCGTGCGAAGTTTTCGGGAACGCGAACGGTTGCGCCGGTTCGTGCTATGCCTCAAGAACGTCCGTGCGATGAAAGACCTGCTGCGAATCAAGCCGGCGGAGACCCTGGCCGACCAGGAAGTGGCGCTGCATGTTCGCAATGCACTGGATGCCCATTCAGAACTGCCGCCCGGCACGGCCACGGTGCATGTCTCCAACGGCACCTGCACACTCCGGGGCTACGTCTGTTCGGCCGAAGAACGACACGTAGCCGAAATGGTGACGCGCAACTGCCGCGGTGTGCGGACCGTGGTGAACGAACTGATCGTCGATCCGCTGGATGAGGAACCCGATGAGGCCACCGTCCGCCAAGTCCACAAGGCGCTCGATTACTGCAAGGACTTTGACACGCAGGGCATCACCGCCAGTTGCATAGATGGGCGCGTCGTGCTCCGCGGGAAAGTGCCCACCCTATTGGACCGTCTGTTGGCGGAAGAGATTACCCGCATCCAGTCCTGCGTCCGATCCGTCGAAAACCACATCCAGGTCGTGCACTAAAGGGGAGGCGGGCTGTGGCCCTGGAAGAAGAAGCCAAACTGCTCCGTGCCGCCACCCGAGCCAAGCTGATCGATCACGAAAAAGGCACCGCCGCGCTACTGGTCTATTCCCAACTGCACCGCATGGGCGCCGGGTTTTCCTTCGGGCAGTTCCTGGTCGAACGCAACCTGCTCAGCCAGATGGCCCTGGACGGTCTACAACGCAATGTGGCCACCGGCACCGACGCGCCGGCACGAACCATCTCCAAACTGGGCGACTTCGAACTCGTCGAACTGCTCGGTGAGGGCGAAACGGGATCGGTCTTCCGCGCCAATTACCCGAACCAGGGCCGCGCGGTGGCCGTCAAAATCCTCTCCCCTCGACTAGCCGAAGACCAGGAGTCGCTGCAGCGGTTCCTGGAGGAAGCCAAGGTCTGCGCATGCCTCAAGCACCCTCACATCATCCGCTTCCTGCGCCTGGCCAAGTGCGAAGGGCTGTACTACATCGCCATGGAACTGGCGGAGGGCGGCTCGCTGCGCAGGCTGCTCACGAGCAGCGGCGGGAAACTGAACGAGGTCAGGGCGCTGGAACTCGCGGCCCAGGTGGCCGATGCGCTTTCGATGGCCCACGGCAACGGGCTTCTGCACCGTGACGTGAAACCGGAAAACATTCTGCTGGACCGAAACGGCCAGGCTAAACTGGCGGATCTGGGCATTGCCGTACGCACATCCCAATCCAACGAAGCGGGGGAGTTCTGGGGGACGCCCGCTTACCTGGCTCCGGAAACCATCTCGGGCCGGGGAGCTGATGACCCGCGCAGCGACCTATACAGCCTCGGTGCCACGCTCTTCGAAATGCTGACCGGACGCACCCCGTTCACCGCGCGCACGCCTTCAGAGATGTTCAAGCACCATCTACAGCTTCCAGCGCCGGACGTGCGTGTGCTCCGTCCGGAACTAAGCCCGCAGACCAACGTGCTCGTCGCGCGCCTGCTGGCCAAGAATCCGGAGAACCGCTTTCCCGATGCGAAATCCGTTGCGAAAGCGGCCGATATCATCGTGGATGCACTTCGATCCAAAACCCAGGAAGCTCAGTCCGCTCACCTGAACACGCCTGGCCCGCAACCCAGACCCGCCCGGCATTCGACCCATCGAGGTCGGCGGGGAAGGCTCAAACGGCGCGGCGGATACCGAGGATGAGCATCTGCAGTTCAAGGCGCTGCCGCATTACTTTCCATCGGACAACGAGCGTATGGTTTCGTCCGAGCGGGTCAGGATACCGCCCGAAATCACCAGCTTCATGGCGTCCTGCACGCTCATCGGCAGTTCGCGCGTCTCCGATCGTGGCAGCAGCAGCGTGAAACCCTGGGTGGGTAATGGCGTCGTGGGCACAAAGACGGTGATGTATTCGGGAGGCTTGGCGTCCTTCTGGGCGGTGCCGCTCGCCACCCCGGCGGGTTCTATAGCCCGTACCATCGGTTCATAGGCCACCCCGGTCTCGAAGCCAATCGCCCACGAACCAACCATGGGGAACTGAACCAGGACGGCCCGCTGGAATTTGCTCTTGCCGCTGTCGTCCACAAACGCCATCGCCAACTGCCGAAGCGCGTTATAGATAGATCCCGCAATGGGGACCTGCATCAATAGCCCGTCGAAGATACCCAGCAGATACCGACCCAGGATGCTCCTGATCAGGAGGCCCAGGAGCAGCACGGCCGCGAGCAGGATAAGCAACCCGAGCAACGGGACGATTATCCGCTGATACTCGGGCCGCTCGGAAATCGAATCAAACAACCGTTCCCAAGGCGCGCCCGATTCCTGCGTCACATCGAAGACTCTCTTCAACGGGCCGTCAATCTTCTCCCATACCAGGATGAGGGCGGCCACCGTGATGCCCAACGGCATGGCCACAAACAGCCCGGCGATGAAGTTTGTCCGCAGGGAATCGCGAAAACGTCGAACAATGCTCCGCTTCTTCATGCACGCTCCGCCCCGGCAACGCTCGGCGCAAAACGACGCGCTCCCACAGGAAATCTCTTCGCTGTGATCATCGTAACCCCATCAGCGTCACTTTGCCCCGTCCAAAAATCAACACCCCTCACCTACCCACCCAGATACGCACGACGGATGGCCGGATCGCGCGCCAACGCGCGGGCCGGACCGGACTTGACGATGCGGCCCGTCTCCAGCACGTACGCCCGATCCGCCCGCTCGAGCGCGAGGTCGGCGTCCTGTTCAACCAGCAGGATCGTCACCTGTTGCTGCCGCAGTTCACTCAAGGCGTTGAAGACCTGTTCGACCAGTTTGGGCGCCAGCCCCAGGCTCGGTTCATCCAGCATCAGCAACCTCGGACGGGACATCAGCGCACGCGCGATCGCCAGCATCTGCTGTTCGCCACCCGAAAGCGTTCCCGCGCGCTGCTTCGCCCGCTCGCCCAGGATCGGAAAGAGAGCCTTCATCCGCTCCACGTCCTTCGATACGTCCCCGTCTCTGCGCGTGTAGGCACCGAGGTCCAGGTTCTCATCCACGGTCAGATTGGAGAAGATGCGCCGGCCTTCCGGACACAGCGCCAGTCCGCGACCGACCCGTTCGTGCGCGGGCTTTCCCGTCACGTCCTGTCCCGCGAAGCAGATGCGGCCCGCCACGGGCTTCAGCAACCCCGCGATCGTTTCCAGCGTGGTGCTTTTGCCCGCCCCGTTGGCGCCGATCAACGTGACCCGTTCGCCCGCGTGGACTTCGAGACAGACGCCTTTCACGGCCTGAATGCCACCGTAGAAGACGCTCAGGTCATCGACCTTCAGCAGCGGCGTCCCGTTCATGGTTGCGCCTCGTCATGCAGGCTGACCGATGCCGCCGGAGAGCTCGAAGTTCGCGCCAACCCGAACCTCAAACTTGCCCGATGCATCCTCCGTCTTGCCCGGTTTGGCGCCGGAACCGGGCGCCGAACAACCCACCCAGGCGGCCACCGCCCACAGCGCCGTGACCCCAAGACCCATGCGTCTCATCGCAAATCCTCCGCGAAACCCATTCGTTAACGACGCCACAGACGACCGATCGCAGTTCATCGGAACCGGTACAGGCCATCGTTAATCGTATGGAGCACATGGCTGCAAGAAGGAAACACGCTGGGAAAAAATCGGGGTTCCCTTTAGGGAACCCCGATCACGACCGTACGCCACGACCACCATCACATCAGTTGTTGTCGGGTTCTTCCTTCGGAAGCTTCTTGTTCGGGTAGGCCTTGTCGTACCACTTCTCCCAACGATTCAGGTCATCGCCGCCCGGATAGCGCGAGATGGTCGTCAGCGTATCGACGATGGCCACCGGAAGCGTCTTCGCCGCACGATCTTTGCGCAGCAACAGGATCAACGCCTCGACGATGGGTTGATGGTAGAGCTTGAACTCCTTCTTCTTGGGATAGAAGTACCGCAAACCGAAGATCACGTTATCCTTGGTCGACGCAACCTCCTGGTTCTCTTCACCGAGCGCGATGATCTTCAGATAGAGTTCCGCTATCTGCTTGACGGCCACCGCATTCGTGTCCTTGGCGGTGGTCTGCGAATTCACCAGATCGCCCAGCGTCTTGACGACGGCCAGCCGGATCTTAACGTCGGCGTCGCGGGTCGGATTGTTGGTATCGAAGAAGTCCGCGTAGACAGCCACCAAGGCGTTCGTCGCACCGGCCTCGTCCAGGATGCCGATCGCCTCCACCGCCGCAATCACCAGTTCGGCGCTGTCTGATTCCTTCATGATCTTGACCAGGCGTGGCTGGATATCCAGCGTCTTGATGATCCCCGACTTCTTCATGCGCGCCAGCGCGACGAAACCCACGGCCCGAATCTCGACGGGCGTCGCGTTCGAAAAGACCAGATCGATGATCCGGTTGATGGTCGGCAACGAGGGCTGTCTGACGGTGTCGGCGCTGCCCAGCTTGCCCAGCAGAACCGACATGCCACGAAGCACGCGTTCCTGCACCAGGCTGTCCAGTTCGGACTGCCCCAGGATGACGCCAAACGTTTCGAAACCATCCGCCGAACCGATCTCGCTGACCGCGTCCACACAGGCCACGCGCAACATCATTGGCTGATTCTTGTTCTTCGCAATGTCCAGCATCGCCGTGATTGCTTGTTTAGCCTGCAGGTCATCGGCCGGAAGCGTCCGTCCAAACACCTGCGCCACCTTCGTCTGGAGCAACTCCTCTTCCCGGTCGTCCTTCATCACGCTGATCAAGGGGATGGTGAACTTGTTCCGAGCCAGGCCATCCGTCTGAAAAAGATTGAACTGCAGGTTGCCCAGCGAGTTGATCCCTTCCATACGGACGAAAAGGTCGTCATCGGTGTCCTTGACGATCTCGCAAAGAGCGTCAACAACACGCTGGTCGCGCACTTCACCCACATCGTTGAGATTGCCCAGATCGCGGATGGCATCCACGCGATCCTTGGGATGCGCGGTATTCTTGTTCTTGGCGATGATCAGTCGCTCGGGCGTAGACTTCGTCTTCTCGCCCCTTTTCTCCGCGGCCGTCGCATCGACGGGTACAGCCCATACCAACACGCCGGCTACGAGCAGGACCGTCAAGCCAACCTTCGAAAGGTTCCGATGCATGGGCACTCCTCCCCTTGCGATCCCTGGCCAAAAAGCGCCTCAGCGCCGGCCATCACCGCTCAAGCCCTTAAACTGGTTGGGCTCTTGTAAGAATTAGAGGCCCAACTGTCAACGCCAAAAGCCCACCCCCCGCACGTTCCCACCACTACAGACGCTATCCGGTTCACCCGCATTCACAGCTTCGTCAGCCACTCCTCCGCCTCCCCATAGCGCAGGAATCGCCGCTCCAACCGTCGAAACTCGGGACCATGCACACGCCGCTTGCCATCTCCACGACGTCCCGTCCCGAGCGCCTTGTGCAGGAGTTCGTGGTACATCACAAAGTCCAGTACGAACTTGGGGATACGAAGCGAGTCCAGCCGCCGGGTCAAGACCACCCGGTCGCTGCACGCCTGGTAGGTCCCCACGATCCGTCGGGCACACACGGGACTCCAGCAGAGGCACGGACGTTGCATCCGGCCACCGAAGTACTGGACGTTCACCCGCTCGAAACTCTCCGCCATCGACCGGTAGACGCCCGGGTCTTTCGTCTCTTCCCGCGCCCGATTCGAACTCCGCCGCGCCTCCGGCAAGTCGAAAACCTTCCTGGGCAACCCACGCACGAACGCATCAAACGCCTCGCGCGATCCGGACGGCCGCGATCCCCGACGCTTGTTCAGCATCAGGTGCGCGGCCTCGTGCAATACCTCATCCGACGCATCGTGAAAAGCCGTGTGCATCTTCAGGTGCGCCACGCCGGAAAGGATGCGGAAACTGTAGAGCGTGGCGCGGAACGGCTTGAATTCCACGCGCACAGCCTGCACGCCCACGCAGGCACGCTCGCGTACAGCCTTCAAAAACGCGGCACCCATCCGAACCGAGCCGTCCCCACCCGGACCTTCTGGGCCCGGTGCTGGCGCCACATCGGAATATGTTGCCTCTACTGGAGTTACGGCATCGAAGAGCAGGAGTTGCCGACCCGGCACGGCCATCGATAGACGCTCGCTCACGGGTCTCTCCAAGCGAATTCCCTTGACGCTTCCCCGCGAAGCCTCAAAGTATACCCTGTGCTTCCAAGACGGGAAGTTCTGGAAAAACAGATTAGGACGGAAATCCATGCGTGTCCGGTCGCGTCGCCATCGACGCCATGTGCTGCCCATTCAACTGTCCACGTACTTCGAACAAGAACTGGGGGGGTGGCTTTTCGAGCCGCTGGCCATCGGCACGCTCAAGGACACCGATTTCCAGATAGCCTTCTGCGAAAGCATCCTCGCCCAGACGCCGGACCACACCGAAGCACTGGCCCTGCTAGGCGAAGCCTACACGGCCCGCGGCGATTTCGAGAAAGGTCTGCAGACCGACCTTCACCTCTCCCGCCTCAAGCCCTGCTCGAACGCCGTCCACTACAACCTGGCCTGCTCATACGCACTCATGGGCCGCAGGGACGAGGCGCTGGGGGCGCTCCGCCGCGCACTGGAACTGGGATACTCGGACCGCGAACACCTCTGCAATGACCGCGATCTTCAGTCTCTGCGCGAAGACCCGCGCTACCAGGCGTTGATCGATCAGTGGCCCGTGGGGAAATGAGATCCATCGCCGATGGCTCTTGAGAAATCCAGGCGTAAGGAGTCGCACCCATGAAACATCCGTCTTCAGCAACCCGGGTTCCGCTCGTCGGCCTGCTGCTGGCCGCTGCCAGCCTGGTCGGTTTGACCGGCTGCCCGCGCAACCAGACCACGATGGACGACCGTACGCTCGAACAGAAGCCGCACGTCGAGACCGAAAGGCCGGTCGACCGCGCGGATCCGTTCAGGCCGTAGCAACCCGTTGAATCACCCCCCCTTTCAGGAGACTGCAGTGACGTTACCGGGTTAGCCGCTTGCGAAAACGCTTGCGCTGACGATTCAAGGACTCAGCGACGTGCACCCTTACACCACACGTTCCCGCGGATGCGCTTTACCTGGGCTCGAAGCGGGACTAGCCTCTTCGGCATCATGTGGCGAAGCGCATGGGCCGGTGGAGCGGTCTTCCTGGTGGCGGCCGCCTTGTGGGTCGCGTGGGATCCGCTGCTCGCACTGAGGGACGTGGGGCGCCTCGACACGTCGTCGCCCGACTGGCACGACGCGCGCGAACAACTCCTGCTGCGAGGGCGCGGCGCGCTGTACCCCTTGCGCCGCGGACTGGACTCCCACGACGCGTTCCAACGGCTGCGCTGCGCCCAGACGCTCGCCTTGCTGGGCGAGGACGAAAGCGATCGCATCCTCCTGGCCGCCTTGCGCGACACGCCGCCCGAAGAGGCCCACGCCGCCACCGAACTCCTGCGCGAACTCTGGATGCGCCGCAACGGCCCGGCCCCGGAACGCGCCCGCGAACTCCGGAACGCCCCCGCGCGCGACGCAAAACTCAACGAATCCCTGGATCTCTGCCTGACCCAGTACTACACGTGGGCCGGGGGGTACCTGCTGCGTGCGGAACGCAGGCTGGCCCAGGAAGAACCCCGACTGGCACTGCGCGACGTTCTCTCCGCCCTGCTCCTCGAACCCGACCACTTCGACGGCATGATCCTGCTCGGACAGATCTACGAAATACTGAGCTTGCCCGAGTTGGCCGTCGAATGCGTGCGGCACGCCATCCAGGTCAACCCCGGTCTGAGGGTTGAACGGGAAGAGGACCTGGAACGCCTGCGCGCGGCCGCGCAGGAAGAACGGGAACGGCGTCTGAAGGCGCGCTACCTGGCGCTGCCGTTACTCTAAGGAAGCACAAACCAGGGGTATTCGAACAGGCGGGTTCGCGATCGGTTTCCGGCGGATGGGCTGCGCCTGGGCGCCCAGCGCCTTAAGGAACAGCCCTCTACGCGCACGGCGCCGTCGAATCGTCCCCGTTCGCTTCAGCTGCGGATTCACCCGGCTTGGACGTGAGGAGATAGAAGGGCAGGCCGAACAGCACGCGCTCGATCGCTAAAAAGACATGGAAGGCGAAGGCCAACCCGGCTCCCATGCCTTGCGGTGCGCCCAGCATCGCCTGGAAGAGCCCCTCGAAGGCGAGTTCTCCCGCGCCGAAACCGCCCGCCACTCCGAAGGTGTTCAGGAAAAGGCAGAGCGGAATGACCACCAGGCTCTCCATCAGATCCAGGTTCTGCCCCATGCCTCTGGAAAGCATCAGCAGCATCGCGCACCAGAGCAAATGGTTAAGCAGCGAAAGCCCCAGCACCAGAAACAGGCGCCGCCTGCGTCGGCGCATCTCACACAGTCCGACGTAGACCCGCTCCAGTTTCTCGCTCAGCGGCAAGCGCGCCATCAGGCGTTTGCGCCATGCGTTCGCTTCCACCCACGGTTGAATCATCACCCAGAACCCGATCATGCCGCCGCCACAGACGATCGTCAGGATCGTCGTCAGACCGGCCAACCGAGGATTGTCGCTGATCGTGCGTCCTCCGATCAGACAGATCAGCAAGGCGAATAAAAAGAGACCAAAGAGGCCGACCAACCGGTCCACCAACACCGCGAGTACGGCCATGCTGCGCCGCCCTTTTCCGTAGGTCTTCGCCACGTAAAGGGCCTTCACCAGATCGCCGCCCGTCGACAGCGGCAATGCCGTGCTGAAGAACTCGCCAATCATCGTCCACTGGAAAGCGCGCGGATACGAGGCCTCCAGTCCCACCGACCGGAGGATCGTCTGGAAGCGCCAAGCCAGGATCGGAAAGACAAGCAGCACGATCAACCCGACCGCGAAGACGTAGCGCAGGTCCAGGTGTTCGCGGCTGAAGATCGAGAAGTCCAGCAGCTTCCTATCGTAGAGCACGGCCAGCACGGCCACCGCAAGCAGGATTTTGTAGAGCGCGCGCGCCTTGGGATGCCACAGCGGCGTCCACGCGGAAGTCGTTTCGGCGCGACCCTCGGATCCAGATGGGATGCGGTCAATCATGCGTCGGCGTTTCGTCGTCCCCCGCGGTCAATCGTTGCTCCGCTGGGGGCGATACGCATACACCCAGGCGGCCAGCGCCGGGATGCGACGCGTCTGAATCCACAAGGTGCCCTGCCCATGGAAGCGGCAGACCAGACCTTCGCCCGAGAAGAAGAGCGACTTGTAGCCGCCGAGCATGGAAACGCTGTACTCGAGTCCCTCCGTGAAGGCCACCAGGTGCCCGGTGTCCACCACGTACTCGCCCTTCACATCCACCTTCAGCAGCGCGCCGAAGGAGTTGAACCAGAGATCGCCCTGTCCCGAACAGCGGATCAGGAAGAACGACTCGCCGGAGAAGAAACCCTTCATCAAGCCCTGCCACTTCGTCTCCAGGTTCACGTTGGGCGTCGAGGCCACGTACGCGGAGTTCTGGAGGAAGATCGTGTCGCCGTTCAGGTGAACGTGATCCAGATCGCCCGGCGCGCCCGGCGCGATCTTGATCTCACCCTGCCCGCCCTCGGCGGAGAACTCGTTGATGAAGAGCGATTCGCCGGTCAGGAACCGCCCCAGGCCGCCTTTCATCTTCGTCTTCATGCGGACATTCGTATCCATCGCCGCCATCGCGCTGGCCTCGACCTTCAGCATCTGCCCTCCGGGAATCTGCACCGAAAGGAGCGCGAAATCCGGGCTGCAGTCCACGTGGTACGGATAGTCACTGGTCTTCTGATCCATGAGTCCCTCCTACCGCGCCGGCAACATCGGCCCCAATTCCTTCCCGAACGACGACGGATTGTGCGACTGCGACCAGACCGTCCCCTTGCCGTTGAATCGGCAGACCATCCCCTCGCCGCCCAGAAACGATTTGATCCAGCTCTTGCCCGCCTTGCTGATCGTGAAATCGATCGTCTCGTCGAAGGCCACGATGTGTCCCGTATCCACGATGTACTCGCCATCCACCTGGATGGGATAGATCGCGCCGAAGGAACTCAAGACCACCTTTCCCGAACCGCTCATCCGCAGCCAGAACATCGCTTCGCCTGAGAAGAACGCCTTGCCGAATCCCTGCCAGCTCATGTCCATGTCCACGCCCGGCTCGGCCGCCACGAACGAACCCGACTGCACGATCAGGCCATGCCCCGGGTCGATCTGGACCACCTCCATGTCGCCCGGCAGGTCGGCCGCCACTACGACCTCGCCACCCGATCCGCCGGCCTCGTAGTGGTTCATGAAGAACGATTCGCCACCCAGCATCCGCTTGAGGCCTTTCAGTATCCCGCCACCGCCGCGCTGGTGCGTCGACGTGGTGATACCGATGTCGCCGTTCATGCAGATCATGGCGCCGGCTTCGGCCGTCACCGTCTCGGACGGCGCCAGCTTGAGGCGCGCCGCCGAGTTGCCTGGACGATGGACCAGTTCGACTTCCATGGCATTCCTTCCCATTGCGCAGGGCAGACGGCCCCGCCTGCCTGTGTGAACGAGGACATCCGCACGACTCGCACGCCGGAGGCATGCGGTACTACAGGTGCGGTCGCAGCCACCCGGCCAGACCATCCATGCTGCGGCTCTGCAGGATGATCTTGCCCTTGCCCTCAATCCGCGTCACCAGACCCTCGCCGCCAAAGAAACTGGAAAAGATCCCACCCGCCAACTGCACGCGCAAACGCATCTGCGGCTCGTAGGCCACCAGGTGACTGGAATCGACGATGTACTCGCCGTCGACCTCTTTCTCCACCAACCCGCCGTAGGCGCCGTACCACAGCGTGCCCGTGCCGCTGACGTGCAGTTTGAAAAGGCCCTCTTTCGCGATCCACGAGGCGAAGCCGGCCCACCGAACGCCCAGTTGCAGTCCCGGCGTCGAGGCGATATAGGCGCCCGGCTGCAGACAGAGGCTCTCGCCGTTCAACTCGATCTGCCGGATGTTGCCGGGCGTGCCCTGCGTGAGAGTAATACGACGCGGACCGTCGGTGTTATTCGTGTAGATCGAGACGAAAAAGGACTCGCCGCCGAAGAGGCGCTTCCCCATCGCCGAAAGACATCCACCGTTGGTCCGGGCGTCCATGTCCAAATCGGCCGACATGCTGCTCATCGCACCGGACTCGGCCACCAGACTCTCGCCCGGCTCCAGGTCCGCATGAATGTAGGCAAAGGCCGGCGCACCTTCGATGTTTGCTTTCATGTCGAGCAGACCCCTTCCCTTCCCAGCCAGCGAGGGAACCATGCTACGGTTTGGCTAACGTTTCCCGGAGTTTAGCCTTGAAGTCCTCGTAGTCCAGATTGACTTTGGTGAATTCCTCGTCCGCCGGAGCGCCATCGCGCTGCTCGGAGAGCAACCCAATCCGTTCCTCGAATGTCGGATGCGTACTCAGATAACTCAACTGGCCCTCGATCTCCGCCACTCCCGTCTTCTGGAGCTTCTGCTGCTGGCGCTGCATGAACTCCAAAAGCGCACGGGGATCGATGTGCGCTTTCCGCAGATACTCGGCCCCCAAGCGGTCCGCCTCGCGCTCCTGATCACGGGAGTAACTGTTCTTCGCCAGCATGTGACCCACCCCCGCCAGCACCGCCACCAGGCCGCTGCTGTCGCCGACAAAGGCCTGCAGCAGCAGTCCCAGCCCAACGGTCGCCACCAGTTGCCGCATGTTGTGCCGTTTGACCGAGTGCGCCATTTCGTGGGCCAGCACGCCCAGCACTTCCTCGGCCGAACCGGCCTCAAGGAGCAACCCCGTCGTGAAGACGATATGCCCGCCCGGCAACGCGAAGGCATTGACCTGGGAATCCTCGACGATGTAGAGCTGGAAGGCGTGACCCGCGCCCGGTACGGCCATCAGCGGCGCCGCCGCATCCTTCAGCAGCGTCAAGACCTCAGGCGCCTCCACCATCCGCGAGGACATCTGCACCTGTTTCAGCACCTGGTCGCCCAGCGCCTTCTCGGCCTCCGGCGGAATCTGGCGGGTTGCCGAATCGATCAGCGCATCGCGGTTGAAGAGAATCCCCAGAACCAGCGCGGCGACCAGCGCGACGAGAGCGCCCAGCACCCCCAGCCAGACCGCCACCGTCATGCGCCGCGAACCCCGCAGACGCGCAAGCTGTTCGCCCATTCCGTAGGAGAGGTTGAGCGTGGAATCCTGCAGGATGCGCCGTTCGGCCGTGAAGAACGTCCACTCGGGCCGGTCGGGATGCGTGAAGAAGATCAGCCGGTTGGCCGCACCGCCCAAAGCGGCCTGCAACCCGTTCAGCGGGAGATCCGCCTTGCCGCCTTCATACTCGAAACGGAGCGCATCGCTCTCCGCACGGAGAACGCCCGAGGCTTTGCCATTGGGCAACACCGCGTTGAAGGCACCGCCCGGATAAACGCCAAACATCTGATCCATCGGTTCCATCGGCACGCTCCGCCACCACACCTGCGCGTCACCACACCTGCGGAAGAGTCCCGTCAACGTACGGCATTCACCTTAGCCCATGGACGGATCAATGCAACCGAGCGCATGGGCTGCGCAGGGGGTGATGAGATCGGCGGGAGCAATTTTCCCCTCATTCGAAGACGACCCACATCTTTCGACTCCCCCTTTCCTGAAGGAAAGGGGGC
>CAYSBP010000041.1:0-18110 GCA_964429255.1 uncultured Planctomycetia bacterium
AGGTGGGAATTGAACCCACAAGCTCCTTGAAGGGAGCGGTGGATTTTGAATCCACTGCGTCTGCCAGTTCCGCCACTCCGGCACCACACGCTTTCATAGCTGATAGTGCAACGAAGTCTTCGCTTAATCAAGCGCCGAAATCCAACGAGAATCAACACGTAAATCAACACGTGACGGTGGCCGACGTTCAGAGCGTGGTGTCTGCCTGCACCGACATCCCCGAACACATCAAGTCAGCCATGGGCGCCCTACTGGCATCAGTTCTTTGCCCGTCGTGGCGCGACGTCTCAGACGAAGACCACCAAAGACACCGACTGCGGAACAAACACGCCTACAGCAAACGGTAGCGCGAAAGGCGGAACGGGATAGGAGACAAACCGTGCACGAGGAGCTGGAAAAAGATATTTACCTGCAGGTGAAAATCGGAAAAATACATTAGCATTCCCGTGAGAACCCTTTTAAATATAGGGAGCTGGTTAGGGTATTGGGCGGTGTGGAAGTGAACGCTGACTTCATTTTTCGAATACTGGACGCCAATGCGAACCGAGCGCGAGAAGGCTTACGGACTGCCGAAGACTACATCCGATTTTCAGTGGGAGCGGTTCGCTGGGCGAAGCGCCTGCGAACGTACCGGCATGCGTTGACGGAGGTGGTTGACCGGATCGTGTCGCCGGAACGATTGGTTGCGGCGCGGCGTGTAAATAGGGACATCGGACATCCGGCGGCCAATACGGAAGCGCATGCACCCGGAGCGTCGAGTGCCCGGGACGTTGCATTGAGGGGACTAAAACGGGCCGAAGAAGCGATCAGAGTCCTGGAGGAGTATGTCCGGGGCCTTGATGCCGAAGCGGCTCGGCGACTTTCCGAGGTAAGGTTTGGAGCGTATGAGGCTGAACAATGGACACTGCTTTGCGGTGATCGGGCCCTGCGGCTGTCCAAGGCATGTTTGTATGTCCTCCTGACCGAGTCGCAGTGTCGCGCCGGTTTGGAGCAGACCGCTCGTGCTGCGATTCGAGGAGGCGCACAGGTCATCCAGTTGCGTGAGAAGGAATTGGAAGGTGCGGAACAGATGAAATGGGCGCGGCGACTGCGTGACACCTGCAGTGAGGGAAACGCGCTCCTGATCGTAAACGACCGTGTGGATGTGGCGATAGCCGCCGGAGCAGACGGTGTGCATGTAGGGCAGAAGGACTTAAGCCCCGATGAAGTAAGGCAGGTGGCGGGGGAGAGTTTGTTGATTGGACGTTCCACGCACTCGGTGGAGCAGGCCCGCGTGGCCGTAGAGAAGGAAGGTTCGGACTACATTGCCGTTGGATCCATGTACGCGACGCGGACCAAGGAGGGCTTTGAGTTGCGGGGTCCCCAGCTCGCGCGAGCCGTGTACGAAGAGAACTGGCCGGTGCCGGTTTTCGCTATCGGGGGCATCACGGCCCAGTCAATATCGGAATTGCGTGCGGCGGGGGTGAAGCGGGTGGCCGTCTCTTCCGCAGTGGCCGAATCCGCGGATCCGGAACGGGCGGCGAGAGACATTCGTGAGGCGTTGGACGCGTCATAGCGTTGGGTCTGGAGACTCAAGACGCGACCGGGCCGCGCGGGAGAACGGCAGGACGGACTACGGAACATCCTAAGGAGAGAGGTGCACCATGGGTTTTCAGCCAGCTTCCACAGCGAGGGCTTTTCCGCAACGGATCGGTATTCTCATCGATGTGCAGAACATGTTTTACTCGGCCAAACTGCTCCACCAGAGCAAGGTGGACTACGGCCGGTTGCTCCGGGAGATTACAGGCACACGCCAACTGGTGCGAGCCATTGCCTACATCGTTCAGAAGCCGGACGTGAATCAGTCCGGTTTCCATGAGGCGCTGTCGCGGTTCGGATACGAGTTGAAGATCAAGGAGCTGAAGGTCCGTCCCGATCCGGACGGTCGTGGCGGCACGGTTGCCAAGGGTTCCTGGGACGTGGGGATGACGATCGATGCGTTGATGATGGCGCCCAAACTGGACACCGTCATCCTGGTCACGGGAGATGGAGACTACGTTCCGCTGGTGGAGTCGCTGAAGTGCCATGGCTGTCGCGTGGAGGTGGTGAGTTTCGAGCGATCGACCGCCGGCGAGCTGATCAAGGCCTCGGACCAGTACATTCCAATCCAGGAATCGTGGATCTTCAAGGAGAAGAAGTTCGAGCAGCAGGCGGCAGTAGCGGCCTCCGCCGTGCCGGGCAATAGCGGCGTGCTGGGTTCGACCGCTCCGGGCAAGACGCTGTACGAAGGGCTACCCAAGGACGAGGAACTGGATGCCGAGAGCGCCGCGGTCGAGGCGCAGGGCGTTGGCACCTACGACCCGGATGCTTCGCCCGCTTCGGAAGACACCACGGAGCGTCGTTCGGGCATGAGCCCGGATCTGGGCATTCTCGCCTAATCCGCGCTTTTGCTTGACAGCGCAATCCGGGCGGCTATCTTCCGTTTTTTCCGCCCGTAAGATGATTCCCGTTTCGGGCTTAAACGGTGTGTCGTCGACGGGCTGCAGTAGCTCAGCTGGTAGAGCACGTCCTTGGTAAGGACGAGGTCATGGGTTCAAATCCCATCTGCAGCTCCATTTTTGGGGAATGACACCGGTCAGGACAGGCCGGATGGTCGGTTTTAGGGTTTCGCGGAAAACGTCAACGATCAGGCGAGGAGAGTTGCTGCAATGGCGAAGGAAAACTTTGTTCGTGAAAAGCCGCATGTGAACGTCGGGACGATCGGGCACATTGACCATGGCAAGTCGACACTGACCGCCGCCTTGGTTGCCGTGTTGTCCCAGAAGGGCTTGGCCAAGGCCAGGAGTTACGCCGACATTACCAAAGGCGGTACGGTCCGCGACGCCAACAAGACCGTGACCATCCACGTGTCGCACACCGAATACCAGTCAGACAAGCGCCACTACGCGCACATTGACTGCCCCGGCCACGCCGACTTTATCAAAAACATGATCACTGGCGCGGCGCAGATGGACGGCGCGATCCTGGTGGTCGATGCCGGCGACGGCCCGAAGATGCAGACCCGCGAACACGTGCTTCTGGCCCGCCAGGTGAACGTGCCCGCGCTGGTCGTCTTCCTCAACAAAGTCGACCTTGTGGACGACAAAGACCTCCTCGACCTCATCGAGGAAGAGGTCCGCGACCTGCTGAAGAAGTACGACTATCCCGGCGACAAGACGCCCGTCATCCGCGGCTCGTCTAAACCCGCGCTGGAAAACCCCACGGACGCCAAGGCCGCCCAGCCCATTCTGGACTTGGTCAAGGCCATGGACGATTTCATCCCGGAACCCAAGCGCGCCAAAGATGCGCCGTTCCTGATGCCCATCGAAGACGTATTCTCGATCGAAGGCCGCGGCACGGTCGGCACGGGCCGCATCGAGCAGGGACTGGTCAAGGTCGGAGACCCGGTTGAAATCGTGGGTTTGAGTTCCGAACCCAGGAAAACGACCTGCACGGGCGTCGAAATGTTCAACAAGACGCTCGATCGGGGCGAAGCCGGCGACAATGTCGGCCTGCTGCTCCGCGGCGTCGCGAAAGAGGAGCTCTCCCGCGGCATGGTGCTCGCCAAGCCCGGCAGCATCACTCCGCACACTAAGTTCCAGGCGCAGGTGTACGTGCTGAGCAAGGATGAAGGCGGCCGCCACTCGCCCTTCTTCCCCGGCTACCGCCCTCAGTTCTACTTCCGCACGACCGACGTCACGGGCAAGATCACCAAGATGCTCGGCGACGGAGACAAAGAAGCCGAGATGTGCATGCCCGGCGACAACATCAAAATGGTAGTCGAACTGGAACCCACTTGTCCCGTCGCGATGGTCGATAACCTCCGCTTCGCCATTCGTGAAGGTGGCCGAACGGTTGGTTCTGGCGTCGTGGTCAAGATCATCGAGTAAGGACGACGCTCACATGAGGGAAATCGTTGTTCTGGAATGCTCCGTCTGCAAGTCCAGAAATTACATGAACACGATCAACACCAAGGGCGGCAAGAAGCTCGAAGTGAAGAAGTTCTGCAGGACGTGTCGCACGCATCTCCCGCACAAGAGCCGCAAGGCCTAGTGTGGGCGGGTGATCGGCAGGGGCTTGGAGGTTGGAGGAGCGTAGCTCAATTGGTAGAGCAGCCGTCTCCAAAGCGGCAGGTTTGGGGTTCGACTCCCTACGCTCCTGCCAACGCCCTGAAGATTCATGTTGGTGAGGACGTGTCGAGCGAGTCGTGCGCTGTGGTCGGTTGAGCACCCTCGGCGTAGTACCTCATACTCCCCGCGTTCGGCGGGTCGTTACGTGAACGGGGTGATGGGGACGCATTCGCGTCCTCTATATGCACCCCGGAAGGAAGCTTTTCGGATCGAGTCTAGGATGGCTACCGTGGCTCAGGGGAAAAAGGTGCCCGACTTCTCGCTTGCCAGTCCCGACGGGACGGTCAGACGAGGTCTATGGAGGGTCCATAAACCCGGCGAAGGCACGGTCACCAGGTTGGGGCTTTTCGTCACCTTATCTACGTTCCTGCTCTATGCGTGCCACCGTTGGTTCTTCCACTGGACCTTCGCCCGCGACCTCTTGGGCAGATGGCTTGAGGCCCTTCAGTGGCGTGGGTTGATCGACTGGGCGTACCTGCCGTCCGTTCAGTGGAGCATTTCGTGGGCGGGCGTGGCGGTGCTGGGTTTGGGCGGCGGCCTGATGATGTACTATTACCTGTACGTCAAACCCAAGTCCGCCGAATTCCTCGTCCAAACGGACCTTGAACTCAGGAAGGTCACGTGGCCCAGAATTACACCCTGGTTCAAAGTTGAGTCGCCCGTGTGGTGTGCAACCTATGTGGTCTTGATCGTGGTCGTCCTGCTGGCGCTGTATGTTTTCGGCGTCGACTGGGTCTTCACGTTCTTGGCGGATCGGGCGTTTTACCGCGGATGACCGCGCAGTCCGCCAATGGATACTTTGAGGTAGGCATGGCCAAGAAAGTGTGGTACGCGTTGCGGGCTCAGTCCGAGCGCGAAGAGAAGATCAAGGAGGGGCTACTGGCCAAGCTCCGTGCCAAGGGCATCGAGAGCATGGTCCCGCAGATTATCGTGCCAGCCGAGAATGTCTCTGAGATCCGCGAAGGCAAGAAGCGGGTTTCGCAGCAGAAGATGTTTCCGGGCTACATCCTGATCGAGGTGGACGCGGGCGAGCAGACGGAGGAACTCCCGCAGGACGTCTGGTTTGCCGTCATGGATACGCCGGGCATTTCCGGCTTCGTGGGTGGCAGTCGCCTGAAGCCCGTTCCGCTCGACGAAACGGAAGTGCGACGCATCATCGACGACATCGAAGCGCGCAAAGAGAAGCCCAAGCCCAAGATGGAGTTCCAGTCGGGCGATCGCGTGCGAATCAAGGAAGGTTCCTTCGAGAATTTCGACGGAACCGTTGAAAGTGTGGACTCAACCAAGTGGATGCTCAAGGTGCGCGTGTCTATCTTCGGCCGCGACACCTCGGTTGAGTTAGAGTACGGAAAAGTAGAGAAGATCTAAGCACAGGGTGTTAACATGGCCAAGAAGGAAGTCGTCGCCAAAGTCAAGCTGCAGTGCCCCGCTGGCGCCGCCAATCCGGCTCCCCCGGTCGGCCCGGCGCTCTCGCAGCATCAGGTGAGCATCGGCGATTTCGTCAAACGGTTCAACGCGGACACGGCGAAACAGAAGGGGATGATCATCCCCGTCATCGTCGAAATCCATCGCGACAAGTCTTTCGACCTCGTGTACAAATCACCGCCCGCTTCGGTCCTGCTGAAGAAGATGGCGGGACTGCCTACCGACAAGAAGCCGGGGGCCGGGTCGAAAGAGCCGCACAAAATCAAGGTCGGCAAGGTGACCAAAGCGCAGGTCCGTGAAATCGCGCAGATCAAGATCAAGGATTTGAACACTTCGAACATCGATGCTGCCTGTCGGACCATCGAAGGCACGGCACGGAACATGGGCATCGAAGTGCTGTAACATCGCAGGATGGACGGGGAGGAGGGCGCGGCATGGGGCTGCGTCCGCTCGAACTCCCCCGGAGGAAGACATGCCGAGAAAACGTGGTGCCTACAAGCCGTCCCGTCGCTATCGAGAACTGGCGGGTAGGGTCGATCAGGCCAAGGCCTATTCGCTCGACGAGGCCATCGTGCTCCTGAAATCCGGGAAGAAGTGCAAGTTCGACGAGTCCGTCGACTTGGCCATCAAGCTCAATATCGACAGCAAGCAGGCCGATCAGTTGGTGCGCGGATCCGTTTCGCTCCCCAAGGGTACGGGCGCTTCCAAACGCGTGATCTGCTTCGCCGAAGGCCCTGCGGCGGAGGACGCGAAGAACGCGGGGGCTGTCGAAGTGGGCGGAGAGGATTTGGCCAAGAAGGTCAACGACGGCTGGCTCGACTTCGACGTCGTGATCGCGCATCCCGCGACCATGCGCTTTGTCGGTCGTCTGGGCAAAGTCCTCGGCCCCAAGGGTCTAATGCCGACGCCCAAGACCGGAACGGTGACCCCTGATGTGGGCAAGGCGGTTGCCGAATTCAAAGCGGGTAAAGTGGAATACCGGAACGACAGTTTCGGCAACATCCACGTTACCGTGGGCAAGCTGAGTTTCGCGAAAGAGGACTTGGCGTTGAACGTCAAGGCCATGATCGACCACATTATCGCAGTGCGCCCCTCCGCCGCGAAGGGCATCTACATGGGGACGATTCATCTGACCTCCACCATGGGTCCTGGCCTCCCCTTGGCCATCTGAGTACGGAACGCGCAAGCCGCGCGAAGGAGTGAGCTAACCATGGCAGACCGACGATTGCCTAGCGAGAAGCCTCAGGGCGCCGGCAAGCCGAGTCGCATCAACCGCTTGCTGGTCGCCCAGGTGGCCAAGTCGTACTCTAAGGAGACCAACCTGGTACTGGTCAGCAACCAGGGACTGAACAGCGAGCAGACCACGGCACTCCGTTCGAGTCTTCGCTCCAAGGGCATCCGGATGCGCGTGGTGCGCAGCCGTATTACCGTCCGGGCGTTCACGGAGATGGGCATTAAGGACGCCGCGAAGCTTTTCTCCGGCCCCACCGCCATCATTGACGGCGAGGATCCCGTAACGGCGGCCAAGGTGGCTCTGGAGTTCTGCGCGAAGTTCAAGAACAAGTTACAGGTCATTGGCGGGCTTGTGGAAGGACAGTTGCTTGATGCCAAGCAAATTGTCACGCTGTCCAAATCCAAGAGCCGCAAGGAGATGCTGGCAGAAATTAGTGGCCAGGCCAAGGGCCCCGGTGGTCGTCTGGTCGGCGCCATCATGGGACCCGGCGGAAAACTGGCTGGCCAGATCAAGGTGTTGGTCGAGAAGTTGGAGAAGGCAGCCCCTGCTGCCGCGCCCGCCCAGGCCTGAGGCGAGGGAGTGCTGACCTGTACTTGACAGGCCATTGAATCCGGATTCAATAGGTTGCCCATTTTCGATGGGGCTAACCCCTATCCCACTCCAATGGTGGGGCAAGGCATCCGGTCTGAAACATCGAAGCTACGGCGTTTGCCGGTTACGTTTGAGGGAGGTTTGTTACCATGGCGGAGTTTGCCCCTGAGATCAAGGAACTGGGCGACAAGATTGCGGGTCTGACCCTGCTCCAGGCCAAGGCCCTGTCCGACTACCTGAAGGAAACCCATGGCATTGAAGCTGCGGCTGGCGGCGCCGTGATGATGGCTGCTGCTGCTGCTGCTCCGGCGGAAGAGGCGGTGAAGACCGCCTTCGACGTCATGCTGATCAAGGTTCCTGACCAGACCAAGAAGATCGCGGTCATCAAGATCGTTCGCGAGGTCACCGGGCTGGGTCTGAAGGAGGCCAAGGACTTGGTTGAAAAGGCCCCTCAGTCCGTCAAGAACGGTGTGCCGACGGAGGATGCCGAGGCGATGAAGGCGAAGCTCGAAAAAGAAGGCGCCGTCGTCGAGCTCAAGTAGTTTCTTCTGCACTTATCGGGATGGGGGCGCCTCCAAAGGCGTTCCCGTCTCGCTCGTCTTGCTGAAGGGCCGATGGGCGTCCGTGCACGGGTTCCCCCGCAGGCGCCGCAGGCCCGAACCTCAGGGGAGCCCTCACGGGGCATCGTTCCATTGACTGGTCGTTCCGTCCATCCATCCGTCCGGGTGCTGATGCGCGGGGCCGGTTGAGTCATGTTCAGGCCGTGTGCGCCAAGCCGTACGGATTGCACCTTGCCGTGCCTTGCACGCTCAATATGCGCAAAACGTGTCCGAAGACGGACCCGTTCAGCTGCGCTGCGACAATCTCGAGGAGGTTCTTCCACACATGGAGAAGCGATTCTTCGGCCGGAAACACCGCCCGGTGGATGTCCCCAACCTGTGCGAAACACAGCGCAGGTTCTACGCCGAGTTCCTTCAGGCCGAGGTCCTTCCGAACGAGCGGAAGAGGGATGGGCTCCAGGCCATCTTCCAGGAGGTCTTCCCCATACTCTCCTATGACGAGACCGCCAGTCTCGAGTTCACCGAGTACGACCTCGGCGAGCCCCGTCACACGCCCGATGAGTGCCGTTCGCTGGGACTAACCTTCGGCACGCCGTTAAAGATCCGATGCCGGCTCAAGCGGGGCGAAGGCGAGGTGGTCGAGGAAGACGTGTACCTCGGCACGGTTCCCTTGATGATCGGTGGTGGCGAGTTCATTGTCAACGGTGCTGAGCGTGTCATCGTCACGCAGATCCAGCGCTCGCCCGGTTCGGACTTCTCCGTCGAAGTGCATCCCAGCGGCAAGCGACTCCACTCCTGCCGCATCATCCCCGAACGCGGAAGCTGGATTCAGCTCGACGTTTCCAGCAAGGACATCCTCTTTATTCGCATCGACCGCTCGGGCAAGATCCCGGCCACGACTTTTCTTCGCGCGCTCTCGCCGAAATTCGGCGAGACGGTCAACATCCTCAAGGCCTTCTACCCGGTCGAATCCCTGCCGCTTTCGTCGAAAACCGAGAAACTCAAAGGCGCCTGGCTCTGCCACGACGTGGCCGACCCCGGCTCGGGCGAGGTGGTCGTCAAGGCCTTGACCAAGCTGAACGAAGAGATCATCGACACGATCCGCGGCCTGAAGGTCAAGGAAGTGGACGTCGTCACGCAGGCCAAGGACGAGTTGATTCTGAATACACTCGCCAATGATGAGTGCGAGAGCCACGAGGAAGCGATCCTTCGATTGTACTCCCGCCTTCGCCCGGGCAACCCGCCGCAAAAGGACAAGGCCGCTACGCTCTTCAATGAGATGTTCTTTGACGACAAGCGCTACAACTTCGGACTCATCGGCCGGTTCCGTATCAACCGCAAGTTCAACCACGGCATTCCGGACGAGAAGCTGACCCTCACGGCCGAGGACTACTCGGCGATGATCCGCTATCTGATCGATCTGCGTCAGGGCAAGGGGCGCGTGGACGACATCGACCACCTTGAAAATCGCCGCGCGCGCACCATCAAAGACCTCGTCATGGACGAGTTCCGCAAAGGCATGATCAAGCTGCGCCGTTCGGTCCGCGAGCGCATGAGTCTCAAAGACGCCGTCGAGATGACGCCCCGCACACTGATCAACAGCCAGACCGTGGCCAGTTCGATCGAATACTTCTTCGCACGCGGCGAGCTTTCCCAGGTCGTCGACCAGTCCAACCCTCTGGCACAGCTCACGCACGAGCGCCGGCTTTCGGCCCTCGGCCCCGGCGGCCTGAATCGAAAGCGGGCCGGCTTCGAGGTCCGCGACGTGCACCCTTCGCACTATGGGCGCATCTGTCCGATCGAGACGCCTGAAGGCGCCAACATCGGTTTGATCGTCAGCCTGGGCATCTACTCATCCATCAACGACTACGGTTTCATCGTGACCCCCTATCGTGTGGTCCGCAAGGGTGTCATCACCGATGAGGTCGTCTCTCTCCGCGCCGACGAAGAACACGACCAGGTTATTGCACAGGCCGACTGCCCGCACGATCCGAAGACCGGCAAGATCACGGCGGATCGCGTGATGGCGCGGCACCAGGAGGAGTTCAAGGAGATCCAATCCGAACTGGTCACTTACCTGGACGTCTCCCCGCAGCAACTGGTCGGTGTGGCCGCGAGCCTGATCCCCTTCCTTGAGCACGACGACGCCAACCGCGCGCTCATGGGTTCCAACATGCAGCGCCAGGCCGTGCCCCTGGTCCGACCGCAGTTGCCGCTGGTCGGCACGGGCATGGAGGAGTACGTCGCGCGCAACACAGGCATGATGTTGACGGCCGAGGAAGATGGCGCCATCGAGTACGTTGACGGCGCGAAAATCGTCGTCCGCTACGGCCATGGGCAGAACGCACGCGTCGAGGAGTACCCGTTGCGCAAGTACTTCGGGCTCAACGAACGCACCTGCCTGAATCAGAAGCCCATCGTGAAGGCCGGCGACAAGGTCACTGCCGGCCAGGTCCTCACCGAAGGCGCGGGCACCATCCAGGGCGAACTGGCTCTCGGCTCCAACGCCCTCGTCGCGTTCCTGAGTTGGGAGGGTTACAACTTCGAGGACGCCATCCTGGTCAGCGAACGTCTGGTCCGCAACGACACCTTCACCTCGATTCACATCGAGGAGTTCACCTGCGAGGTCCGCGAGACGAAGCTGGGTCGCGAGGAAATCACGCGCGACATTCCAAACGTCTCCGAGGCGGCCCTGGCGCAGCTCGACGACCAAGGCCTGATCCGCGTTGGCGCGCGCGTCCAACCCGACGATATCCTGGTTGGGAAAATCGCTCCGAAGAGCAAGAGCGAGCTGTCCAGCGAGGAGAAGCTGTTGCATGCCATCTTCGGCCGCGCCGGCGAAGACGTGAAGAACGACTCACTGGAGGTCAAGCCGGGCGTCGAAGGTTACGTCATCCAGGTCGAACGATTCATCCGCGCCGCTCCCAGTGACGAGGACGACAAGGGCGAGAACAAGAAGACCATCAAGAAGCTGGAGAGCCAGTACAAACAACAAATGGCCGACATCGTGGCACGCAAGTTCGAAGCGTTGAAAGAGATCATCGGCGGCAAGCTGGTCAATGCCGAATCCGGCCAGCGCTTCGAGATCGCCAAGAACGCGACGCCGGACGAGATCCTGGCCGTCGACGCCGCGCTCGACCTGAACAAGGTTGAGATGCATCCGTCCACGCGGCGCAAGGCACGCATGACGGCCCACCAGCTCGACAAACAGAAGCGCAAACTGGAAGTCGAGATGGACCGCAAGGTCGGCAAGCTCAAGCGCGGCGACGAACTCCAGCCGGGCGTACTGGAACTGGTCAAGGTGTACGTCGCGGTCAAACGCCGCCTGTCGGTCGGCGACAAGATGGCGGGCCGTCACGGTAACAAGGGCGTGATCAGTCGCATCCTGCCTGAGGAGGATATGCCGTTCATGGCCGATGGCACGTCCATTGACCTGATCCTCAACCCCCTGGGCGTACCTTCCCGAATGAACTTCGGGCAGATACTGGAGACGCATCTCGGCTGGGCCGCCAGCAAGCTGGGTTTCAGGGCCATCACGCCCGTCTTCGACGGCGCGAAGGAAGAGGAGATCATCCAGTGCCTGGTGGACGCGGGACTCACGCCTGACGGTAAGCACGTCCTGTTCGACGGACGTACGGGCGATTCCTTCGACCAGAAGGTCTGCGTCGGCATGATCTACATGCTCAAGCTGCACCATCTGGTCGCCGACAAGATCCACGCTCGCGCGACCGGCCCCTACTCCCTGATCACACAGCAACCGCTGGGCGGCAAGGCCCGGTCCGGCGGCCAGCGCTTCGGCGAAATGGAAGTCTGGGCCTTGCAGGCGTATGGCGCAGCCAACATCCTGCAGGAGTTGCTGACGGTCAAGTCCGACGACGTCGAAGGCCGGACGAAGATCTACGAGTCGATGGTCAAGGGGGAGAACATCCTGGAACCCGGCACGCCGGTCAGCTTTGACGTGCTCTGTAGCGAAATCAAGGGACTTGGGCTGAACATCAAACTGGACAAGCGGCCGAGCGCGTAACGCTCCGAACAGGATCGATCAGGCGGCGGGCTAACGCCCACACCGACAAGGGAGACAAAACCATGGCAGGTCCAGGCGGCTTTGGCGGAATCGGCTCCAACGCTCTTGCGTCCGGAGGTCCCGGCACCGGCGATCGCAACTATGACCGCGTCAACGATTTCAGTGCGGTCTCCATCACGCTAGCCAGCCCCAACGACATCCGGTCGTGGAGTTACGGCGAGGTGAAGAAACCCGAAACCATCAACTACCGCAGCTACCGTGCGGAGAAGGACGGCCTTTTCTGCGAACGCATTTTCGGCCCCGAGCGGGACTGGGAGTGCTCCTGCGGCAAGTACAAGGGCATCAAGTACAAGGACATCATCTGCGACCGTTGCGGCGTGAAAGTCACGCACAGCAAGGTTCGCCGCAGCCGGTTTGGCCATATCAATCTGGCCGCGCCCGTCGTACACATCTGGTTCTTCCGCGCCCTGCCCTCCAAACTGGGCAACCTGTTGGGCGTCAAGACCAACTCGCTGCAACAAGTCGTTTACCACCAACGGTTCCTCGTTACCGACTCGGGCGGCACACCGATGGCCAAGGCCAAGCTGCTCTCCGAGGAGGAATACCGCAAGGCACGCGAGGAGTACGGGCAGACCTTCAAGGCGGAGATGGGAGCCGAGGCGGTCCGCGAGTTGCTGAAGGGCATCAACCTCCCTGAACTGGCCGAGGAACTCTGCAAGAAGCTTAAGGAGTCCAAGTCCAAGCAGAAGACGGAGAACCTGATCAAGCGACTGCGTATCGTCGAGGCGATGCTGGCGTCGGGCAACAAACCCGAATGGATGGTCATGGACGTGATCCCGGTCATCCCGCCGGATCTGCGCCCGCTCGTCCCCCTGGATAGCGGAAATTTCGCAACCAGCGACCTCAACGACCTTTACCGGCGCGTGATCAACCGCAACAACCGACTGAAAAAGCTGCTCGACCTCAACGCCCCCGGCGTCATCATTCGAAACGAGAAGCGCATGCTGCAGCAGGCGGTGGATGCGCTCTTCGACAACAACCGATGCAAACGCCCTGTGCTGGGCACCGGTAACCGCCCGCTCAAGTCCCTGACGGACATGATCAAGGGCAAGCAGGGCCGCTTCCGCGAGAATCTGCTGGGCAAGCGTGTCGACTACTCGGCCCGCTCGGTCATCGTCGTCGGTCCGGATCTGAAGCTCAATCAGGTCGGCCTGCCCAAAAAGATTGCGCTGGAACTCTTCCAGCCGTTCATCATTCGCAAGCTGAAGGACCAGGGCTACGCGGATACGATCAAGAGCGCCAAGAAAATCCTCGAGCGCAAGGATGAGGAAGTCTGGGACGTCCTGGAGGAAGTCATCCAGGGCCACCCGGTCATGCTGAACCGCGCCCCCACCCTGCACCGCATGGGCATCCAGGCCTTCTATCCGGTGCTGGTGGAAGGCGACGCGATCATGATCCACCCGCTGGTCTGTCACGGGTTCAATGCCGACTTCGACGGCGACCAGATGGCCGTCCACCTGCCGCTTTCGATCGAGGCGCAGGCTGAAGCGACCATGCTGATGCTGTCGACGAACAACATTTTCTCCCCCGCCAACGGCTCGCCCATCATCACGCCCGACCTGGACATCGTGATGGGCTGCTACTTCCTGACCAGCGAAGGCAAGAAACTGAAGGGCGAAGGCAAGGTCTTCGGGTGCAAGGAAGACGTCTTCCTTGCGCTGGACGAAGGCCGTGTCGAGCGCCGCACCAAGATCCGCATGCGGATCCTTGGACGCACGGTTCAGGGCGCGCAGGGCGTCGAGAAGGGCAAGAACAACATCTACGAGACCACCGTCGGTCGCGTGATCTTCAACGACATCCTGCCGGAAGGCATGCCGTACTACAACACGAACCTCGACAAGGGCAAGCTGAAGCGGATCGTTTCGGACTGCTATCACATCCTCGGCCGACCGTCCACGGTGCTGCTGCTTGATCACTTGAAGGATCTGGGCTTCCACGAAGCCACCCTCTCGGGGCTCTCCTTCTCCGCCAACGACTTGAAGATTCCTCCCAGCAAGCAGGCCGTGGTCGCCGAAGTCGATGCGTTCATCGCGAAGCTCCGCAAACAGTTCGAGCGCGGCGTGATCACCGACGGCGAACGCTACCGTCTCACCATCGATCACTGGACCCAGGCCCGCGACCGGATCTGGAAGGACGTCATGAACGAACTGAAGTACGACGAACGGGAATCGGACCCGCACTACATCAATCCGATCTACTTCATCGTCAACTCGGGCGCGCGTGGCAACCAGGCGCAGGTCGGTCAGTTGTGCGGGATCCGCGGCCTGATGGCCAAGCCGTCGGGCGAGATTCTCGAGACACCCATCAAGGCCAATTTCCGCGAAGGACTGAAGGGGTATGAGTACTTCTCGTCCACGCACGGCGCGCGCAAGGGCCTGGCCGACACGGCACTCAAGACCGCCAACTCAGGTTACCTGACACGAAAGCTGGTTGAAGTCGCGCAGGACGTCGTCATCATCACCCGGTGCTGCGGCACGCAGGCCGGCATGACCAAGGGCGCGGTGTACCGTGGCGATCACGTCGAGTTGGGACTGGCGGATGCCATCCGCGGCCGCACGGCCCGGGACCGCATCACCCATCTGGTCACGGGCGAGGCGATCGTCGAGGAAAACCAGATCATCACGGCCGAGATCGCCAAGGCGATCGAAGAGTTCCTGGGCCGCGATGGCAAAATCCGCGTCCGCAGTCCGCTCACCTGCGAAACCGAACGCGGGCTTTGCATGCTCTGCTATGGCATGGATCTTTCGACCGGCAAGGAGGTCGAAATCGGGACCGCCGTCGGCGTCATCGCCGCTCAGTCCGTCGGCGAACCCGGCACCCAGCTCACCATGCGGACGTTCCACGTGGGCGGCTTGGGTCAGCGCACGGTCGAAGAATCCGAAATCCGCAGCAAGTCATCCGGCACCATCAAGTTCAAGGGCATGGACGCCGTCCTCAACGACAAGGACGAACACGTCGTGCTGAATCGCAACGCAGAGATTCTCGTGCTCGACGATCGTGAGCGAGAACTGGAAAAGTACATCGTCCAGACCGGCGCCACCCTTCTGGTCAAGGACGGCGAGAAGGTCCCGGCTCGAAAACCGCTGGCCAAGTGGGATCCGCACAACATCCCGATCCTGACCGAAGTCGCCGGCACGGTGGCCTTCGAGGACTTCATCCCCGAAGTCACGTTCCGCGAGGAGGCCGACCCCGGGACGGGATTCAAGCGCAAAGTCATCGTGGAGTACAAGGGCGAGCACCATCCGCAGGTCGTCATCAAGAACGAGCAGGGCCAGATCATGGGCGTGTATTCGGTGCCCGAGAAGGCCTACGTCCTCGTCGAGGAAGGCGAACCGGCCGTACCCGGCAAGGTGCTGGCCAAGACGCCGCGCGGGGTGTCCGGCACGCAGGACATCACCGGAGGCCTGCCGCGCGTCACGGAACTCTTCGAGGCGCGCAAGCCCAAGGAACCCGCAATCATGGCCGAAATCGACGGCATCGTCGAGTTCGGCGAACGCAAGCGCGGTAAGCGTACCATCAAGATCCGATCGGATTCCGGGCTCGAGATGGAGCATCTGGTGCCCCAGGGCAAGCACATCCTTGTCCGCAAGGGCGATAAAGTGCGGGCCGGCGATCGTCTGGTGGACGGCGCGCTCATCCCGCAGGACATCCTGCGCATTTCCGGTCCGGAAAAGGTGCAGCTCTACCTGCTGGCCGAGGTGCAGGGCGTATACCGCAGTCAGTCGGTAGCGATCAACGACCGCCACATCGAGGTGCTGATCCGTCAGATGATGCGAAAGGTCCAGATTGTCGAACCCGGCGACACGGGCTTCCTACCGACCGACATGGTCAGCCGCTACCAGTTCGAGAGACGCAACAAGGAGATGTTGGCCACGGGCAAGAAGCCCGCGGCGGCCAGTCCCGTCCTCCTGGGCATTGCACGTGCCTCCCTCCAGTCGGACAGCTGGATCGCTGCGGCCTCCTTCCAGGAGACCACCAAGGTCCTCACCGAAGCGGCGATCGCGGGCCGCCGCGACGAACTCCGCGGCCTGAAGGAGAACGTTATTCTCGGACACATCATCCCAGCCGGAACGGGCCTACCCGAACTGCAGTTGGGTCTGATCAAGCGTGCCGAAGCCCCCGCCCTCACCCATGCGGCGGATGTCGAACTGGACGAGATCCAGGAGGGCACGCCTTCCGCCAGCTTCGGCGGCAAGAAAGAAGGGTAGCGGTCGAACAACGGTCCCCTGTCTCAGTCAACGCGCGGGCCGAATACGGCCCGTGCTTTTTTGTCGGGTTCGTTCTTCCGGTTGATCCGGACGCGTTCGCGCGTCGTTCGCGGGATGACAGGCGATCTGGCGCGGTGTTTTCTCCAACTCAAAGAACAAAGCCACCCATCGTCACGCGATGCGTTTCACGAACTGTCGCCTCCATCACACGACACCAGCCAGAAACAGCGCGTTGAGCGTTTTCCCATCCTCGATGCGGCGGTTCTTCACGGCCGCCTGGATCCGGTCAAGGGTCATGGGTCGCAGGCGGATGTGCTCGTCCTCGTCCTGTGCCCCAACGGCCGGCTTCAGGTCCCAGGCCAGATAGATGACGATCTTCTCGGTCGAGTAGCCCGGAGCGACGAAGACGTCACCGAGCTTCTTCCAGCGACGCGCCGCGAAACCCGTCTCTTCGATCAATTCGCGTTTCGCGCACAGCAGCGGCGCCTCGCCCGGTTCCAGCGTCCCAGCAGGGATTTCGAGCAGGTTCCCGCGGCAGGCGGCGCGGAACTGATGGATCAGCAGATAGCGACCGTCGTTGTCGCGCGGAAGAATGGCCACGGCGCCCGGATGCACCAGTGTGTGCCGTTCGAAGACGCGTCCTTCGGGCCCCTGCCACAACTCGCAGTTGACGTTGTAGATCCGGCACTTCACGACACGCGTGCTCTTGAGCAGCTTGAACGCCATTGGCGCGGTCCTCCCTAACCAGCAGCCCGTTGAAAACCCCTCTCCCACAGCGTGTGGACTTTAGCACACTTGGGCACTGAATAAGGCAAAAAGAAAAGCCCTCTTGCCGATTCCTGGTTGGGCAACCACAGAGAGGCAAACCTCCCTTGGCAAGCGACCACCCGATACGCTATAAGTATTTCTTCCTTCGAACTTCCGTTGCCTCGCGCGTCCGTGCGGGCAACCCAATGGATGAACGGAGAGCCCCGTCAAATCATGGCGCGAAACACCTCACACGCGAAGACGGTTCGGACCGTCCCCGGGGGTCCCGTGTCGGAGCGGATCGGTGTAGAGTTGCGCAGACGCATCCTACGCCTGATGCTCGAAACCCGAGCCTGCGACGACGCCGAGATCGCGATGAAACGCCGCGGTCTGGGCCAGTTCCAGCTATCCTCGGCCGGTCACGAAACCCTCGCTGTAATCCCGCTCGTCCTGCGCGACCAAGACTGGATCATGCCGCATTACCGGGACCGCGCGTTGCTCCTGGCCCGTGGGCTGACCCCCGAGGATTTCTTCAGGGACTACTTGGCCAAACAGGATTCCATGACCGGTGGCCGACAGATGCCCTACCACGTTACGGCCCGGGCACACCGCATCACATCGATCTCCAGTCCCGTCGGGACCCATTTCCTCCAGGCCGTCGGCATGGCCGAATCCCTGCGCGCGCGCAACCAGGACGAGATCGTGGTTGCGTTGACCGGCGACGCATCCACGCGCGAAGGTGAGATTCTGGAAGGAATGCTGGAAGCGGCGGTCAGGCAACTTCCCGTTTTATTTGTCGTAGAGGACAACGGCTACGGGATTTCCACCCGCACCGAAGGCCGGACCTTCTGGTCGGTACCCCATGCGTTGGCCGAACGAACGGATGGACACGGTTACAGCCTGGGCTGTCCGGTCGAGATCGTCAACGGGCTCGATCCCGAGTCGCTCTATGCCGCCGCCGCTTCGGCGGTGGAGCGTCTGCGCGCCGGCAACGGACCGTACTGCATCGTTGCCCAACTGGATCGAATGGGCAGCCATTCGTCCTCCGACGATCAGCGCCAGTACCGCAGCCATGAGGAACTGGAACGCATCGTGCAGCGCGATCCGGTCCGA
>CAYSBP010000042.1:0-9520 GCA_964429255.1 uncultured Planctomycetia bacterium
CCCTCGATGTCTGTTGCCGCCGATGGGCGTGAGGTTATCCTCCCCGCCATGGGTGACTTCTCCCTGGTCCTCGGCACCACCTGGCCATGGTGGCTCATCCTCGCCGCCGCCGGCGGAGCGGGCGTCGTCACCTGGCGCGGCTACCGGCGCCGGGCCGCTGAAGTCACCGGCCGAACGCGCCGGTGGCTCTCCCATCTGCGTTCGAGCGTCTGGGTACTCCTCGCCTTCTGTCTGCTCCAGCCGATCCATCGGCAGGTCCTTCATGAAACGCGCGCCAGCCGCGTCACGGTGCTGGTCGACGATTCCGAAAGCATGTCCTTCGCCGACCAGGCCAAGGGCCCCAGTCGCGCTTCGCGCGTCCGCGCGTACCTTGGCGACGAAGAACAGATGACCGGCCTGCTGGGCGGACTACGCACGTCATTCCGCGTGCAACTGGAAGGCTTTGATGCGCGGGCGAGGACCGTAAATGGGCCGGACGACCTGAAGGCCAACGGGCCGCGGACCGATCTCGCCCAGGCGCTGAACGACGCCTACGCGCGACTGCGCGGTCCTGATTCGGCTGGACTGGTGATGATCTCGGATGGCGCCGATACCTCGCGCAGCGAGTTTGCCCGTGCGGCGACCACCTACCAGCGCGCCGGGCTGCCCATTTATGTCGTCGGTATCGGTGCGGTCGATGTGCCGGATCTGGCCGTCACGCAGGTGCGCTGCCGCCGGCAGGTGAGTCGCGAGACGCTTGCGCGCGTCGAGGTGGATGTGTCGCGCTCGGGTTTTCCGTCCGGCAAACACCCTGTGCGCCTGCTCCACCAGGGCCACGTGGTAAAGACCGTCGACGTGGATCTCCAGGCCGACACCGCCACGGTGACGTTCGACGTCCTTCCGGCCGACCAAGGCTTCCTCGAATACGTGGTCGAGATCGAGCCGTCGCCGGGTGAACTGATTACGGCGAACAACCGCCTCACGTTTGGCTTCGTGGCGTTCTCGCGCAAGCTGCGCGTCCTCTATATGGAAGGCACCATCCACCAGCACCGGTACTACCAGGAATACGGGCGTCCCTGGTCCGAGAAATGGGAGCACCAGTTCCTGGAGGAGGCGCTCGAAGAGGACCAGGACGTCGAGGTCACCGTGCTGCTTGGCGATCCGGGCGGGAAGGGCGAGGCGCGCCCGCCACCCGGCATGCGTTTCGTCCGGGAAGGCTACCCGAAGGCGAAGAAGGACCTCTACCAGTACGACGTGATCATCAACTCGGACATCGCCTACGACCAGTTCAATGAGGACCAGGTGAAGTGGACGGTGGAGTTCGTAGCCAAGCACGGCGGCGGCTTCTGCATGATCGGCGGGTGGCACGCCTTCGGCGAGGGCGGTTACGCCAAGACCGCCTTTGACCGCATGCTGCCCGTCGAGATGAATGCGTCCGATACGCATGTCCACGGCGGGAATTGGCGTTGGCAGGTCACCGACGACGGATGGTTGCACCCGATCATGCAGATCGACAAGGACGCCAGGAAGAATCGAGCGATCTGGGAAGAGCTGAATACGCTGGGACCGCACCAGGAAGGTGCATTCCACGGCTACTCCAAGACGACGCATGCCAAACCGGCGGCGACGGTGTTGGCGGTGGTGGATGAGGAACAGGATCCGGGCTCATACCTCGGGCCGATGGTCTTCGCGGCCGTGCAGTCCTTCGGTCGCGGGCGTTCGATGGCCTTCACCACCGACTCGACGGGCGGGTGGGGCATGGAATGGGAAGACTCGTGGGGCGACGATCCCCGTGACCCTTCGCGGCGAAACATCTACTACAAGACCTTCTGGAAGAACGTCGTCCGCTGGCTGGCGCACCATCGCATGCGGTCGCCGAATCAGCTGGTCACCATCGAGACCGACCGGCTGGTGTACGGCCGCGGCGAGTCGGCGGACCTGCAGGTGAAGGTGCTTACGGAAGACTACGACGCGACGCATGACGCCAGCGTGACCGTGACCGTCACCGGGCCCGACGGTGCGGCCAGACCGTACACCGTCTTCCCGCGCTACGACGAACCGGGCGTTTACGAGCGTAAGCTGGACCTGAACGCCGTGGGCACCTATCGGCTCGAGGCGGTTGCGGTGCTGAAGAACGACGAACTGGGCCGCGACCAGACGCTCCTCCAGGTACGGCCTGCGAGCGAGGAACTGCGGCGCTTGAACCAGGACGTCGCCACGCTGAAAAGGATCGCGGCGGAAAGTGGCGGCGTCTACCTGCCCATCGAGGAAGCCGGGAAACTGCCGGAACTATTGCGCAAGGACATGCATCTGATCCAGCGCTATCGCCACACGGAGCTGTGGGACCGGTGGTGGGTCTTCACGCTCCTCGTCGGCGCCCTGTGCACCGAGTGGTTCGTCCGGAAGAAGAACGGACTGCCTTGACGGCAGGGCGAAGCGTGCCGTGTGGGCAAACAGGTCCGACATCCCGGTCTCCGGATTGGAAAAGGCGATGGCTTGGAAAGAGGATGAGCCGTGTATGCGCGTTGAGCGCACATCAGGCTTTGGGCACCGCCCGCACGACGGCTTCCGCCGCTGAACGGAAGCGCGACTTGGCCGCGGATAGCGGAGCGAGGATGCGGCAGCCGGCCGCCTGACGATGTCCACCCCCGCCGAACTGTTTGGCCAGTTCGCAGACATCGATCGCGCGCTGGGAGCGGATCGAGATCTTCGTAGCCCGCCCCTGATCGATCTCGTAGAAGAAGATGGCCAGCTCGCTGCCCGCCAGTTCGCGAGGAATGGAGGCGAACTCATGGGCTTCCTCCGGTGATGTCTTCGTCCCGACAAAATCTTCATGCGTCACCGAGATCACGGCGATGCGTCCATCCCCCCAGACCTCTAAACTGTCGCGGGCGCGCGCCTCCAGCTCCAATTCCCCCGGCGTCTTGTCCAGGAAGAGCCGGCGCCACATGGTCTCCGGATCGACACCGGCCTCCACCAGATCGGCCGCCATGCGCAACACACGGGCGTTGGTGTTCGAATAGGCGAATTGCCCGGTATCGGTCACCAGGGCCGAATAGAGCGCTTCGAGCGCGACGGAGGGGGCGGGCCACCCGCGGGCCGAGGCCAGTCGCCAGATCAGCTCGCCGGTCGCCGCCGCGTCCGTGTCGACCCAGTTCACCTCCCCGAAATCGTGATTGGAAATGTGATGGTCAATGTTGATCAGCGGCGCATGCCGAATCTGCTCCATCCGGATGCCGCCCAGACGGGACGGGTCGTTCGTGTCGAGCACAAAGATCAGGTCGCCGGGCACCTTGGCATTCATCGGGATTTCAGCCACCAGCCCATCGGTGTTCAGGAAGGCATAGCGGCGCGGCACCGGTTCGGCGTAGAACACCTGCGCCTGACACCCGCGCAGGCGCAGGATGGAGCAGAGCGCGACGGCGCTGCCGATGCAATCGCCGTCCGGATGCTCATGTCCAAGGATGGCGATGTGACGGGCCTGACGAATCTGGACCTCGATTTCCTCGGCAATCGTGCGGTCCAGCGGGTCGCCGAACCAAGCCAACGGATGGGGTCCCTGCGGAACATGAGGCGCTCTGTTCTGACTCAATGGTCCAACACCGATCCCTTCCAGATAGCATCGCCTTCAGGCGCGGTCGTGCGGGGCGCCTTCGGCTTGGGTTTGTGGACGCTGAGTTTCTCGCCTCTGCGCAGACGCTCGCGGAGACTGGCGAGATTCTTTCGGGTGGCCTTGATCGTCGATAGCTCAACCCCCAGCGCGTGGGCCCGTTCGAGCGCCTGTTGCGCCAGATCCAGGTCGTCTTCCGAGCGGGGGAGGCGCAGCGCGGTGCGCGCGAGCCCGAGGCTGGCCGGACCGTATTCGGGTTCGGTTTTCAGCAACCGGCTAAACGTGCTCAGCGCATCCTCCACGTGCCCCGTGGCCAGCTGCGTTTCGCCGAGCGCGGCCTGTCCGCCCGGCGCGTGGGGATCGTAGACGGCCGAAACCTCCAACTGCGGCAGCGCCGCGCGAACATCGATCATCGCCAGGTAACACAACCCCAGTTCGCGGTACGGCCGGGCATAGCGCGGAAAGGCCTGGGTGGCCCCATCGAAGCAACGGATCGCTTCATAGAGGGAGGCCAGGGGTTCGCGCATGCGGACCAGCGACTTCTCCTCATGGGTACGCGCATCCCAGAGCAGTCGCAAGGCATTCAGGAAAACCTCCTGGTTCCTCAGCGCAGCCTGACGAAGCCGTCCGCCTTCACGACACCGGTTCGCAGATCGGGCCAAGGCTTCCTTTGCGCCCGCTCGTTTCAACGATTCAAGAACCGGCTGCAATCGCAGCTGTGCCGCACCGGCCTGTTCGTTGACGTCGCCGGATTCAGTCGGCGCGGCCTGCCGGGCCGATTCCTGCGCCTGTCGGTAGGCGGCGACCGCCTCCTCGGGACGTCCGTCCTGCTCCAGCGCGTAGCCTAACGTATAAAGCCCCAACGCGCGCAGTGAGGGGGTCAGCACAACCAGGCCCTCTTGCGGTTCGCTCCATGGCTGAAGAAGCCCCACGGCTTCAGCCGGATCGTCCCACGCGCAGAGTGCCACGGCCAGGGAGATCCGGTTCCTTGGATCGTCCGGGTTCGCCTGCATCGCCTGGCGGTACACCTCCATGGCCCGCGGCCACTGGCCGGCCCGTTCGAGCACACCACCCAGCATCCGCAACAGATCGGCCCGCTCGGCGGGCACGAAAGCCTTCTCCATCTCGGGCGACTTAAGGGCCTGGTCCAGACGGTACCGCGCGTCGCGGTAGCGACGCTGAGAAAGCAACAAACGAGCGTAGTCAACGAGCGCGTGCGGATGATCCGTCACAAGTCTCAGCGCGTCCAGATAGTGCTTCTCGGCCGCATCGAAGGCCGCGATCTGCTCGTCGAGCAGCGGAATCGGGTCACCGTTGGCGCGGGCTATCCGCCCGGCCTCCAGGCCCTTCTGCGTGCCGCGTTCCCATTCCCGGCGCGCCTGCAGCAACAGCGGTCCCACATCGGGCCGGATAGGCTCCAACGCAGCCAGCAGAGAGGGGCCCAGCAGCAACACAAACACGATGTGCCGCGCCATGCCACGGGGGACGATTCGATGCCTGCACCACATTGCTGGTCGGGAACCGTAAGCCCTCTGCAGGGCGTCGTCAAGCGGCGCGAAGGACGCCATTGTGAAATGGCGAACAACGTGCCTCACCGGACGGGCGATGGATGCTGACGGGAAGACCCGTATGGGTTATTGGGTTGGCGGTCCCACCGGCTTCACCTTCGGATCCGGCTGGGTCACGAGCACTTGGGCCGGCCGCAACAACAGGCCTTTCCACAGGTAGCCGGGTCTGAACTCTTCGACCACATGATTCGGCTGTTCGTTCTTCGCCGGATCGGCCGGACGCGTCGCAACGGCTTCGTGCCTGGCGGGGTCGAAGGCCTGGCCCAGCGCGCCAATGCGCTCCAGTCCACGGACCTTCATCGTCTGCCCGAAGGAATCCGACAACATGATCAGCGCGTCGCTGACCCGCTTAAGGTCGGCTTTACCCGAGTGGATATCGGCCAGCGTCAGGTCCAGGCTGTCGAAGATCGGAAGCAGGTCGTTGACGTAACCGCGCAACGCCAGTTCCTCGGCGCGCTTCAGGTCGGTCTGCGCGCGGGACTGATAGTTCAGGAAATCGGCCTTGGCCCGCGTGTTGGCGTCCTTCAGGCGGTCGCGCTCCGTCGCAAGTTTTGCGAGATCCAACAGGGATTCGGTGCCACCCTCTTCCGCCCGCTGGACCAGATCCCGGATGGCCCCCTGCTGCGAACGGAGTTCGCCCATATCCAGACTGGAAGGCATGCCTCCCAGTTTCGCGCGGATGAACTTCTCCAGCGACGCGCAGAGCTGCTCGGCCTCCTCCGCGAGTGTCAACGGGGGCACCTCCTGCGTGCGCGTATCCGGAGCAGGCGCTTCCTCGCCCGCTTCCCTCGGCGCCTCCTTTGCGGCTTCCCTTTCAGGCTCAACCGCGGGCGACGTCTCGGTGGGTGGTGTCATCTCATCCTGGTCCGGCATGACCGGTCTAGTCCTCCGCAAAGAGGTCCTTCAGTTTGTCGAAAAACGAACGTTTGTGCGGCTTGGAGTCCACCTTCTCGATCTTTGCGAGCTGGCCCAGGATCTCCTCCTGCTCGGCGGTCACTTTCTTGGGAACGTCAATGACCACGCGTACGAAAAGGTCGCCCGTGCCGTAGCCGTGCAGGTCCGTGACACCTTTGCCACGCAAACGCAGCAACTGGCCCGATTGCGAGGCGCGCGGAACGCTCAACTCAACGCGGCCGTCCAGCGTGGGCACCTCAATGGTGCCGCCCAGCACCGCCATGGTGTAGGGGATCGGCACTTCGACAAGCAGATCGCGGCCGCGCCGCACGAAGTACTCGTGCTCGCGCACCCGCACGATGACGTACAGGTCGCCGCGCGGACCGCCCTCGTCGGCCGGTTCGCCTTCACCCGGCAGGCGGATGCGCGTGTTGTCTTCGACACCGGCGGGGATGTTCACTTCGATCCGGACTTTCTTGCGCGCACGGCCGGTCCCGCGGCAGTCGGTGCACGGCGTCTCGATCGTGCGTCCCTGGCCACCGCAGCGTGGGCAGGTCGTGCGCATCGTGAAGAAGCCCTGGGTGCGCGAAACGACGCCCTGACCACGGCAGTAGCTGCACGTTACCGGTTTGGTGCCGGGTTTGGCGCGCTGGCCTTTGCACGTAAGGCAAAGCTCGTCCCGCGCAATCTCGATCGTCTTCTTGACGCCTTTGGCCGCGTCTTCCAGGCTGATCTCCATCTCGAAGCGCAGTGACGTGCCCTGCGCCGAGCCGCCGTGCCCGCCGCCACCCGCAAAGAGATCCTCGAAGAACCCGCCGCTGCGTCCGCCACCGAAGAACGAGGTGAAGATGTCTTCGACCGAAACGCCCGAGAAGTCCGGTCCTCCCGACGCTCCCTGCAGTCCTGCGTGCCCGAACTGATCGTAGCGCTGACGTTTCTCTTCGTCCGAGAGGACCGCGTAGGCTTCGGCGACTTCCTTGAACTTCTCCTCCGCGTCCTTCTTGTTGTTCGGGTTGCGGTCCGGATGCCACTTCTTGGCCAACTCGCGGAAGGCCTTCTTGATCTCGTCCGGCGCGGCGGATTTGGCCACCCCAAGGACTTCGTAGTAGTCGCGTTTGTCCTTAGACATGGATATCGGTCCTGCGGGGCCACCGATGAACGCGGTCGAACCTGGCCACGGATGAACATGGACCACCCTGCGTGGAATCGGTGTTCATCGGTCGCCCAATCCCACTTGCGTCCATCGGTAGTCCGTAATTAAAAACCCCTCCCGCCGCACATCCGCGGGACGGGAGGGGCTTCGCAAGAAACACTATCCTCCGGATGGTGACGCGCGAGCCAGAGGCCTACTAGTGAATGGCGCCGGCCACCTGCTTCTTGGCCGCATCATCGTCCTTCAACTCGGTCACCAGCGTGTCGGTGGTCAGGAGCAGACCCGCCACGGACGCCGCATTCTGCAGTGCCGTCTTGACGACCTTGGCCGGGTCGATGATGCCGGCCTTGACCAGATCCTCGTACTCACCGGTCGCGGCGTTGAAGCCGTTGGAGCCCTTGGCTTCCTTGACCAGCTCGACGACAACGGAACCGTCGTAGCCCGCGTTCTTGGCGATCAGGGCCAATGGCTCCTGCAGTGCCTGTTCGATGATGTTCACGCCGTACTTCTCGTCGCCGCGCAGCTTGGCCTTGACCTTCTCCAGCGCGGGCAGCGCGCGAAGCAGCGCCACGCCGCCGCCGGCGACATAGCCTTCCTCGGCCGCCGCCTTGGCCGCGTGCACCGCGTCGTTGATGCGCTCCTTGATTTCCTTCATCGCCGACTCGGTGGGCGCGCCGGCGCGGAGGACCGCGATGCCGCCGGAGAGCTTGGCCAGACGCTCCTGCAGCTTCTCTTTGTCGTAATCGCTGGTGGTCGTTTCAATCTGCTGTTTGAGCTGCGCCACGCGCGCCTGGACGTCGGCCTTCTTGCCGCCGCCTTCGATGATCGTGGTGTTGTCCTTGTCGGTCGTGATCTTCTTGGCCGTGCCAAGGTCGGCCAGTTCGATGTTCTCCAGCTTGAGGCCCAGGTCCTCGCTGATGAACTTGCCGCCCGTAAGGGTCGCGATGTCGGCCATCATGGCTTTGCGGCGATCGCCGAAGCCGGGGGCCTTGATCGCGTTGCACTTCAGCAGGCCGCGGAGCTTGTTGATGACCAGAGCAGCCAAGACCTCGCCTTCAATGTCCTCGGCGATGACCAACAGCGGCTTGCCCACCTGGACGACCTTCTCCAGGATCGGGATGAATTCACGCAGGCTGCCGATCTTCTTCTCGTAAAGCAGGATGTAGGCGTCTTCCAGCTCGACGGTCATCGCCTCGGCGTTGGTGACCAGGTACGGAGAGAGGAAGCCTTTGTCGAAGCGCATGCCCGGGACGATTTCGAGTTCGTTCTGGGTGCCTTTGCCTTCCTCGACCGTGATGACGCCGTCCTTGCCGACCTTCTCCATCGCATCCGCGACGAACTTGCCGATTTCGGCATCGTCGCCCGAACTGACCGTTGCGATGTGGAGGGTGTCTTCCTTGCTCCTGCAGGGCTTGGCCTGCGCGGAAATCTCGCCGATGACCGCTTCAACGGCGGCGTCGATGCCGCGCTTGAGCGCCATCGGGTTGTGACCCGCGGTGGCGTAGCGCAGGCCGGCGTTGTAGATGCCGGCGGCGAGGATCGTCGAGGTGGTGGTGCCGTCGCCGACCTTGTCGTTCGTCTTGCTGGCGACCTGGCGCACCATCTGCGCGCCCATGTTCTCGAAGGGGTCTTCGAGTTCGACTTCCTTGGCGACCGTGACGCCGTCATTGACAATGCCGGGGCCGCCGAAGGATTTGTCGTAGGCCACCCAACGGCCGCATGGACCCAGGGTCACGCCGACCACCTGTGCCAGCTTCTTGATGCCGGCGTTCAGTTTCTGGCGGCCTTCGTCCGTGTAAAGGATCTGCTTCGCCATGATGCGTTATCTCCATTTCGTGCGCGCCCGAAGGCGCGGCTGCATTTGAGCCGGCGCTATTAGAGCTTCGCCAGAATGTCGCTCTCGCGCATGATGATCAGTTCTTCGCCCTGCACCTTGACCTCGGTGCCGGAGTACTTGCCGAAGAGCACCGTATCGCCGGCCTTGACTTCCATCGCGGCGCGCTTTCCGTTGTCGAGCATCTTGCCGGGGCCGGTCGCGACGATCTCGCCGCGCTGCGGTTTTTCCTTGGCCGTGTCGGGCAGCACGATGCCGCCGGCCGTCCTCTCTTCCGCTTCCAAGCGGCGAACGACCACGCGGTCCTCCAGGGGTTCCAGCTCAACCTTGCTCTTCTTTGCCGTAGCCATGTCCTTCTTCTCCTGTCTCAATCGCGTTTCAGCGCCTTGAATCCGTGTCTGACTCAGAATCTGCGGTCGGGTTTCCTTTCCCTGACCCCTCCATCCTGAATCCTAGTAGTCCATTCCGCCCATGCCACCCAT
>CAYSBP010000042.1:9620-18088 GCA_964429255.1 uncultured Planctomycetia bacterium
CCCATCTCGTCTCCGCCGTGGCCGCCCGGACCAGCCTTGGCCTTCTCGGGGATCTTGGCGATCATGCAGTCGCTGCTGAGCAACAGGCAGGCCACGGATGCGGCGTTCTGCAGCGCGGTGATGGTGACCTTGGCCGGGTCAATGACACCCGCCTTGGCCAGGTCTTCATACTGGCCGCTGTCGGCGTTGTAGCCGAAGGCGCCCTTGCCTTCCTGGACGCGGTGAACGACCAGCGCACCGCTGACACCCGCGTTCGCGGCGATCTGACGGCAAGGAGCGACCAGCGCACGGCGCAGGATGTCCAACCCCGTCTTCTCGTCGTTGTTCTTGCCCTTGACCCGGTCCAACGCGCTCAAGCAGCGCACCAGCGCCACGCCGCCGCCTGGTACCACGCCAGATTCGACGGCCGCGCGAGTCGCGTGCAGCGCGTCTTCGACGCGGGCCTTCTTTTCCTTCATCTCGGACTCGGTTGCCGCGCCGACGTTGATCTGCGCCACGCCGCCAGCCAGCTTGGCCAGACGCTCCTGCAGCTTCTCGCGGTCATAGTCGGAGGTCGTGACGTCGATCTCCTTGCGGATCATCCCGATGCGCGCCTGGATGTCCTTGTTGTCGCCGGCGCCTTCGATGATCGTCGTGTTGTCAGCGTCGATGCGGATCTTCTTCGCGCGGCCAAGCTGATTCAGTTCAATGCTCTCCAACTTGACGCCCAAGTCCTCGAAAATGGCCTGACCGCCGGTCAGGATCGCGATGTCCTGCAGCATGGCTTTTCGGCGATCGCCGAAGCCGGGCGCCTTGACGGCCGCGACTTTCAGGATGCCGCGGATCTTGTTGACGACCAGCGTCGCCAGCGCTTCGCCTTCCACTTCCTCGGCGATGATCAGCAGCGGCTTGCCGGCCTTGCTGGCCTTCTCGAGCAGCGGGACGAGTTCGCGGATGTTGCCGATCTTCTTCTCGTAGATCAGGACGTAGGGCTGCTCCATCTCGACGACCATGGCGTCGGCGTCGGTGACGAAGTGAGGGGAGAGGTAGCCGCGGTCGAACTGCATGCCTTCGACGACGTCCACTTCCGTGGTCAGGCTCTTGCCTTCCTCAACCGTGATGACGCCGTCCTTGCCGACCTTCTCCATCGCGTCGGCGATCTGCCTGCCGACTTCCTCATCGCCGTTGGCGGCAATCATGGCGACGCGGTAAATGTCCTCCTTGCCCTTGATCTGGACGGCGAGCTTCTTGATGTCCTCGACCACCGCCTCAACGCCCTTCTCGATGCCGCGGCGGACGCGCACGGGGTTGGCGCCGCCGATGATGTTCTTCAGACCTTCCAGGTAGATGGCCTCGGCCAGGACCGTCGCCGTCGTGGTGCCGTCGCCGGCCACGTCGGAGGTCTTGGACGCGACTTCTTTGACCAGCTGCGCGGCCATGTTCTCGTAGGGGTTCTTGAGCTCCACTTCCTCGGCCACCGTGACGCCGTCTTTGGTGACGTTGGGGGCGCCCCAGGACTTATCAAGCAGCGCGTTCTTGCCGCGGGGCCCTAGCGTCGCTTTGACGGCGCACGCCAGCTTGGTAACGCCCTCGCGGATGTGCTGATGGGCGTCAAGGGCGAAGGCCAGTTGCTTGGCCATGATCAGAAGTCCTCCAATCTCTGCGAACTAAGCGGAACGTAATTCCGCTGGAAACACCTGAACTGCCTCAAAGTGCGAAGCATAAGCGTAACAAAGCCCGTGCCACCCGAGGTTCGTGGCGACAACGATCTAACTCATATAGTGTCAAACAGTTGAGAGATTGGCGCGGACCATCGCGGAGGCCTATCGACGACGCCTGCGGTTCAAACTGACATGCTACAAGAGGAGACGCTTACCCAAACTGACTACGGGAGATTGGGTGCACGAAGTGCAGGCGAGAGGTGTCCGTTGGGAATGGAGCAGGGCTTTTCAATGCTCCCTCCGCTCATCGGTGTCGGCGTCGGAGTCGTAACAGGTATCGGGATCGGTTCGTCTACCCATAACGCACGTCCGGCCGTTGATCAGGCTTCACGCTTCATAGGCCAATCGCACGTCGGCCATGGCACCCAACGTCCCATCCGTGCGCTGGAAGGCGCCAACGGCGTCCACCGATGCGGAATCGCCCAGCGACGCGGGAAGCGCAACGTGCTGCAGTCCCAGAGAGGCCACGCCGGCCTCGGCCAGCGTCACGTCCTGCATCTGACCGCCACTGTTGAGCCGCAGACGCAGGTTCCCGAACGTCGTATCTTCAATATCGATCCGGCCATCGCTGTTGGCATCCAGCGACGCAAGGGCTTCGAACCCGTTCGCCGCACCGCCGACGTCACCAAAAAGTTCCGTGCCGTCGTCCAGCTGCCCGTTACCATTGCGATCCATCCACAGCAACCCCGTGCCGCCGCGGACGGTCGCGGCCTTTTCGGCCACGCCGTCGGCATCCAGGTCGAAGACCGTGCCGTCTTCGACGCCCGTCAGGTCGATCCCGGCGCCCGTCAGGTCCAGTACCAGCGGATCCTTCTTGGGCCGCTCGCCCACCTGCAACGTCGCTTCCTCCTGCTGAAAGAACTCCCGACTGGCGCGGATCTTCACCGAAACGCTCTGCTCGACCGTACCGCCCTTGCCGTCCTCGACGCGCGCCCGCAGCTCGGCCTCGAACTCGACCTGCTCCCTGATCTCCGTCGTGCGCCGCACGCCGGCGTCCACCCATACCTCCGAAGGTTGCTGCGGTTGCTGAACGGGTTGTTGCGAAGCCTGCTGTGTGGCCTCCTGTATCTTCTGCCCCGCTTCCGCGCCACTCTGCTGCGCATCCGCAATCTTCCGCGGATCGAAGAGCTCCACGTCGAATCCGAAGAACTTTCGAAGGAGCATCAGGATCATGCGGTCTTTGTCCGAAAGCTGGCCGTACTCCTCGCAGGCTTCCTTGGGGCATCTCTCGAGCGACGGGACGTCGACGAAGGGGGACGGTTGCTGTGCGCGAGGCTCCGGAGGACGGACGTTCAGATCGAAGGTCCGCTGCCGCGGGCCATCAGGGTTCCCGAGCGCCCGTCGTCCGTTGTCGTGCCAGTCCGAAGGCATCGAAAGCGCCATCGAACCCTGCGCATCGTAGCTGACATGCGTTTCAAGCCGGGACGAATCGCGGTAGTCCAGCGTCACACGATCATTCCCGGCGCTGAACCAGCGCTCCTCGGAAACAACCGTCTCACGCTCGGCGTGGAGGCTGAAACTGGAGGTGAGTTCGAGACCACGCACAGGTTGCGTGGCGGGGGTGCCGAGAGCGTCCATGCTCGTTCTCCCAGATAAGGATCGAGCCTATCCCTGGCCCGACACGTCGGTGTGCCCCGCGCGCACACGATGCTCATCGGATGGAAACGGCGCGACGTTAGCCTGGGAAACGTACCTGTCCAGACCGAGCGCATGCGGTATCCTACGCACGTCAGCACGACCCCGATTCGATTGGAGGAATCTCATGCCACGCATACTGCTTTTCCCGGTCCTCGGCCTGTTGCTGGCGGGCGCGGTCTGTGGAGGGGAAATCGGTGTGGACATCGACCTCCCGCCGCGTCCCGCGCCCAAGGCGGCGGGCAAAGTGTTCCACTTCGCGGGCGGCGAACGGATCGCCATCCAGGTGGCCGAGAATCCCACCGAGCAGATTGCGCAGTTCGAGCAGGTGGTCACGTCCGACGGTCGTGTCAGTTCCGTCCGCTTCGGGTTTGTCAATATCTTCGGCATGAGCCTGGAGGATGCCAGCACGACCATCTCGGAACGCTATCGCCAGGTCACCGGTTTTCGCGAACCGCTGGTCTCCATCCAGCTCCTGGAGGCACCCATCCAGCGCGTCTTCGTTCAGGGCGAGGTCGTGGCGCCCAAGACCGTGGTTCTGCCCTACTCGATGGAACTGACCTTGGCCTCCGTGCTGGCCGAAGCCGGCGGCATCACCGAAGACGCCGATATCAGCCGGATCAAGATTCTACGGCGTCTGCAGGGCGGCGAGGTCCAGATGGAGACCGTCGATGCGACGGGATTCACCCGTTCGGGCGAGAAGTTCTCGGGCCCGAACCTTTCGTCCGGCGACAACGTCATCGTCCCGCGCGCCGAGTCCTTCTCCGTTCTCGGCGAAGTCAAACGCCCCGGCATCGTGACGCGCAAGATCTGTCGGGTGCCGCACGGCGTACCCATCCGCCTGAGCCACGTCATCGCCACCGTCGGCGGCTTGAACTCCAATGCCGACCGGCTGAGCATGAAAGTCCTGCGCGTGGATCCGCAGGGCAACCGGCAGACCTTCGTCTGCAATTCGAACGAGATGGAGAAGGGCACTCCGGAACACGACCCCATCCTGATGGATGGCGATCAGGTCGTCGTACTGGCCAGCGAAGGCATCATGATCCTGGGGGCCGTCCTCGGCCCCGGCATCTACTACATCCCGGTCGGTCCGCCGACCCTCTCCAGACTGGTGGCCCTTTCCGGCGGCTTCCAGCCGTACGCCAAGAAGAATGCCGTCACCGTTGCCAAGAAGAATGCCCCCGGCAAGACCATCACCGTCGACGTCCGCCAGGTAATCGAGATGGGGCGCACCGATCTGGACGTCACGCTGGAAGCCGGGGACCTCGTCTTCGTCGGCGGCTCGCCGATGTAGTCGCGCAGGAGAACGGGCAAGGCATCCGGTCTTCTCGGCGCGGGGCGATCGTCCAAGCCCCGCCCGGATGCATCGTGTGGCGTTCGGTACGAGCTACGACGGCGACGACAATTGCGGGTGCGATTCACCGGCGGCTTATGGATTACTGCGGTTGCGGGACGCGGTCGGTCTCCCGGTTCGGGTTTCGGCCGCGGTACCCGTAGGCATACGCGTACCCCGCACCGGTCGCGTAGCCATCCATCTCGGCATCGCCGGCCGTCATGCCGTTCAGGACGCACAGACACGTCGGGGCCTGGGCCTTGTTCAGCATCTCAAAGGCGCGGTCCAACTGGGCCAACCGCGTCTGCCGACCGCGCGCGATCAGCAGCGACAGATCGGTCTGCGCCGCCAGAATCGTGGGATCGCCGACGGCCAGCACCGGCGCACTGTCGAAGATCACGTAATCGAACCGGCGGCGCAAGTCCTCGGCCAGTTGAGGGAACCGAGGGTGCTCGAAGATCGAAACATGCCCGGCACCACTGCCCGGCGACATGAAAAGCCATGATCGTCCGATCGGTGCCGGAAGCAGTACCTGATCGAGGCTGGTCTTGCCCTCCAGGATGTCCACCAGCCCCGGCTGACCCTCCATTTTATGGAAACGGGAAAGCGAAAAGCGATGGCGGTCGGCGTCCACCAACAGGACCCGCTTTCCGCCCAATGAGAAGAGGTGCGCCAGGTTGTTGGAGAAGAACGACTTGCCCTCGCCCGGGTTCGGACTGGTGATCTGAACCAGCGAGCCCCTGCCGTTGGTCCCACCGTACCCGACCTGCACCGCGTTCTTCACCATGCGCAGACTCTCGACCGGCGGCGCGGCCGCATGCTCCACCGCCAGGTTGTACGTCTGATGCTGCCACCGGCGCCCCAGATGCGGCACCGAACCGATGACCTGGATGCCGAGCGTCTTCTCGATCTGCCCCGGCGAACGGACCGTGTCGTCGATCTTCTCCAGGAAGACGGCCAGCAGCCCGGCCAGCAGGAACCCCAGCGCCCCGCCCAGCCCCAGATTCCGCGGCCAGTTCGGTGAGACCGGCCGATCGGTAACCGTCGAGCGCTCCCACGCCTGCACACTGGAATACGTGACCCGACCGCTCAACTCGGCCTCGGCCTGCCGCTTGCTCAACGCCTCATACTGGTTCCGCGCCACATCCGCCTCGAACGACATCGACTGCATCTGCGCGATGTTGGCCTTCAAGGTCTCGTACTGCTTCTCCACCTCCGCAAACTGCTTGTTCAGCGCCTGGAAATCCTCGCGCGCCACCTGAAGATCGAACTGCAGCCGCGCATGGATCAGACGCAGGACATCGGCCAGCGCCCCCTGCACCCGCGAAAGCTGTTCGCGCTCGCGCAGAATGAAACGGCTGCCGGCATCGTAACGCTGCTCCTGGTCAATCACCTGCTGCTGCGCGGCCCGCAGATCCTTGGCCAGCACGCGCACCGTCTCGTCCAGCCGCGCACGCGGCTGCAACATCAACATGCCCAGGTCGTCCTTCGCCTCCAGCCACGCCCGCGCTTCGCGCTCCAACTGGCCCAGCACCCACTTCGTCTCGTTGATCTGCTTCGAAACCTCGGCGTACGTCTGCCGGATCGGATGCTGCTCGAACTCCTTCGCATCGATGTTCTTCTCGCGGATGAAACTCTGCAGCTTCTCCTGCTTGGTCATCCACGACTTGCGCAGGTCCGGAACGACCTCCGCACCCAGAAAGTCGCGCGTGTAGTCCGTGGCCGCGCGCTCGCGCCGCGAAATCTCGTCCACGTTCGCGTCCAACCAGGCGTTGCACAACAACGCCGCGTCCTTCGCAACAGGGTGCAGCACCCTCAACACCAGCAACTGCCCGCTGATCACCACCTTGAAACTGTCGATCACGTCCAGATAGGGCACCACCTCCGGATCGCGCTGACGCGCAAGCTCGATCGAACGCTCCAGCACGGGCTTGCTCATGGCCAGCACCTGCTGCGCCTTGATGTCGTCCATATACCGGCTTTCCCACAAAATGTTGCTCGACTTGGTCTGGATCAGGATGCTCGCTCGACCTTCATACAACGGCGTGGAAAGCGCCGAATACGTGCCCGCAATCGCAATACAACCCAATAGCGTGAATACCGCCGCGAGCTTGTGCCGCCGCAACGCATCGCGTACCCGTGCGAACGTAAGGTCTCCGCTTTCCTGTTCAGCCATAGCCCGCCACCATCCCCCCCTACCCGCACCCACAAAGAGGGGTGCGGGCAAATAACAGCGGCTCCGGTTCAAAGGTTGTCCGACGGATCAAAAGCCCAACACCCAGGAACACCCAAAGTCCATGCGACAAATCGGACGAGCGCTCACGAGTGAATACCAAGAAGCCCGCCCCGATGGATCTAATGACTCACCGAACTTGGGTAGATGATCTTCGCCTTGGGTTCCCGAAGCACGCGCGGAGACGGTTTCTCGAACACCACCTCCACTCTGAAGATGGTCCCCACCGGCACCGCCTCCCCCAACGGCGTGCTCACCCGGAAACCGCTCTGCGTGGCGATCTTCGAGGTGCTCACCCACAGCGAACCCTCACGCAGATGAATCGTGCTCGCGTTGGCTCCCGTCGCCGGGATCTGCGTCTGCTGCAACTGCGCCTTGCTCTTCGGTCCCAGGATCAACACGGTGCCGTCCGACAGGATCAGGTGCGCCTTCTGCTCGTCCGTGGTCACCATCTCCTGCCCCACCTTCCACGTATCCGAGGGCCGAAGGCTGGCACCATCCACCTGAACTTCCTTCTTTCCGCCCGACTCGACCTCGAAAAGCGTCGCTCCCTGGGGCAGCACCTTATCCTTCGGCGTGAGGCTCAACGTCTCGTTCTTCGCCTTCTCCGCCAACTCTTCCAGCAGGTTCAGCAGCACCGCGTAATCCGACTCCACCAGCGCCTCCGGATCGAAAACGGTGCTGGGTTGAACGATCGTACGCTTCTCGCCTTGAAGAACGGGGTGTTCCTGTTCGCCGACCCGGAAGTTCACCCGGCCCGTCTTGACCATGACATTCACCACGACCGCCTGCGCCAACAAAGCCCGAATCTGATCGTCCTTGATCTGCTTCGCCTGATCCACCAGCAAATCCAGTTGCGACTCCATGTCCCGGACTGTCATCGCTGCCGCATCATCCGCACGGCTGGGCTGAATGAAGAGCCGCTTCTCGCCGCCCTTGATGGGATAGGTCTGCCCCTTCATCTGGAAGTTGACCAGGCCCGACGTCACCCGGATCGTCACCTGGTCCATCCCGCCCTCTGACCCAACCTCCACGTTGTAGTCGGTCCCCACCGCCACCGCGTCGCCCACCGATGTGCTCACGGCAAAACCGTTCGCCACGGCCAGTGTCGACGTGGCCACCTGCAGCGCGCCCCTGCGTAACATGATCGTGCTCTTGTTGGCACCGGTCGCCAAGACCGGCTCCTGCTGCAACACCGCATTGCTATTCGGCCCCATCGTCATCACCGTCCGGTCCGCCAGCAACAGGTGCGCGTACTGGTCCGCTCCCGTCATCAACTCCTGGCCCACCGTCCACGCACTCATCGTCGGCGTCAACAAACGGTTCACCATGACCATGGAGCCCGCAGGTCGAACGGAAAAGATCAGGGCGCCCTGAGGAAGCACCTTCGCTGGCGCCTCGCCCACCTTCGCCTCACCCGCCTTCTCCGCTGTCGCATCGGCCGCCCATAAGGCAGAACTCAACAGCAGAAAAAGAACGCTCACACCACAGTTCAGCTTGTACACAGCCCACCTCCATTTAAACCCGCGCGTTAGTCCGCACCCCACCCCTGGTCCACGGACCAACT
>CAYSBP010000043.1:0-18027 GCA_964429255.1 uncultured Planctomycetia bacterium
CGTATACTCTCCCGCGGAGAAAGAAGCCGCATGCCCGATCCGCAGAAGCCCGGAACCCACGTCCTGCCGCGCCCCGACACGGACAAGAAAGAGCGCTCACGCAAGGCGCCCCTCTACCACGTGATCCTGCACGACGATGACAAACACACGTACCAATACGTCATCGCGATGCTGATGCAGCTCTTCGGGAAGACCGCCGAGCAGGCCTACCAGCACGCGCGCGAGGTGGACACCGCCGGCGTCACGATCGTCGATACCACGACGCTGGAACGCGCCGAATTGAAGCGCGACCAGATCCGCGCCTTCGGCGCCGACCCGCTGATCCAAGGTTCGCCCGGCAGTATGAGCGTGACCATCGAACGGGCGGAGTGAGGAACACCTCCGGAGTGTGGGCCGCACGCCGGAGGCCTGCGCCACTCAGTCGATCACCCGATAAAAGAAATCCCGTTTCCGCAGCGTCAGCCCCAACTCTTCCGACCGCCGCCGCAGCTCTTCGACCGCCGTCTGGTGCACGGTGCCGGCCTTGCGGAGGACATTCTCTTCCATCATCAGCCCGCCCCAATCGTTGGCGCCGAAGAGGAAACTGAGCTGCCCGATCTTCGCGCCTTGCGTGGGCCAGCTCGCCTGCAGGTTCGGGATATTGTCGAGGTACAGTCGCGCGAGCGCCAGCATGCGCAGGTACTCGGCGGGACCGGCCGTGTCGATCCTGCCGTCCAACTTCGTGTTCTTCGGCTGCATCGTCCAGACGATGAACGCCACCCAGACGCCGTTCAAGCCGCCGGTCTCGTCCTGGACCTGGCGCAGGCGTTCGAGGTGCTCGATGCGTTCGGCGGGGGTTTCGAGGTGTCCGATCACCATCGTGCTGGAGCCCTTCATGCCGATGGCGTGCGCCTGGCGGTAGACATCGAGCCACTGATCCGCCGTGGCCTTCTTCGGCGAGACGATCGAGCGCACGCGGTCGACCAGAATCTCGCCGCCGCCGCCGGGCAGCGAGTCGAGCCCCGCGTCTTTCAGACGTCGCAGGACGTCGCGCACCGGCATCTTCCATAGGTGCGAGAAGTGAACGACCTCGGGCGGCGAGAAGCCGTGGACGTGCAGGCCGGGAAAGGACGTCTTGATGTCCCGCAGGAACTCCTCGTACCACCCGAGCTTGAGGTACGGATGGTGTCCGCCCTGCAGGAGCACCTGCGTGCCGCCGGCCGCGGTCAGTTCGCGCAGCTTGGCGTGAAGTTCCTCGCGTGGCAGCACGTAACTTTCGGTGTCGCCCGGCCGCCGGTAGAAGGCGCAGAAGTCGCAGTCGGTCACGCAGACGTTCGAGTAGTTCACGTTGCGGTCGGAGACGTAGGTGGCGATCGGATCGGGGTGCATCCGCCGGCGCACACGTAGGGCGGCCTGGGCGAGTTCGTGGAGGTCGGCGTGGAGGAGCAGATCCAAGCCTTCGTCCGGCGTCAGGCGCCGGCCGTCCACGATGGCGTCGAGAATCTGCAGGATACCTTCAGTCACCGCGGCGAACCCTCAAACCGTCTCGAATCGTAGCGTACCCGCAAGGCTTGTCAGGGACAAAGTGGGCCAGCGGGTGAAGGCGGGTGATGAAGTCGAGAAGGGGCGCGGTGGCGGCCTGTCTTAGAAGGCCTTAAGGCTCCCGTCCTTCTCGAAGGGCGCGCCGACAGGACCCAGCACCTCAACGCCTGGATCGGATTTGAGTTCGTCCAGCACGGCCGGCGAGACGTGCAGTTCGGCCACATGCAGTGTGTCCCGCATACGAACGATCCGTGCGTCCTTGGGCTGCAACGGCCCGCAGCCGCGGAACGCGTAGCCGAAGGCCTCGTGGTCCGTCTCCGCGGTGATGGGGATCTTGCCGCGCTCCAGGAAACCTGCAGTGAAAAGGTTCTCGTAGGTCGGCCGAAAGTCGATCTTGTCGACCAATCGACGGGTGGTGACGTCGGCGAGGCCCATGCCGAGCGCGTTGCCGTAGCTATTCTCGCTGATGTCGCACACGATCAGCATCTTCACGCGCGGATAGTCGGGTTCGGGCTGACCGGGGATGTACATACGCCCAATGACGTTCGGGTCCATGCCCACGCCGCTGATGTCCTTGCCCAGTCGGTCGACGACCAGGATGTCGATGTCGCGGACCGGCAGGCGCGGCATGCGACGTTTGGCCTCCTCCAGCAACGCCGGCTCGCGTGCAAGGATCTCGTCCGCCTTCAGCACTGCGATCGCACTCGTTTCGTCGTACGCATTCTCGATGATGCCGATGCCCATCCGGACCTTGGCGTTGGTCAACATCTGGCGGGCCACGCGCGGCACCACGTTCTGCAGACCGTCCACCCCACGGTGGTGCATGCTCAACGCGGCGTCGTGCTTGCCCATGCCGATCACGAGCATCTTGGCCAGACCGCTTTCGTAACGGGCACGGTAGTCCGTGTGCGGCTTGATGCGGTTCATCAGCACGATGCCATCGGCCGCCGCGGCGTATCGGTCCAGGTAGACCGGCGTTCCGTCCTCCAGCGGAGGAAGCTCGACGGTCTCCATGGATGAGCGGATCGGCACACCCAGCGTGGCTTCCGTAAGACCGTACTTCTCGAGAACCTTCCGCTGGCCTTCGGCTGTGGCGCCACCATGACTACCCATGGCGGGAAAGAGAAACGGTTCAGCTTCCTGCGTCTTCAGCCAGTCGATCAGCTCCTTGGTCAGCGCGGCAATGTTCGCGATCCCTCGGCTGCCAGCCGTCACGGCAATCTGTTCGCCCTTACCAAATCGGACCCCCGACGCATCGAGTTGTCGACGCAGTTCGGCTGGCGGATCCTGTACGGCGGGCCTGTCGAATCGCAGGCGGATGCGGGTCAAGGGGGGCAGTTCGGGCAGGCGCAACGACATGGGCTCAGTAACCTCCGGGATCGGAACACGATCGTATCATGTCGTAGCGCCGGCGTGAATTGGCGGTTTTCGTAATATTAGCAAAACTGATTTTATGTATGTGGCGATTCTTGGATGATTTATACACGCCTGACCGGTATAGTAAGAAGTAGCAGGAACGCCGGAGCCCGCCACAGGCTCTTTGGCATCTCCAGGCTGGGCCATCACAGATTTGAGTACCAGGCGGCCGCTACTACGTCACGATCCCAAAGGGGTTTTCGGCGGAGGTATGATGTGCCGTGCGGTTGGCGGATCAAGGGAAGGCTGTTGACATGTCACAGGAGTTCGCTCGGCCCGGGCCGCCCCCTGCCCAGGGCCTTTACGACCCGCGGTTCGAGCACGATGCGTGCGGCGTCGGCTTCGTTGTCGATCTGAAGGGCCGTCCATCGCACTCGATCGTGCAGGAGGCGCTACAGATTCTTTGCAACCTCTCGCACCGCGGTGCCTGCGGCTGCGAAGCCAACACCGGCGACGGCGCCGGGATACTGATTCAGACGCCGGACGCGTTTCTTCGGCGTGTGGCGGCCGAGGCCGGCATTGAACTACCTAAGCGCGGCGACTACGGCGCGGGGATTGTTTTCCTGCCGACCGTGGCCACCGAACGGGCCCGCTGTATCGCCGAAGTTGAACGATCCGTGCGCCGCGAAGGCCAGCACGTGCTGGGATGGCGCGACGTGCCCATCGATCACGATCCCATCGGCGAATCGGCCCGTGTCGTCGAACCCGCGATGAAGATGCTCTTCGTCGAGCGCGATCCTGAAACCCCCGCCGGTAACGCCTTCGAGCGCCGGCTCTTCGTGGCCCGCAAGTGCGTCGAGCATACCATCGCGCGGCTCGACTTGCTTCATCGACGATACTTCTACATCACCAGCCTCTCGTCCCGTACGCTGGTTTACAAGGGCATGCTCACGGCCGAGCAGTTGCCCCTCTATTTCCCGGACCTGGGGTCGAAGGACTTCAGCAGCGCGCTGGCCATGGTCCATTCCCGTTTCAGCACGAACACCTTTCCGTCGTGGGAACTGGCGCATCCCTTCCGCTATCTCTGCCACAATGGCGAGATCAACACCCTGCGCGGCAACATCAACTGGATGCGCGCGCGCGAGCGGCTCTTCGCCTGTTCAGAGTTCACGCCCGAGGAGATCGAGCGCCTCCTGCCGATCATCGACGAGCAGGGCTCGGACAGCGCGATCCTTGACAACGTCTTCGAGATGCTCGTGATGGGCGGCTATAGCCTGCCGCACGCGATGATGATGATGATTCCCGAGGCGTGGTCGAAGCATCGGACCATGTCGCAAGAGAAGAAGGACTTCTACGCCTTCCACGCCTGCATGATGGAGCCGTGGGACGGCCCGGCGTCGGTCGCCTTCACGGACGGCACGGTGGTTGGCGCGGTGCTGGACCGCAACGGTCTTCGTCCCAGCCGCTATTACGTCACCACCGACGACAAGGTCATCATGGCCAGCGAAGTCGGCGTTTTGAGCATCCCCGCAGAGAAGGTCGTCCAGAAGGGCCGCCTCCAGCCCGGACGCATGTTCCTGATCGACATGCAGCAGGGACGCATCGTCGCCGACGAAGAACTCAAACGCGGCATCGCGTCGGCCAAGCCGTACGGCAAGTGGCTGAAGAAGAACTTGGTGGAACTGGACCAACTCCCCGAAGCGCCGCCCGCCGCGCCGATCGACCACGCGGAGATTCTGCGGCAACAACACGCCTTCGGCTACACGCTGGAAGACCAGAAGATCATTCTCAAGCCCATGGCGGAAAAGGGCGAGGAGCCCATCGGCTCGATGGGAAACGACGCGCCGCTGGCTGTCCTCTCGGATCGCCCGCAGTTACTCTACAACTACTTCAAGCAGCTCTTCGCGCAGGTGACCAATCCCCCGCTGGATTCGATCCGTGAGGAACTGGTCACCGACGTCATGTCCATGCTGGGCAGCAAGGTCAACATCCTCGATCCGGGTCCGCCGACCTGCCGCCAGATCCGTCTGCCGTCGCCGATCCTGAGCAACGAGGATCTGGCACGGCTGAAGGACGTCCAGCTGGAAGGTTTCCGCGCGGCGACCTTGCCGAGCCTCTTCGAAGTCCCTCGCAGTGAAGACCAGACGCCCGGCGAGAACCTCGCGTCGGGACTGGAGCGCCTCTTTGGGCGTGCCGAGCAGGCCATTGAGGACGGCTACAACCTGCTGATCCTCTCGGACCGTGGCGTAACGCGAAGGCTTGCGCCCATCCCGGCACTACTGGCCGTCAGCGGCCTGCACCACCATCTGGTGCGCCGCGGCGACCGCGCTCGCGTCAGCCTGGTCTTGGAGAGTGGTGAGCCGCGCGAAGTCCACCACTTCGCCGTGCTGCTGGGCTATGGCATCGGCGCCATCAATCCGTATTTGGCCTTCACCACGATCGATGAGATGTATCGCGACGGCGTTCTGTCGGACACGCTCGAGCACAAGACGATTCTCAAGAACTACATCAAGGCCATCAACAAGGGCGTCGTGAAGGTGATCTCGAAGATGGGCATTTCGACGATCCAATCCTACCGCGGCGCGCAGATCTTCGAAGCGGTTGGCCTGAATCAGGCCGTCATCAATCGTTACTTCACGAATACGGCCTCACGCATCAAGGGCCTCGGCCTCTCTGAAATCGCAAAGGAGCAGCTCGCCCGCCACGCGCGCGCTTTCCCCGCGCACGGCGTGATGCCCGTCGAACTGGACGTCGGGGGGCAGTACCAGTGGCGGCGCGAGGGAGAGCAGCATCTCTTCAACCCGAACACGGTCCACAAGCTGCAGTACGCGGTCCGCACAGGGAGCTACGCGAGCTTTAAGGAATACTCGCAGCTTGTGGACGATCAAGCACAGCGGCTCTGCACGCTGCGCGGGCTTTTCACTTTTAAACCAGCCACGCCGGTGCCGATCGAAGAGGTTGAACCGGTCGAGCGCATCGTCCAGCGGTTTGCGACGGGCGCGATGAGTTACGGCTCGATCAGTCGGGAGGCCCACGAGACGCTGGCCGTTGCCATGAACCGCCTGAAGGGTTGGTCCAACACGGGCGAGGGCGGAGAGGACGAGGATCGCTATACACCGCTGCCCAACGGCGATTCGAAGAACAGTGCGATCAAGCAGGTGGCGTCGGCGCGCTTCGGTGTGACCAGCCGATACCTGGTCGAGGCGCGCGAACTGCAGATCAAGATCGCGCAGGGCGCCAAGCCGGGCGAGGGTGGCCAGCTTCCGGCCGCCAAGGTCTATCCGTGGATTGCGAAGACGCGCCATTCGACGCCCTTCGTCGGCCTCATTTCGCCGCCACCGCACCACGACATCTATTCGATCGAGGACCTTGCGCAGCTCATCTTCGATCTGAAAAACGCCAACACGCGGGCACGCATCAGCGTCAAGCTGGTTGCCGAGGTCGGTGTTGGCACGGTGGCCGCCGGCGTGGCTAAGGCCCACGCCGACGTGATCCTGATTTCGGGACACGACGGCGGCACGGGTGCTTCGCCGCTGACTTCGATCAAGCACGCCGGCTTGCCGTGGGAACTGGGGCTGGCCGAGACACAGCAGACGCTGGTCCTAAACGACCTGCGCGGCCGTGTGACCGTGCAGGCCGACGGGCAACTCAAGACCGGCCGCGACGTGGCCATTGCCGCGTTGCTGGGTGCCGAGGAGTTTGGTTTCGCCACAACGGCGCTGGTCAGCCTGGGCTGCATCATGATGCGCGTCTGCCACCAGGACACCTGTCCGGCGGGCGTGGCGACGCAGAATCCGGAATTACGCAAGAAATTCGCCGGCAGACCCGAGCATGTCGTCAACTTCATGCACTTCATCGCGCGGGAACTGCGCGAGCACATGGCGAAGCTGGGCTTCCGCACCCTCGACGAGATGGTGGGACGTTCGGACCTACTCGACACGCGCGAGGCGATCGAGCACTGGAAGGCCAAGGGACTGAACTTCTCCCGCGTCTTCGATAAGCCGCAGCCGCGTCGGGCCAGCGTGGCGGTGCGCAAGGTTCAGGATCAGGACCACGGCATCGCGACGGTGCTCGACCAGCGACTGATCGTATGGGCGAACGAGGCGCACAGGCGCAACGAGCCGCTCAAACTCGACCTGCCGATCCTCAACACCGATCGCGCCACCGGCACGATGCTGGGCAGCGAGGTCACGCGGCGCCATCCGGAGGGTTTGCCGGACGGACGGATCCAACTGAAGTTCACCGGCTCGGCCGGTCAGAGTTTCGGTGCGTTCATCCCGCGTGGCCTGAACCTGGAGTTGGAAGGCGATGCGAACGATTACTTCGGCAAGGGGCTCTCGGGCGGTCGGATCGTCGTCTATCCGCCGAAGAAGAGCACGTTCAAAGCTGAGGAAAACATCCTGATCGGTAATGTGGCCGCGTATGGCGCCACGGGTGGTGAGCTGTTCGTCCGCGGCGTAGCCGGCGAGCGTTTCTGTGTGCGCAACAGCGGCGTGCAGGCCGTCGTCGAAGGTGTCGGCGACCACGGCTGCGAGTACATGACCGGCGGGCGGGTGGTCGTCATCGGCCATACCGGGCGCAACTTCGCGGCGGGCATGAGCGGCGGAATCGCATACGTCCTGGATGAGCAAGGCGACTTCGGGATCCGCTGCAACCAGGAGATGGTGGGGCTGGAGGAACTGGCCGAGGAAGAGGACGTGAAGCTGGTCCGCGGCCTGTTGGAGCGCCACCGCGAGTTCACCGGCAGCACGGTGGCCGCGCGGGTCCTCGAGAACTGGGCCGCCCTTTCGACGAAGTTCGTGAAAGTCATGCCGCACGAGTACAAACGGGCGCTGGAACAGATGCGGCAGACGAAGCTGCAACCGGCCGTGGCGGACTAGTGGTCCGTCACACTTGAACGTGGGGGTCTGCTGGGGTGCTTTTGAACGTGCTCTTCGTTGCGTCACAACGGCGTATCTGCCGGATAAGGGAGTTCAGGAGCAGAACGATGGGTAAGCCGACGGGATTCATGGAAATACGGCAGCGCGAACTGCCGGCGCGGCGTCCGGTGGACGAACGCACCAAGGACTGGAAGGAAGTCTACCTGCCCTTCCCCGAGGAGAAGCTGCGCGCGCAGGCTTCGCGCTGCATGGACTGCGGCATTCCCTTCTGTCACAACGGCTGTCCGCTGGCGAACATCATCCCGGATTTCAACGACCTGGCGTATCGCGGCCGCTGGCAGGACGCGCTGGAACGGCTGCATCGCACGAACAACTTCCCCGAGTTCACCGGCAAGCTCTGTCCCGCGCCCTGCGAATCCTCGTGCGTGTTGGGCATCAGCGAGCCGCCCGTGACGATCAAGAACCACGAGCTGGCGATCATCGACAAAGGTTTCGAGATGGGCTGGGTGAAACCGCAGCCGCCGGAGCGGAAGACCGGCAAGCATGTGGCGATTGTCGGCTCCGGTCCCGCCGGCCTGGCCTGCGCACAGCAGTTGGCTCGCGTCGGACACGACGTGACCATCTACGAGCGAGCAGACAAGATCGGCGGGCTGCTGCGCTACGGCATCCCCGAGTTTAAAATGGAGAAGTGGGTGCTGGACCGGCGCCTGAAGCAGATGGAGGCCGAGGGCGTCCAATTCGTCTGCGGTGCGCACGTCGGCGTGAACGTCGACATGGGCGATCTGCGCCGGCAACACGATGCCGTAGTGCTTTGCGGCGGTGCTTCGCAGCCGCGTGACCTGAAGGTGCCTGGGCGTGAATTGATGGGCGTGTACTTCGCCGTCGACTACCTCACCCAGGCCAATCGCGTCGTGGTGGGCGAGAAGGTTGAGAACCAGATTCTGGCGACCGGCAAGCATGTCGTGATTCTCGGTGGCGGCGATACCGGCGCCGATTGTTTGGGCACCGCGGTGCGTCAGGGCGCGAAGTCGATCAAGCAGTTCGAGTTGCTGCCGCGTCCCCCAAAGGATCGCGCGCCGGACAATCCGTGGCCGGAATGGCACCGCATCTTCATGGTGGCTTCCGCACATGAAGAATGCGAAGTGCGCGACTACTGCATCGAGACGGCGAAGCTGACGGGCGAGAAGGGCGTGCTGAAGAAACTCCACGCACATCGGCTGGAATGGGTGCCTTCTGAGAAGGGCGGTCGTCCGCAGCCGAAGCCCGTGGCCGGCAGTGCATTCGAGGTGCCTTGCGACCTCCTCTTCCTGGCGATGGGCTTCCTCGGTTCCGAGAAGCCCGGGATGCTCGACCAACTGGGGGTAGGGGTGACCGAGCGTCAGAACGTCTGGCATGCGGCGAATCGGATGACATCGATTCCCGGCGTCTTCGTGGCCGGCGACATGGCACGCGGTCAGTCGCTGATCGTCTGGGCAATCGCCGAGGGACGCACGGCTGCGCGCGGCGTAGACGAGTTCCTGATGGGCACGACCCACCTGACCGCGCCGATCTAGTCCGGGCGATTCACCACGGAGTACACGGAGATGCGCAGAAAACGGTGGGCGCTACGAAAAACGAAGTGTGCTGCCGCGATTTCGCGTTGAGCCGTGTGCAGAACCGGATGCTGTCCTTCATGTACCACATCCATAAGGCTGTTGGGAACGCAGCGTTCCGTAAAGCCCCTTGACGGTCTACGAATACATGGCCTTGCGTACGGTCGTCTCGAGGTCCTTCGCCGTGAAAGGTTTCGAAAGCGACCAGATCTTCTTCGACGCTCGGAGTTCCTGAATGATAAAGGATTTCCCCGGGCGGGATACCGGTTGTTACATCCATGATGTAGTCTCTTGCGTATCCCGCCACGGGGATCCTGTGGGACATTGAACGACTCACGACTTGTTCTGCGCTTCTACGCAGGACACACTCAACAACTGGTTCACGTGAATCAGCAGATCACGCGCTTCGAAAGGCTTCTCCAGGAAATCCACCTGCCACAATTCCCGGATCCGTGCCAGCATCTCGCGCGTGGCCCACGCCGAGAGGACCAGGATCGGAACTCTGAGTCCCTGATCGCGCAGGTTTCTGATCAATTCCATTCCCGTCATGCACGGCATCTGCAGGTCCGTCACGAGCAGGTCGACCGGCCGATGCTTCGACGCCGTTCCAACCAGATGCTCGAGTGCCCGTGCACCATCGGCGACGGCCGTCACCTCCATGCCCGCCTCTTCGAGAGCAAACGAAACGGTGAGACGCACATAGAGTTCGTCTTCAGCCAGCAAAATGTGCGGTCGATGGCCCATGTGCACCTGCATCTCCGACGCCCAGCAACTCCGAGGCAGGCACGAAACCGCCCCCAAGGATTTACCTTGGCAAGGCGGATGCCAACTCAAGTATGCTTGTTAGATTATTGATTTCACTCGGGTTACAGGGATTGACTCGACCTATTCGGCAAGGAAAGGGATGTAACCATGGACCTGACTTAGGGCTTCAAGGGCTGGTTTAATATGTTGAAATGTAATGAGTTAGGTGAATAAACCCCATCGGAGATTCAGGTGTTACAAAAGTCACCCCCCTTTGCCCGTTGCAAGGTTCTTCAGGCGCTTGCTCAAGGCGGGGCGGGTAACACCCAGCAACCGTGCGGCGACCGTCTGGTTGCCGCCCGCCCGGTTCATCGCTTCGTTCACTAGCTGCTCGGCCATCTGCTTGAGCGTCGGGAGCTGGGCTGGGAAGATGACCTCGCCGCCCTTCGGCGGCTCACCCACGCTCCGGTCGGAGTTTCGATCAATATGTTCCTTGAAGGTATTGAGCGAGAGCACCCCGCCTTTATGCTGGCTGATGGTGTCGAGCACCATGGCCTGGAGTTCACGAACGTTCCCGGGAAAGTAATAGGCGGCCAGCAGAGAGATCAGTTCCTTGGGTGCCGTGGGCTTCCGGCGTCCTAGACTCTTCGCCGCCTCTTCCATGAGATGATCGACCAGCAGCGGCAGATCGTCGCGCCGTGCGCGCAGCGGAGGAACGTGGACGTGATGTCCGCCCAGCCGGAAGTAGAGGTCGTTGCGGAAGGTGCCCTGTTTCTGGAGCGCACGGAGGTCCTGATGCGTCGCGACGATCACGCGCGCATCGCTTTTCTTCGGGCGGTCCGAGCCGAGTGGGAGGTACTCGTTCTCCTGGAGCAGACGCAACAGTTTGACCTGTGAGGTCGGGCTCAGGTCGCCGATCTCGTCCAGGAAGAGACTCCCGCCTGCCGCGCTCTCGATCAGCCCGTTGCGCGCTTGGTCGGCGCCGGTAAACGCTCCGCGGTTATGACCGAAGAGCGTGTCCGAGAACATGTTGTCGTCCAACCCGGCGACGTTCACCGCGACGAACTCGCCCTTGCGCCCGCTGATCGCGTGCACGGCGCGGGCAATCAGTTCCTTCCCTACGCCCGTTTCGCCGGTGATCAGTACCGCGTGCTGGCTGCGGGCGACGGCCTCGACGTAGCGAAAGAGCGTAAGCATCTGCGGGTTCTGGGTGATGATCAGCGCGAACGATTCGGGATGCTCCAGGTGGCCGGAGGTCAGCCGTTCCTGCAGAGTGCGGTTCTCCCGTCGCAAGTCCCGCATTTCCTGGGCGCGCCTGATCGCGTTCAGCAGGCGGTCCTCGGCGAGCGGTTTGACCACATAGTCGAAGGCGCCCGCCCGGATGCAGCGCACCGCGACATCCACCTCGTTGCTCGCCGTGACGATGATCACCGGAAGATCCGGGTATTCGCGCAGCAACTGGCCGAGCAGTTCCTCGCCGGACAGATGCGGCATGGAAAGATCCAGCAGCACGATGCCGGCCTCGACGGTCTGCAGGAACGGCAGGACCTCGCGACTGTCCTGGAAGGAGACGATGCCGCCGAGATCCTTGTCGGACAGGATGGATTCCAACGCCTTCAAGATGAACGGTTCGTCATCCACCATTACGATAGGCGGGCGCTCGTAGACCATAGCCATCGAGCCATCTCCTCAGCCAGTTCACATCCGCACTACTATAATCGCAAGAAGCGCGCTTACGAGTACATCAAGCCCATCCAGACGGGTGTCTGAATGATCCCCAACGACGTACGTGCCTCGAAAAGGCACAGATGGTGCAAAAAGAGGTAGCCCAGATCCCGTTCGGGATGAGAATCGTAGTTTGAGGTGAGGTTCACGTCCTGCCGTCTCTGAGCACTCCATGCCCGATCTGTGTCTCTGCGTTGAGAAGCAACTTCCGCGAGTCCGCACTACCCCCCCACTTGCGCGTCTGGTAGAAGTTTACTCCGGGCAGCACAGGAGACACCACCGCATCCATGGCCAAGCGCAAGAGACCTGCTTCCATTCCGCGACCGTCCGAGCCCGGGATTCGCGCCGACGAGGCCGAGGTCCCCAGACCACTTTCGCCGGCCCACACGCCCGAGGGCGAACTGGCGCCCGACTTTAGCGGCGCGTTCGTCGAACGGTCTGCGCCGCCGCCAAGTGCAGCGCAACTCCGCGGGCTTCGGCGTCCAACGCTCTCGTGCGCCGTCCCGCCACCACCCTTCAGCCAGCTTGAGGCCGCGACGCGCGAACTGATCGCCTTGCAGGGCTCGCACCCGGATGCCGACTTGATCCAAGACATCATCATGACCAGCCTCAAGCTCATCCGGGATGGCGCCCCGCGGAATGAGCTGAAGATCATGCAGGCCGCCGTCCGCGAACTGCGGTATGCCTTCAAGATCTTCCACGGCTACCGAGACCGTCGAAAAGTCACCGCCTTCGGTTCGGCGCGCACGCCCAAAACGGCGCCCGAATACAAACAGGCGTGGCGCTTCAGCGAGGAGATCGTCCGGCGTGGCTATATGGTCATCACCGGCGCCGGCGGCGGGATTATGGAAGCCGCACAGGGAGGCGCCGGCCGTGAAAACAGTTTCGGCATGAACATCCGACTGCCCTTCGAACAATCCGCCAACGAATACATCGTCGACGACCGTAAGCTGGTCTACTTCCGCTACTTCTTCACGCGCAAGCTCTGCTTCGTAAAAGAGGCCTCCGCCATCGCGCTCTTCCCTGGCGGATTCGGGACGATGGACGAATGTTTCGAAACGCTTACGTTGATCCAGACCGGCAAGGCGTCCATGATTCCCATGGTCTTCATCGACAAACCGCAGGGCCACTATTGGCGCGAGTGGGCCGACTACATGGCCAACCATCTGTTGGGCAACGGACTGGTCAGCTCCGATGACCTGGACCTCTTCAAGATCACCGACGACCCGATGTGGGCCGCCGACGAGATCTGCAACTTCTACCGCCGGTACCACAGCAGCCGCTACGTTGACGGCGTCCTGGTGATCCGGATGAGTTCCCCGCTGCCGGCAGGTACGGTCCAACAGCTCAACAGACGCTTTGCCGCCATCCTGGCCAAGGACTCCGGATCAATCGAGGAATGCCAGGCGTTCCCGGACGAAGCCGACCAACCCGAACTGTGGCGCCTGCCGCGCTTGAAAATCCCTTTCAACCGGCGCGATCTTGGGAAACTGCGGCAGCTCATTGATGCGGTGAATCAGGCGTGAGAGGCGTCAGGAGTGAGGATGGCGTTTCTTAAGGCGCTCAGCGCCAAGACATCCCGAACCCAATCACCATGTGCGTACGAGAATCCTCTGGCGCCTTTCGGGTGATCTAGTTGGAAGGAGTCAGGGGAACCGTAGCGAGAGTGATCAGAAGTCAGACCGGTCTGACGGAGTATCGGCAGTAGCCAGTAGCTGACAGCCAGTGGCCAAGAGCCAACAAATGCGCCGACCCGAACCGCCTTCGTTACCCATGCGCCTGCTCGGCATCGACCCCGGCACCCGCGCGGCCGGTTGGAGTATCATTGAAGTGAAGGGCCCGGCGCTGCGGCTCATCGATTGCGGTTTCTTCAGACCGTCGCCCAAACTGCCCATCCATCACCGGCTGGTTCAGATCTTCGAGGGCTACGAGCAACTCATCGGCCTGCACCGGCCGGTGGCGGGCGCCGTTGAAGAGACGTTCGCGGGAAACAACCCACAGTCATCGATCGCCATGGGCGAAGGCCGTGGCGTCGCGCTGCTGGCTCTGGCGCGTGCCGGCATTCAAGTCTGGGAGCTTTCGCCAGCCGAGATCAAGAAGGCCGTGACCGGCAGCGGCGCGGCCACCAAAGACTTGGTGGCCCGGATGGTCTGCGCACGCCTGAGGTTGAAGGAAGTTCCCAAACCCGAAGACGTGACCGACGCCATCGCCGTCGCCATCGCCCTGGCCCACCGCTGGCCCAAGTAACCGCCAGCGGCGGGACAAGGGGCGTCAAGGCGGTACCTGTTCGTCCCGTTCTTCGGCGTTTTGGCGGGCGTATAGCGCCGATCCGACGCGCACCAGCGTCGCACCTTCCTCCACGGCGATCTCGTAGTCCTGCGTCATGCCCATGGAGAGTTCGCGCAGCGGGCGCGGATACCAGCCGCTGGCGTTTGCCTGGTCGCGCAGTTCGCGCAGACTCCGGAAGACCGGACGCGAGGTGGCTTCAGGCGTTTCCGACAGTGGGGCCATCGCCATCAAGCCCTGGATGTCCATCGCAGGACACTCCGCAGCACGTTCCAAAAAGGCGCACAATTCGTTCGGGCGCAACCCGTGCTTTTGCGCTTCGCCACTGACGTTGATCTCGGCCAGACAGGGTACGGCGGTACGCCCGAGTTTTACGGCCTCTTCGACCAGGCACTCAAGCAGGCGGATGGAATCGATCGCATCAAGCGTCGCGAAGTCCTGCAGCGCCTGCCTGGCCTTGTTGGTCTGAAGATGGCCGATCATGCGCCAGCGAGCGCCGGCCGCGGCGACGTCCTGCTGCAATGCGGCGATTTTCGGGTGCGCGTTCTGAACACGGTTTTCACCCAGTTCAGTGACTCCCGACTTCAGCAATGCGCGGACTGCATCGGGACTGACGTACTTGGTGACGGCCACCAGACGCGCGTCGGCTGCACTTCGCCCACACCGTTCCGCCGCCGCCGCGATCCGTTCGAGAACCTGCCGCAGGTTCCGTACAAGTTGTTCAGGCGGGACGTGCTCTGGTACGTGCGCAGCCATGGGTACTTCCTGTGATTTCTGGTCAGCGGACACCGAGACACACACGGACGCTCAAGCGTTCCGCTTTTTTCTGCGGCTGGCCTTCTCGTCCAGCCCGCAGATGCCGTGACGGCGAGCCAGCTCGGCTTCCACCTGATCCAGTGTCAGGCCCTGGTGCGCCATCAGCACGAAGGCGTGGAAGAAGAGATCACAGAACTCCTTAACCTTGCGCGTGTGGTCGTATTCGCGCACCGACTTGATGACCTCGCCGGTCTCCTCGGCCAGTTTGCAGCCGATGGCATCGCGACCGGCGCGGATCAGCGCCGCCACATACGAATGCCGCGGCATGGTCCGTTTGCGCTGCTCCACGGTTTCGAACAAGCCCACCAGAGTCTCGCCGGGCGTCAACCGGGCCTTTTTCTTCGATGCGGTCTTCATGCGGCGCCTCCATCCTTTTCAGGAATCCGCCAGCTGCCTTTAAGGAACCAGTCCATCAGCGCGTGTCCCGGCATGACTTCGTACGGCGACCGGCGTGCGTCAGCTTCATGGTATTCAAGCCCCACAGCCGGAACCCCTGGACCCCAGGCCAGGAATGGCACCGGTTCCGTCGCGTGCGTCTTCAATGCGCAAGGGGTCGGGTGATCGGGGCATACCAGGATGCGCAGTTCGCCCCGTTTTGCGTAGTCGCTTTCCACCAAGCGGCCGATGACATCGGCGTCGATTCGTTCCAGCGATTCGACCTTGCGCGCGTGGTCGCCGATGTGTCCACATTCGTCGGGCGCTTCGACGTGGGTGAAAACCAGGTCGTGGTGCCCCAGCGCCTCGACGGCAGCCTGCCCCTTGCCCGCGTAGTTGGTATCCGTGAAACCGGTAATGCCTGGAACCTGGAGTACGTTCAGGTCCAGGTACATCGCCAGGCTGCGCAACAGGTCGACCGCACTGATCAGCGCGCCCGAGACACCGTAGACGTCACGGAAGGCCGGAAAGCTGGGGCGCCTCCCATGTCCCCACAACCAGACATGAGTGGCCATGCTGTCGCCGCGTTTTCGGCGCGCTTCATTGGCGGGATGCCGGGTAAGAACAGGGACCGAACGTTCCATCAGGTCGTGCAGCATCGCGCCGTCCGGACCCTTCGGCAGGTACTCCGCCGCCGCTCGGCCCGTGATGTTGTGCGGCGGCGTGCACTCCGCCTGCAGGCCCTGAGGACGCCGCAGGACCAGCAGGTGGCGGTACTGGATGCCCGGGTAGAAGCGGACACCGTCCGTGCCGAGGGCGGCCTGGACCGCTTCGATCAGCGGTCGGCTTTCTTCCGTCTTGATGTGACCCGCCGAATAATCCACCATGACGCCGTTCTCGACGGTGACCGTGTTGCAGCGGACGGCGATATCATCGGGACCCAGTTCGACGCCGAGGGACTTGGCTTCCAGCGGCGCGCGTCCGGTGTGGTAACGTGCGGGGTCGAAACCGATCAGGCTCATCACGCAAATGTCCGAACCGTTGTCCATGCCGTTCGGGACATGGAGCGTTCGTCCGACCAGGCCTTCACGGGCCATGCGGGCGAGGTTCGGCAGACGGGCGGCCTGGAACGGCGTGCGTTGCCCCAGCGCGGCGATCGGCCAGTCGGACGCTCCGTCGGGGCAGATGACAGCGTACTTCATGAAAGCGACTCATCTCCTGAGTTAGAGAACGGATAATAGAACGAAGTGCGTCCAAGCGCAATGCGAGCCGGCCACGATTACGACGGCGATTCCCTGCCGTTGGCGATGCCCACCTGTGGCAATAGCCGATGGTTGCCGCCACGGTCCTTGACTTTCAGGGGATATGTAGGACGAATGAGCGTTCATCAGAGGAGTGCGATCCGGGGAGGCAACCGTGGCTGAAGTCATTCTGCAGCACGTGGACAAGACGTACCCCGGCGGCGTCAAGGCGGTCATCGATGCGAATCTGAAAATAGCCAACCGCGAGTTTGTCGTGCTCGTCGGTCCCTCCGGCTGCGGCAAGTCGACCACGCTGCGCATGGTTGCGGGGCTGGAAGAGATCAGCGGCGGCACCGTTTCCATTGGCGGCCGCGTGGTCAACGACGTTCCGCCCAAAGACCGCGACATCGCCATGGTCTTCCAGAACTACGCGCTCTACCCGCACATGTCGGTCTTCGAGAACATGGCCTTCGGCCTCAAGCTCCGCCGCTACCCGAAGGAGGAGATCAAACAGCGCGTGATGGAAGCCGCACAGATTCTCGGCATCTCCGAACTGCTGGAACGCAAACCGAAGGCGCTATCCGGCGGCCAGCGCCAGCGTGTTGCCGTGGGTCGCGCCATCGTGCGCAAGCCGGCCGCGTTCCTCTTTGACGAGCCGCTCTCCAATCTGGACGCCAAGATGCGCGTCGAGATGCGCGTGGAACTGAACAAGCTCCACCAGCGCCTTTCCAGCACCATGATCTACGTCACGCATGACCAGATCGAAGCCATGACGCTGGGCGACCGCATCGTGATCATGGAGAAGGGCCTCATCCAGCAGATCGGCTCGCCACTCTCCGTGTACGACGAGCCTTTCACTCAGTTCGTGGCCAGCTTCATCGGCACGCCCCCCATGAACTTCATGGACGGAAAGCTTGAACAGACGGGCTCGGGCGTGGTCTTCACGGACGAGAACGGCCTGATGGTCCCGATCGGCGAAGACAGCGCGAAGAAGCTGACCGGTTACGTGGGCAAGGAAGTGCGGATGGGCATCCGTCCGGAACACGTACACGACAGGGAATCCGCCGCACGTCTTGCGCTCGCCGCACCGCTGACCGCGAAGGTCGACGTCGTCGAAGCGCTGGGTCACGAGAAAGTCATCTACTTCTCAGCCGGCGCGCACCACTTCATCGGCAAGCTGGAAGCGCACGTGCCCGTCGACATCGGCCAGAAGATCGAACTCGCCTTCGACGCCAACAAGGTGCACGTCTTCGACAAGAGCAGCAGCAAGAATCTGACCTGCCGCGTGCCGCAGTACCAGGAAGCGGGCGAGTGGTACACGCGAAAAGTGCAGGCGCCTGCACTCGAATCTAACGCATTCTACCAAAATCAGTTGTGACTCAAAAAAATTGACCCAATTCCGTGCGCGGACGCACGCCAAGTGTCAGTGTCAGTGTCAGTGACCAGTGACCAGTGACCAGTGACCAGTGACCAGTGACCAGTGACCAGTGA
>CAYSBP010000044.1:0-17978 GCA_964429255.1 uncultured Planctomycetia bacterium
AAGGCCAGCGTCGCCGGCCTCTGCAAACTCGAAGCGAAGCTGGGCGGCAAGCTCTAACGCTGTGCCCGTATCGGTGGCGGATATCCCGGTCCCGGACCATGGACACCGCATAGGACTGCGGTGTCCATGGCTCCGGGGATGGTGACACACAGAACACCCCCACCCTAATCTCCGCTCATGGCGTCCTTGCCGCCCCTCCACCGCCCTCCTCCATCCTCCACCCTCCCGCCCCTCTCTCCAGTTTGTGTTTGGCAGCAACCGCCTCGCGAGTTCTAATCGTACGCAACATGGGATGGAACCTGTTTCGACGGATTGAGGAAGGCGACTGGGCGCCGGGGCTCCGACCGCTCCCCTGGCCGCCCTGGGCGGGTCGGCGGACGCAGCCCGCGGTGGCCTTGCTCGTACTATGGATGGCTTCGCTCGTTCTGGCGGCCACTCTCCAGTGGGTTCTTTTTCAAATGCAATGGCTTGTCCCCAGTCCACTGGGTGGACGGACCGGCATGGCCCCGATTTTTGTGCTGGGGTTGTTGTGGGCGCTCTGGGCCGACTGGCCGTATGGGGTGCTGTTGGCTGGATCGGCGACGGCCCTCTCCACATTACTCCTCGGTTCCGTTGGACGGACGGAGATCTCGCTGATCGTTTCGGAACCGCTGGCCGTCATGCTGTTTCATTTCTTCCTCAGCGCGTTTCGGCCCGATCCCCGGATCGCGCGACTGCGGGATGTGGGCGTCTTCATTGCGGCGGGGTTCTTTGCCTCGGCGGCGGGGGCCTCGGTGGCCTACGGCGCGGTCGCCTGGGTCGCGCCGCAGCCGGCCGTGGAGCTGGCCCGGATGTGGGACGGTTGGTGGGTGGGACGCTCGCTCAGCATGGTCCTTTTCGCGTTGCCGGTCGCGGTATTGGCGGGAAGCCTGGTCGAGGAACTCAAGACCCGCCATTTCGTTCAGTTGAGGCCGCACACGGAGAGCTTGCGCAGACAGGTGTTAGCCTCTTCGTTTGCCGTTCTGGTTCTGGTCGTCTTCGTCACCAGCTGGACGCAGGCTTCGAATGCCCAGTTGGAGGCGGCCATTTCGGCGACGCGGTCCTCGGGCGGAGATCGCGAGGAGCTGCGTCGCGCCTTTCACAACGCATCGTTCTATCAGGCCATCGTGATCGCCGGACTCGTGGGGCTGATCGCTTCGGGCGTGGTGCTATGGCTCCTGCAGCAGCGCCGCTTCGGCGAGCGGCTGATGCAGGAGCGGGAGGAACAGATCGGCCATCTACGGCGGAAGCAGCTTCAGTTGGCCGCCGTTCAGTCCATCAGCGACGCAACGGCGCGTAGTCTGGAACCGGAGGGGGTCGCGGTGCAGATTGCGGAAAACATGGCCCGCATCTTCGCTCCGGCCTCGGTTTCTGTCTACCTGCGCGATCCGCTGGACCCGGCGCACCTGTGGAGGGCCAGTCAGAGCGAATCGGGCGGCGCCGCACCGATGCCCTACCCGCCCCGCATGGGCATGGAAGGAAGCCTGGCTGGGCACATCATCTGGAAAGGTGCGGCCGCCATTCTGGATGTGCAGGACCGGTCGTTGCCCAGATCTTTTCTCGACGAGTTCCAGAAGCTGAAGGCCCGTTCCTGCATCGGGCTTCCTGTGCTGGGGGAACAGGCCATCGTGGGCGTGGTCCAGATCGGCTTCGACCGGCCGTACGAACCGGAGGAGGACGAGAGCCCGCTGTATCGAATGCTCGGTCGCGCTGCCGGTACCGCGCTGGAGCGGGCGAAAGCCCACGCCACCTCGCGCCGGCGGGCCGAGATCCTGGCCGCGCTCTACCACGTGACGCAGGAGCTGGCGGGCGAAAGCGAAGCGTCGCCATTGATGCGCTGCGCGCTCCGCGCCGCGCACCGGGTGCTACATGCCGAGACGGCCACGATCGTCCTGTCGCGAACAGATCCGGGCGGCCGAAAACGTTTGAAGGTCGCCTCGGTGAGCGGACAACCGGCCAGCGAAGTCCCGCATCCGGACTGGGAGTTCGATGCGGAGAGTCACGGCCTGGTCGCGGAATCCATACGTGATGGGCAGTCCCATTCGGTGGGCGTACGTCCGCACCGGCCACATGCCGTGGAACTGGCTCCTGGCTGGACCTCCTCGATCGCCATCAGTGCGCCGTTGACGGGTGGAAGGCTTGATGTCCTCGGGGCCATGGTCTTCACCTTCGGTACCGGCCTGGCGATCGGCCCGGAGGAGATGGGCGTGGCGGAGGATCTGGCACGCCAGACCGCGGCCGGACTGCGCCGTGCCCTACTGCTGGAGGAGACCCGGCGCCAGGCGGCCGAACTGGCGCTCTTTGACCAGATCGGCCGGGCGCTGGCCGAGTCGCTGCGTGTCACGGACACGCTGACACAACTCGTCCAGCAGGTCGTGAAGGTCTTCCCGTCTCAACTGGTTGGCGTCCTGGAACTCGACACCGAACGCCAGGCATTGGTCCTGCGTACCGCCAACCAGAAATGGCCCGGCAACAGCGAACTGCTGGTACCCTTGACCAGTGAATCGCTGGCCATCCAGGCGTTCCGCTCTGGCCAGACGTACACATCCACCGCCCTGTCCTCCGAACAGGGCGCCCAGCAGGATCCGTTCGCACAACATGACTTCGTTTCCGGAATCTTCATTCCCCTGGGCACGAGGGCGCATCCGCTGGGCGTGCTTGTTGGAGTCGACCCGTACCCGCGCGAGTTCGGCGCGCAGGAGATCCGGCGACTGGAACAGGTTGCGGGACTGGCCTCCTCGGCGTTGGATCGCGCCCGACTCTATGACGAAGTGCGCACCCGCGTGGATGAGTTGGCCCTGCACAATAAAGTGGCTGCCGTGCTGGTCGAAACCCCGTTACTGGAGACCTCACTCCGTCAGATTGCCGAGCTGGTCCGAACGCACTTCCGGTCCGCCGGCGCCGGCTTTCTCCTGGTCGAACCGAACCGGCAGGAAGTGGCCGTCTACGGCGCGTCGGGACTGCAATCCAAGGCGCTTAGGGATCTGCGGATGCCTCTCCGTGAAGGCGGTTTCGCAAAGCGCGTCCTCGACGCCAACCGTCCCATCGCGGTCCGCGACCTCCGCACCGATACGCGTTTGAGCGAGCCTTTCCGCAAGGCCCTCGCGCAGGTGCACAGCGCGCTGGCGATCCCCATGCCAGCGTCCAAAGCACCCTTGGGCATTCTGGGAATCTACGAGGATCGCGAGCGGGAATACCGTCCGGATGAGATTCAGCAACTGACCGGAGTCGCCCGCCTGGCCGCCGCCGCCGTCGAGCGCGGCGAACTCGGTCAAGCCCTCCGCGCCACCGAAGCGCGGCTGCACGAGATTCTCGATGGTCTGCCCGCCCTGGTCGTGAGTCTGGATCCCGGCGGGCGGATCCTCAGCTTCAACGCCACCTCCGAAACGCTGACCGGGTACCGCCGGGATGAAGTCCTGAGCATGCCCTTCACCACCCTTTTCATCACGGACGCGGACGAACGCCGGCAGATGGAGGGGATGCTGGACGTCACCTTGTCCGGCACATATCAGGAGTCCCTGGTATTGACACGCCTTCGCTGTCGCGACGGCAGCGAACGCCGTATCCGCTGGTCCGGACGTCCGCTCCGCTCGCACGGCGGAACCCTCGACGGTGTCGTCGCCATGGGCCTCGATGTCACCGAGCAGACGCAACTGGAGGCGCAGTTCCTGCAGGCACAGAAAATGGAATCCGTCGGCGCCCTGGCGGGTGGCATGGCGCACGGCTTCAACAACCTGCTGGGGGGCATTCTGGGGCAGGCGTGCCTGTTGCGCGCGCAACTCGGTTCGGCGGATCCCCGGCGGGAGATCGTGCTCAAGATCGAAGCGGCGGCACAACGCGGCGCGGACCTGAACCGCAAACTGCTGGCCTTCGCCCGGAAGTCCGTACTGCAACCCACGCCCCTGAATCTTGGAGCGCTGGTCCAGGAAACCGCCGAACTGCTGGCAGGATCCATGCCACGCTCGATCGCCATTGAGACCGGTGTCGATCCCCAGGCGCCGTTGGTCATGGGCGACGCCACCCAGTTGCAGCAGATCGTCCTTAACCTCTGCGTCAATGCGCGCGACGCCATGCCCCGCGGCGGCCGGTTGTCCCTGCGCGTGACGCGTGAAAGCGAGGAACACGTACGGTTGGAGATTGAGGACACGGGAACGGGGATGAGCGATGTGGTCAAGAGCCACCTCTTCGAACCGTTTTACACCAGCAAGGAGCCAGGCAAGGGCACCGGCTTGGGCCTGGCCGTTGTCTTCGGCATCGTACGGAGTCACGGCGGCACGGTGAGTGTGGAGAGCGAGGAGGGCAAAGGCACGCGTTTCACCATCCGCTTCCCGGCGACGAACGCCACTGTGCCCGACGCCCCATGTCTAGAAACCAAGACGCCCGAGCGTGCCGCAATCGAAGGCCACGAGAAGGTTCTCGTCATCGACGACGAGAACATCATGCGGACCACGTGCGCTGAACTCCTCTCCGACCTGGGCTACCGGGTCGAAACAGCGCCTTCCGGCGACGAGGCGTTGGAGAAGGTGGACACCGGCCGGTTCATGCCGGAGGTCATCGTGCTGGACCTGATGATGCCGGGCTTGAGCGGGGTGCCGCTTCTACGCGAACTGCAGAAACGGATGCCCGCCGTGCCGGTGATCCTGATCTCCGCGTTTTATAAAGATGCCGGCGTGCGCGACATGTTGAATGCCGGTGCGCGCGAACTGGTGGCCAAGCCCTTCCGTATCGAAGACTTGGCCGGCGCCGTCCGCCGAGCGGTGGACGATCGAGCAAAGCGTCCGGCCTGATGGCGGGTTACGGTCTTTCACTCACTGAACCACTACCGCTTGTCCTGTTGAGTGAAAATGAATAACATGGGTACGATCTGCGATCAAACGTTCGGATCGGACGCTAAGGAGTACACCTAATGTCCAGCAGCAACAGCACTGCGGGCCACCCAGTGGAAACGCCACGCAGGCCCTGGATGGTTTACGCTCTCGTCGGGGTGTCCGGCATCGTCGTTCTCGCGCTGCTGACGATCGTCGGCCTCCGTCTCTACTTCAACGATGCCTACATCCAATCAAAGGTAACGGAGCTGATGGAGCAGACGCTGGGGCGCCCTTGTTCCATCGGCGACTTGGATGCCTCGCTCCTGGCCGGAACGGTGACGCTTAAGGATGTCCGTGTGCTCCCAGGCAAGCAGGGGGGCGATTCCAACGCCGCACCTCTTTCCCTTTCGCGTGCCGAGGTCAGGGTATCGCTCTGGACCCTCGTCACCAGCAGCATGAAGGAATGCAAAGGCGTCTACGTCGAACTCGACGGTCTCAAGTTGGAGGTCATTCGCAGCCGTCAGGACAGCCGCTATGTCACCGATTGGGACGATGTGATGGCCAAGTTCATGTCAGGCCCGCCAGGCACCTGGCCCAAAGCCACAGGGTTGAAGGCGCTCGACTACCGGCTTCACCTGAAGAACAGCCACCTGCAGTTACAGGACGAGGAGTTCGGGGCCAGCAGCATCGAGAGCCTGACGCTGGATGTCAGCCAGGCCGGTCTCGGCCAACCGGCGGCCTTCCAACTGGCCGGTGCGTTCAGGACGCCACGTAACGCCTCGCCCGGAAAGATCCTGTTGGAGGGGTCCACGGTCTGGATTGACGAACAGGGACTTGTCGGCCCGACCACGATCCGCGAAACGAAGAGCGGTATCTCTCTGCAGGACGCGGATCTCGGGCAACTGGCGCAATACGCCGGCCTCCAGGGACTTGCGAAGGACGGCGAAATGCGCTGGTCGCTGGGCCAGAAGTTCAGCGGCGAACTGAAAGTGGAAGCGCCGAAGCTCGACGACCTCCGTCTCGTCTTCACGCTCGAGACCGACGAACTGATGGCCGTCCGGAGAGAAGGAGGCGACGCGAAGCGGCAACCCGGTCTGCTACCGGCCAAGGTGGACGCATCGCTCAGCGGGGCGTGGCGAAACGGCACACTGGAGGCCGGTCCTCTGAATGTCGCTATGGATATCGCGGCCAGCACTTCGCAGCTGAAGGCGACCGGCACGCCGCGATGGCTTACCTTCCGCATGAGTTCGAAGAAGGCCTCGGCAGGTGACGAGCCCTTCTCGCTGGCCCTCCAGGCGGACCTCACGGGGCTTTGCTCTTCCGCCATGGGCGCTGCGCTGGGCCTGAAGGACCAGTACGGCGGACAACTCGATGCCCGAGCCAGCGTCAGCCGCACGGCCGATGGCCTTCACACAAAGGGCAACCTGAAAACGGAGGAGTTCTTCGTCGCCGTGGGAGGCACGAAACAACCCTCCGGGCTCCAACTCGACTACGACCTCGCCGCCACCCGCAACGCCAAAGGCGAGATCGACCAGGTGTCGGGTACACTGGCGGCCAAGGCACGTCCCTTTCAGATCACGACGATCCAACCCCTCATGCTCAAATCGCTCAGTACGCCCCGCCATGTCGAAGGCACGGCGAAGTTACGCATGGAGATCAATGGCCGCGAACTCTGGAAGGAGTTTGGGCCGCTGCTGAAGATCGTCAACCTCGGAGACCCCTTGGAGGAAGCCATCGACGGGGACCTGGTCCTCAGCAGCGAAGCGGGCCTGCTGAAGGGCTCCTTCGCAGGTACCCTGCAGCAACAAAGTCCTGATCCGCGCCCGATCCTGCTGAAGGTAGATGCGCAGTCGGAACTGGCCGCCCGCGAACGTATGGACGGCACGCCGTTCGCCCGCTTTGAAGTGCAGCTGGGAGCCCAGGACAAATCCTTCAACGTACAGATGAACGGCCAGCTCAACCGGACGAAGACGATGGAAACATGGGAACTGGGTGAATTCAAGGCACTCGGATCGTTAGCCGCCATCGGCAACCTGAACCGCCGACTGGGCAAGTACGTCAGCTTCTTCCTCGGCCCCGAATATGACGTCAAAGGATATTTCACGCAGACAGCGCACAGCAAACTGGTACGACATCTGGCCCCCGATGGAAGCATCGCGACCCAGAACGTCAGCTTCATCACCGATCTGACCCTTAAGCAGCTCGACCTGCGTGGACCGGCACTGGTCAAGGCCGGCATCCCGCTGCGCTGGGAAGAAAAGGACGACGTCACACTGCATCTGGAACTGGTCCAGAACAGCAGGGGATCGGCTGCACCGGGCACGCCGTCGGCCGTTGGAACGAGCACCCGCGATACCGTGGCGATCCCGAAGGTCGTGTTGAAGTCGGGTTCGCTGAATCTGGAAGGCTCCCTGTCGGAGACCGCGATCTCCACACTGGCGTACGCCGCAGATGCCACGACCGTCGAGGACCGCTTCAAACGCTGGTTGGCCGCCATGCCGTCCGCGAAGCTGGACGCGTGGGTCAACCAGGCATCGGTCAAGAGGTTGCAGGCACTGGGCATCCTTCCCAACGAACCGCTGTTGGCCGGCAGCCTGCGCGTGAAGGCCTCGCACGACGCGGCCACCCATCGGGTGGATGTGGAGAAGCTGGATCTCCAGCATGAGCACTGGACCGTCGTCCTGGGCCTGCAGGGCCTCAACGTCGAAACGCTCCACACGGCGTTGTCGCAATCCCGGCTGACGGGATGGCAAAAGGTCGTGCCTTCCGCAACCGTCCAGGTCTCGCTGAAGCCTGCAGGCGTGGAATGCGTCCAGACGCTGCTGCGCGAGGTGCGCGCGAAAGGCGCCGCTCAACCGCCCCCCCTGGCCATATGGGAGAATCCGGTGTGGAGCGGGCATCTCGATCTGTCGTTGGCCTACGACGCCCCCAAGGGCGCGCTGTCCGTACACGGTCTGACCTTCACGGGCGCGGCCGCCAAGGCGAACGTTACGGCACCGAGCGTGTCCCTGAGCACGATCCTGCGTTTCCTCGACCAGGGGAAGGCTGACCTGGCCGCGGTCAGTGCCCTGCTCACGGATTGTTCGCTCGATGTGGCTGCCGGCCCACGGCTCTTCGACGTGCTCAAGCAGCATGACCTTCTGCCCAAGGACCTCGATCTGGCCGGCCTGCTCACGCTACGCGCACGCTATCAACGGGAAAAGGACCGTCTCCTCATCGACCAGTTGGACTTCAAACGAACCGACGGCAGTGCCTGTCTGATTTCGAGCTTCGCGCTCACCAAACCCAGCGGCGAACCTGAAGAGGTGGCGAGACTCGGCGCGCTGCTGGCTTCCCTGGATCTCAAGAAGCCTCTTCACGCGATCGTGGCCACGATCGCTTCCCACCTGGAAATGGGGGTTCACGTTCACTCGATGGAGGCTTCCACGCGCGAACTGCTGACCTTCCTCCGGGCGCAGGGCCTGGCTCAAACGTTCATCGCGGACGTGCGCGCCGGCGTCTATCGGATCGCCGAGCGCATCCAACTGAGCGCGCTGAGCGCACGAAAGGGCACCAAGCCGGGCAGCTACGAGCTCTTCGCGCGTATCGATCTGGCGGCCGACTGGCATCCGCGTTCCGGAGCGACACCGCTTCCGCAGAGAGAACCGGCCGCATCCATCGACGGAGCGATGCGCTTGAGCCCCGCCGTCGTCGTCCTGGACCCGCTGCGGACCGATGTCGAGGCCACCGTGCTGCTGGACGACCTGCACGTCAATCTGGCTTGCGCAGCCCCCTATTTCGTCTATGAGAAACCGCTCGCCACGCCCTGCCGCTTCCGATTCTCGCTTGGGCTGCCCGAGCGGGGCGGGATCCAGGTTCCCAGCGCCGCGCTGACCGGCGGCCCCCTCGCGCTCTCGATGACGGACCTGCAGCAGTCAGCCACCGGCGCATGGACCTGCGAACTGCTGGAACTCACCAACGGCCCACTGCCCGGCAAGCTGACCGGGTTTCTCTACGACGAGAAGAATGACCGCCTGCGGGTTGCCTTTGACGCCCAACGCGTCGACATGGCCAGCGCGGTGAAGTACGCATCACTGCCCAAGACCTTCACGGCCAGTGGTTCGTTGGAGAAGCTCCACGGCAGCTACAATGGCAGGGTCAGCGTCCTGCCGGACCGCATGGGCGAAGAGGACAAGATGTTGTTCCAGTGCATTCTGCGCGATGTCGTGCTCTCAGGCCGCCCGATGGGCAAGTCCGCCGATCTTTCGATCAATGGCACGCTAAATGCCTCGCCGTATGAACTGTCCAGCCCGCAATTGACGGTGGGCCTGAACTTCGGCATCACGGGACAGCCGGCCGTCGCACAGGGCATCACCACCATCCTCGAAAAGGCCTGTGCGCGCGAACCACGCATGGCCTTGCCCACCGCCTTGCTGGCCGATGGACTTCCCTTGCTCGTCCGCGGCCGGGTGGTGGCCGATACCCCCATCCACGTGGAAGCGCTCCTGGACACGATCGCGACCTTGAGCGAATCCGTGAACGCGAAGGGGCCGGTCACGAGCGGCCCTACCGATCTCAACGGCATCCGTCGACTGCGCCTCGAACTGGGGCTCCAGGCACCTTCGCTGACGCTGGCCGGACAGACATTCACGAACCTGCAGGTACAACAACTCATCTTTGATGGACTGAAGTTGAGCATCCCCCTGGCCAATGCGGAGATCGGTGGCGGCCAGATGATTCTGCGCGATGCACTTTACAATGTCGGCGCAACACCGATTGGACACCACCAGCGGCTCACCGTGAGCGATGTCGACCTTCACGCGCTGACCTTCGATCCGTCCAAGCCGCCGGCTAAGGGCAGTTACCAGGTATTCGGCAAGCTGAGCGCCACGGGCGTGTTGTCCGGGAATGGATTCCTGCAACCCGAACGCTCGAGTTGGCAGGGAGAGTTGAAGACCACCATCCGGGAACTGGTTCTCGAAAAGCGGGGCGTCGAAGACCAGAAGGCCGGTCCAGGCGGCGGTTTCTTCGGCGACATCAGGAAGCTCGGCATGAGAGCCCTGGGCGACATCTTCGATGGGCTGGTCCTACCCGGCACCGGCAAAGTCATGCGGTTGTACCAGGACGATTTCGGGCTCTTCCTCTCACGGATGGAGTTCAAAAATACCGACATCGCCATGACCATCCGGAACGGCCTGGTCGACATGGCACAGGGCACGCTGGAAGGAAAAGGCAAGAACGACGGACTCATCATCGGTTTCCTGGGCAAGATCGATCTGCCGAGCCAGAGCTTCAAACCCACGCCCTTCCACGTGTGGTTCCTCGGGTTCCCGCCGTCCACCCAGAAACTGATGCACCTGGACGAATTGTCCGAGACCGAGCGCGAGGGCATCATGCAGGATTTCCGCCGCGGAAACCCCTCCCTTTGGCTCTCGGGAACCGTTACCAGCCCGTCGCCCAACGCAGCCGAGTTTGCCATCTCGTTCCAGGAGGTCCTGAAGAAGATCGACCGCCTGATCGCCGCACGTAAGCAGGCTCAACCGGGAGCCACACCCGCCCCGGGAACGGCCCCACGTACCGGGACGGAGACCGACGCCGGCACAAAAGCCGAAAAACCACAAGAACTCCCCCTTCCCTTCACGATCCCGGATTGGCTGAAGAAGAAATAGCGTCCATTGACGCCCGCCCGTCTCTGCCCGATGATGGCCGCCGGTTTCTTCGCGGAGGAGTCTGCCATGGAACACCGTCTGAATATCCACGACCTGCGCGAGATGAAGAAGCATGGCCGCAAGATCACCATGATCACCAGCTATGATTACACGTCGGCCAAGATCCTGGACGAGGTGGACACGGACATTCTGCTGGTCGGCGATTCGCTGGGCATGGTCGTTCTCGGACATGAAGGCACCCTGAACGTCACGATCGACGCGCTGATCCACCACTCGCGAGCCGTCTCGCGCGGAGCCAAGCGCGCCATGATCGCCGTCGACCTTCCGATTGGGACCTACTCGGGCTCCGACCTGCCCAACTCCCTACGCACGGCCACCCGTGCCATCGCGGAAGGCGGGGCGACGGCCGTCAAGATCGAAGGCGGCCGCCGCATGGCGCCCGTCGTCGGGACGCTGGTGGCCTCCGGTATCCCCGTGATGGGGCACATCGGCCTGACGCCGCAGTCCATCCATTTGATTGGCGGCTACCGCGTCCAAGGCCGCTCACTGGAAGCCGCCAAACGCCTCATGCTCGCCGCCAAAGCGCTCGAAGAAGCGGGTGCCTTCGCCATCGTACTCGAACTGGTTCCGGCTGAACTGGCGCGCAAGATTTCAAATTCCCTAACCATTCCCACCATCGGCATCGGTGCAGGTCCGCATTGCGATGGACAGGTGCAGGTATTGCACGACATGATGGGCATGTACGAGGATTTTGTGCCAAAGCATACCAAGCGCTATGCGAACATCGCGCAGATCATGCGCAAGGCGGCCAAGGACTACCTGGACGAAGTCCGCAACAGTGTCTTCCCCGGGCCGGAACACTCGCTGGACCTAAGGAGTGTCATCAAGTCGAAGGGGGCGGGCAACGGCAGGAAGCTCTAGCAGTTAGGACTTCTCGTCCTTCATCTTCACTTCCTGGACGCGCAGCTTGCGCGTACCCAGCAGTTCGCCGTCCGCCTGGATTTCGAGGGCATATTCCCCCGGCTTTGGGAAGCGCACCCGCTGGATCGTGAAGGAAAGTTCCGCCACGACGGTCGGATCCCGGAACTCGATCATCCCGTTCAGTTTGAAGAGTTCCTGGCCGGACTCGAGTTCGATCACCCGCAGGACACAGGGCACCTTTCCCCGTCCATCGGTCAGGGCAAAGTACACCGATATGCTCGGCTGAACGCAGGGAAACGTGCCGGCCCCGATGGTATTGAACGTACCGATCAGGGAAAACTTGTGCGTCCCCTCTTCGCGGATGATGGTGTCGCAAAGCACCAACGCCAACAGAATAGGTGGATTGCCGCTGGGCATGGATGACTCCTACACTGCAACAAGAAACACCCGACGCACTCAAACCTTCCACTGCAGACGACATGCCTGGCCGTTGGTTCGGACGTCGATGACCGTCCAGCCGGCTTCTTGTCGAGCCGAGAGCAGTCTGCACTCGCGGGGCGCGGGAGGCACCAATGCGGGCGACTTGATGGACCCCGCCAACCGGACCTGCGCCGCGCCCCCTGAAGGACCATGCAGAAAAAGCCGCCGCCGCCGCAGGTCAAGATCGACATGGCCCATCAGGCCCACATGGTCCCATCGAACTTCGAAGTAGTGCGTCTTTAGGAAACCGGCCACGATGTAACGCCCACGCGGTTCCACGTATACGGGCCTGTTGTGCCGCAACAAGAAGGCGGCCGCTTGCGCCAGGTACGGCTCATCCGGAAACTGGTGCCCCATCGTCGGCAACTCAACATACTGGAGGAGGGGTGGCGCCTGGAGCGCTTTCTGCGCCGCCACGTAGGCCCGGGCCTGATCCACGGGAACACAATCGTCTTCTCGGCCATGCACCACCAGCAACGGACAGAGCCGGTTGGACGCCACGGCGATGCCGGAGCGTGCCAGGTAGGCCTCTGGAAAATCCCGGGGCTGGGGCGCGATCCAGCTCTGCATTTCATCCCGATATTGACCCGACTCGTTCCACTCAAACCAGCGTGCGTAATCACCGATCCCACACCAGACCACCGCGGCAGACAACAGATCCGGACACTTGCCGATCAATGCATACACATTCCCGCCGCCGCCCGAGGCACCGAAGGCACGCGGCGGAAGGTGCTCGGCGCAAAGCTGCGGAAAATCGCGCCGTGCGGCCTGCACCGCGTCGGCAGCATCACGGATCTCCCATCCGTTGGCATCCGGCACACCCACCGTGCACGCACGTCCGCGCAGATTCAGGTTGAGCACGCAGAAACCGTGGCGGGCCAGGATCCGTCCCCGCTCGCGCTGAGACGTCAGGTCCTGATGCCAGCCATGAAAGAGAAGTAGCGGAGGCCACGGACCGCCATGCGCCGGCGCGATAATATCCATGAACAAGGTCAATAGCGGCTGTTCAGTCGAGATAAACGGTACCCAGAGGTGCTCCGCCAGTTCCTTGGTGACACCTCGGGGCGGCATTTCGCTCCTCCACCATACAACACCTTACCGCCATCGCGTCAGGTCGAAGGTGGGCGGCGGCCAATGGTAAGATCCCTCCGGCAAGACGGCTGGAGGGCGTCACCACGACCGATTCTCAGTTGGCCTTGGTTGTCGGCTTTTCTTCAGCCGCCTTGGGCTTTTCCTCAGGGCGTGGTCGCAGGCGCTGTTCCGGGCTTGGCCTTGTCGTCCGGCTTCGACGCCTTCTCCATCATCTTCTGGAGATCCGGTTCAGGCTCGCCGTCCAGCAGTATCCGGACATCGGGATCGAGCTTCTCCCCGTATCCCATGCCTTTGATCAGGCGAATCTGCTGGTCCGTGTCCCCAACCCGAAGCAAGGCGACCTGGGTAGACGTGCGGCGCGCGATCAACTTCTCGACCAGCTTGGGCTGACCGGCTTCGTCTAATTCGGGAACCTCTATGGTATCGCCGTTCTCGTCCGTCTTCGTCACCATCACATGCTCCTTGACCCGCTCCACCTCGAACTTGATGGCCGGTCGCACCGAATCGAAAATAAACCCGGTCTCGAACTCGCGCAATCGGGTGGCTGTCTCTGTCTTGAATTTCAACTTTCCAGAAAGGGGCTGGCCCACTGGAAGATTGTAACTGCTTTCGCCCCAAGCCCGAGCCTCCTTGTCCCACAAGCGAACCCCGAAGAAGGCACCGTACCCGACCTGCGGCGCCCTCGGATCCAACGGCAACTCGCCCGTCACGAAGTTGAAACGAAGTTCGAAGCTCGCCGGAACCGTGGCTTTCTGAACCGGCGTCCAATCCATGGCGTAGAGCGTCACGCCCGTCGTGCTACTGGCGACCTTCTCAAGGGAATCGGGGACGACGATTTTGAATCTCTGAGTATCGCGGATAATAATGTTGTCGGGGCCCATCGGCACCAACTGCGAGACCAGCCGCGCCCGGTAGTAGTACGTAGTCTGCGCGGCAACACCCACATCCTCGAACCGACAGGGCGGCTTGACCTTGACCGTCTCCTTCTTCTTGTCCCTGGCCGATCTCGGCTTGCTGGGTCTTCTGCGCTCGCTCCGAGCCGTAGACCCGCTCTTCTCATCACCCGGCGCAGCGTCGGACTGTTCGCTTTTCTTCGTCGCATCGTCCGGTTTAGCCGCCGTTTCCTGTGCCAGTTCGAAGACATGGACATTCTCGGTCAGTTTTTCGGGAGCAGTTCCCCGCTGAATCTCGATGCGCACGGGAACAAAGTGGGGCGTCTTCTCCGGATGGGGGCAGGTCACAACCACCATGCCCTGTTGCCCATCCGCAACAAAGTGCTTCAGTTGAACCGGCACAGCTTCCTCAGAGGTAACCGATTCTACTTCCTTGGCCTGAACGACCGGGCGATCCGGCTGCGGATAGAAAGATCGCACCACGAGCGGGGCACCCACAGAGGTCTCCGCCCCACGCATGCGCTCCTTTGATTCAGCTACATAGTCGGGCACTCTCGATGGATGGAGAGGAAAGGCCTCCGTCGCCGTGTTGGTTTGGAGGCGGATATTGATAATTTTCTCGCAATCCCGGATCTCTTGCTGTTTCTTCGCCGTATTGTTTTGGAGCGCCTGGACCATCCAGACGGCACAGAGAATGACCACCACTGCGCAGACCAGTTTTTCACCGTGGCTCGTCAGAAACTTCATCGGGTGTGCCTTTCCGCTTCTTCGCTCAACGTGCCGCCCAACATCCTAAACCCTCACTTAAGTGCCTGCTCGTCCATCTTGAGGATCTCGAGCCAGAACTGCACCTGAACGGGTGCTTCGTGGTAGCGACTGTTCGAAAACATCGGCCTGCCATCCGCACCGATCTCTACCGCCCTAACGGTTGCCGGCGTGGCTGTTTTCGCGTACGGCTCCACCACACGCTGGCAATCGATCTTCCGAACAATGCCAAACCATTTGGGACTCGCCTCGAAGGTCTGCACGACCTGAGGCACAACGCTCAACGGAGCCGTGAACCGGATATCGATCAACACGGACTTGTACGGCCGACTGGGCAACTTCTTCAGCGCCGGCGGAGCCTTGATGGTCGCCCCAAAGGCATGGGCCAGGTACTCCCGTTCACGTGCATCGGCCTTTACCTCGTCCAACCGATCGATAAAGTCCAGCGAGTAAACCCCAGCGGGAACCTGCTTGGGCACCTCCACCTGATCCGCCTTCGCAAATTCTAACTCCGTCACCTGGCCTCTCACTTCGCACAACAAGCGGACGACTTCACCAATAAAGGCCACCTTCTCCAATCGCGCATCGCGGTCGGCCTTGATCGTAATCTTGCCTTCGTCCAACCACGACACGTCAAACCCGACGGGCAACACAAGTTCAGCCTTCTGCGCCTGGTCTAGGATCTCCTTGCGCACACCAATCAGCCATTCGTCAAACAGAAGTGGCTCCGCGGGCGCCTGCTGGAACTTGGGATCCATCACGGTCTGCATCTTGCTCCTCAGCAATTCCTTGACCGCACGGTCCTGCCCGTCCAGTTTGGCCGCATACGCCTTCGTCGCGTCCACATGGCTCTGCGTGAGGATTTCATCTTTCTTGTCCGCCTTCTCCTTCAATACCCCCGTCTGCTCATTGATGGCATTCTGGAGTTGAATTGATTCCTCCTGCACCCCCGGCACGGTGAGAAACCAAAAACCGCCCGCCAAGGCCAGAATAACCACCAGAACGACCCAGAAGAAGTATCGCATCACAAGTTCCACTTTAGAACCTCCTTGGCAAGCCCCGCCGGCAGACAGGGCAATTCTCTTCCACTTGGTCGGTACCGATCTTCCCTGTCTATTCCTTACTTGCGGGCAGGCTTGGTTTGAGCCTTGCCCTTCGCCTTTCCCGCCGCTTTGCTGTCCGCCTTCGCCGCAGGCGCCGCGAGTGCCGCGGCCGACATGGTCGTATCCGGATCGGAAGCCGGATTGTAACAAACCGTCACGTGGAAAACGGAGAAGGGATGGTCGATCACCTTCGCTTCACCGCCACCGTCCCCCACGCGCACCTTGCGGTCCTCATCCAGTTTGGAAACCACTTCCCTCCACACACCGGCATTGGGTCTGCGATCATCCGTCCACACGCCCGTCACGCCTTCCATCTTCTTCAACGCCTTCTCCAGATTCTGCAACACCGTGTAAAGGGCGGGCGCATCGCACTCGCCCGAAATGATCACATTGGTCGGTAGCTCTGGAAAAGCGTTCAAAAGAGCATTCGGATCAGGACACCCGTTCAACACGGCGTAGATACTGTTGACGCCCCGCTGCGCCACCGAGGTGCGCAGCATTTCCCGCCGCGATCCGGACAAGGACGGATTGAGCGGCTGCAGTGAACCTATCTCATAGGAAAAAGGCACTCGCGAAACGTACAGCCCTGTCAGGAAAACCTTGCTCTCCGGGCCAAACACCTGACGCCCGCTCTCATCCTTCAGGTTGACCATGTTATTGAAGAGTTGGAGCATCCTTCCCCGATCCCGCGGGATGCGCGACCACTGCCGCAAACGCTGTTCCACGTCACCGATGGCCTGCCCTGCAGGCATGGACTTCTTGGCAGCTTCCACTTCCCCTTCGAATTTCCTGGCCAGCTTCACAGCCCCCTTCACGTCCGCGCTCAGCTGAAAGGACGCAGTGCGTTCCTTCGAAGCACCGAAGTACGACGCCACGACCGCGAGGATGATCGCCGCGGCGGAGATCACGCCCCAGACCTTCTTCTTACCCACCGCCATCTGGCGGACGCGCGACTTGGGCAGCAGATTGACCTTCAAGGCACTCAAGCCCAGGCCCTGCACACCCAATCCGATGGCCACGGCCATGGTGGGGAACTCGTTGCAGAAGACCTGCGGATTGACGGCGCGGTCGACCTGGATGCGCTGCATGCCCTCGACCACCGTCATGGGCGCTTCGCGAATCTGCCCCGCAAGCGTCTCGGCCATGCGCGGCAGGCGGAAGGTGTGCCCCATCAGGTAGCCCTGCGCCAGGCGCTGACCCTTGGATCGCGACTTGTAGAAACCGATCGTGCGCTGAATCTCAGCGCCCAGTTGGCGCAGCGTCGGCTCGATGACGCTGAGGATCTTGTCGGCCTGCTTGGACTGCTCGATGTTCTTCTTCAGTTCCTCGGCCTTGTCGTACGGAACCTTGAACTTGGCTTCCAGCGAGCGGGTGATTTCGCGTCCGCCAATCGGAATCGTGCGGGCATAGATGTAATTGCCCTGCATCACGACGAAGTCGGTGCCCTTGTACCCGGCGTCCAGGATCAGCGAAATGCCTTGCGGCTGGAACTCGTACTGAATAAAGTTCACCTGCGCCACAGGCGACACCGTAATACCTCGCACCTGCATCCTGAACTCGTCCGTCAACGCCAGCACTTCATCGACGATGTTCTTGCGAACCACGATCAGTTCGACCCCGACGCCGCCGCCCGGATGGTCGTAACGCTCCCAGCCCATCTCGACCTGGTCCAGCGGGAACGGAATCTGCTGTTTGGCTTCATAGTTGACCAGCTCCTCAACCTTCTGCTCAGAACCGGGCGGCAACTGGAATTCGCGGAAGAGGCACTGATCGCCAGGCAGCGACAGATAGACCGGATCGTCCCCGAACCCATGATGGCTACACAACGTCTGAAGGGCCGACTTCACCCGCTCCGTCCGGTTGCCCTCTTCCTCGCCACCGATGTCAATAATGTCAAAATCCACGATGCGGGCCTCGTTCCCGAATCGCATCATCTTGACGGCTTTGACGGCCGAGTTCCCGATGTCCAATCCCCAGACTGTGTTGTGTGCCATGTCGCCGCTCCACCCTCGGGGTTTGTAAGAAGCCCTTGTCCTCATTCTATCGGTCGCTGCAATCAAGGAATCTGCTGAGTGAAACCGCACACAACCACGTCCAGGACTCCCCCTGCAGTATCTCATCTAACCTGTAGCGCTCACAACAGTTTAGCCTGGTATCCGTGGAGTCAAGGAGAAAAGGACCGGCACCCGCCGTACGGGTGCGTAGCCGAAAAGTGACGTCCAGGACCTGGTGCCATGGATACGCACCCGA
>CAYSBP010000045.1:0-2945 GCA_964429255.1 uncultured Planctomycetia bacterium
AGGCATCGCGGAACGAGTACATCTCCTTGAACTTGTAGCCGGTGTCCACGTGCAGAAGTGGGAATGGGATCGGGCCAGGGAAAAAGGCCTTCTGCGCGAGGCGCACGAGCACCGCGGAATCCTTTCCGATCGAATACATCAGCACGGGGTTCTCGGCTTCCGCGGCTACTTCACGCATGATGTGAATGCTCTCGGACTCGAGCTGCTTAAGGTGCGCGAAGGTTTCGTAAAGATTATCTAAAACTGGCCGCTCCGGAAGGGTAGAAGGCATCTCCACATCTCCTTAACTGTCATCATCAAAAGATCTTGTGAAACCAATGCCGGTCTGTTATTCACTCCCTTTGACCGACTATATGTGGCCTATCGTGAAGATCAATGCATAATTCCTATTAAAATGATAGGATAACTATGGATTTAATCTTTGGGCTGAGACATAATGAAGTTAGTGGATGCGTTCAGGGAGTCTTAGCATGTCGAACGAAGTGAGGGCCTTGCTGGCGAGTGGTCGGTTGGAAAGCTATCCGGCGAAGGACTTGGTGGGCTGGGCACTGGAGCGCTACGGGCGGAAAGTGGCGCTGGCATCCAGTCTCAGCGCCGAGGACATGGTGGTCCTGCATCTGATGGTCGAGTTGCGTTCCGATGCGCGAGTTTTTACGTTGGATACGGGTCGTTTGCCGCAGGAGACGTATGCGTTGATTGATCGCGTTCGCGAGCGGATGGGGATTCGGATGGAAGTCTTCTTTCCGGATGCGCAGGCGGTCGAGCAGATGGTGAACGGGAAGGGGCTGAACCTCTTTTACCAGTCGCTGGAGAATCGCCACGAGTGTTGTCGGGTGCGGAAGGTCGAGCCGCTGAACCGCGCGCTGGGCGGATTGAGCGCCTGGATCACAGGTTTGAGGCGCGAGCAGGCCGTGACGCGTTGCCAGTTGCGGAAGGCAGAATGGGATGACGAACATGGGCTCCTGAAGCTCAATCCGATTGCCGACTGGACGCATGATGAGGTGTGGGCGTACATCCGCAAGCATGACGTGCCGTTCCATCCGTGGCACAGTAAGGGCTATCCGTCGCTGGGGTGTCTGCCCTGCACGCGTGCCGTGCAGCCTGGAGAGGATATTCGGGCCGGACGTTGGTGGTGGGAGCGGCCGGAGCAGAAGGAGTGCGGGCTGCATGTGCGTCAGCCGGTACAGGCCGACCCTTGGAATGGGAACATCTGACATGGGTGTCGAGGAACTCAAGAAGAATAGTCGTCAGTTGCGCGGAACCCTCGCACAGGAATTGGCGCAGCCCAAGGCCAGCTTCTCCGAGGAGAGCAACCTGCTGCTGAAATTCCATGGTGCGTACCAGCAGGATCACCGAGACGAACGGATCGAGCGGGTGAAGGCCAAGCAGGACCTGGCGTACATCGTGATGGTGCGCGCCAAGATCCCTGGCGGTCACCTGACGGCCGAGCAGTACCTCAAGCTGAACCGGCTGTCCATTGAACTGGCCAATGGGACGCTTCGTCTGACCAGCCGGCAGTGCGTGCAGTTCCACGGCGTACTGAAGTGCAACCTGCGTTCGCTGATCGCGCGATTGAACAGCGAAGCGCGGATCACGACCTTCGGCGCCTGCGGTGACGTGGCCCGCAACGTCTGCGCAACATCCGCACCGTTGGACACGCCGGCCCATCGCGACGCGCAAGGCCTGGCTGTTGAGATCACGCAGGCGCTCTTCCCCAACCAGGAGCCGTACTTCGAGATCTGGTTGAACGGGCAGAAGCTGAAGAACGAGACGCCGGCCGGCCATGATCCGCTCTACGGCGACACCATGCTGCCTCGGAAGTTCAAAACGGGCATACTGGTTCCCCCGCGCAACGACGTGGATATCTACACCCACGACTTGGGCTTGGTGTCCCACGCGCCAGTCGGAAACGTGGAAGGCTACACCGTCCTGGCAGGCGGTGGCATGGGCATGGACCACGGCAAGGTGGCCACGTATCCACATCTTGCCAAGCCTGTGGCGTATGCGCGCCGCGAGCAAGTCGTCGAGGTGGCCAAGGCGCTGCTGACCGTCTTCCGCGACTGGGGTGATCGCACGAACCGCAAGCACGCGCGGCTGAAGTACCTGGTTGCCGAGAAGGGCGTGGCATGGCTGCGCGAACAGATCCAGGTGCGACTGCCGTTCACGCTCAAAGACCCCAAGCCGTTTGCCCTCTCGACGGTGGCCGACCTGCACGGCTGGAATGCGCAGGGCGATGGCCGATTCTTTTACGGTCTTCATGTTGAAACGGGCCGCATCAAGGATGACGGGGCCAGACGCTTGCGAACGGGCATTCGCGAGATCGTTGAACGCTTCCGCTGCCCGCTGCGGATTACGGCGAACACGAGCCTGCTCTTTTGTGACCTGACGGCGGAGGACCGGAGGCCGCTGGAAGCCCTGCTGAAGGAATACGGCATCCCGCCGTCCGATACGTATTCAAGGGCCCGCGGCATGTCGATGTGCTGCGTGGCGCTGCCGACCTGTGGACTGGCACTTTCAGAAAGCGAGCGCGTTTTCCGAGGGCTGTGGGACAAGCTGGATGCCCTGCTCAAGGAGTTCGGCCTGGAGGACGAGCCGATCCTCTTCCGCATGACCGGTTGTCCCAATGGGTGTGCGCGTCCTTACAATGCCGACATCGCGCTGGTGGGTCGCGGCGCCGGGAAGTACTCACTCTTCATGGGCGGCTCGCAGAAAGGCGACCGGCTGGCCGGGTTGACGCTACGCAGCGTCGCGCTGGCAGAGGTCCAGGCCGCGTTGCGGCCATATATCCAGCGTTTTGCGAGGGAACGCAAAAACGGCGAGACGTTCACGGACTGGTGGGGGCACACCTTCGCCAATGGTCCGGCGCCGCACCCGTCACAATTCCATGAGGAACTGGAAGCGCGCCACGCGGCAAAGGGGCGGCACGCCCTCCCGGCAGAGTAGAC
>CAYSBP010000045.1:3045-17948 GCA_964429255.1 uncultured Planctomycetia bacterium
CGCCTCTCCGGATTCCTCGTGGTGTTCGATGAAGAGATTGGCTTCCCGGTACAACAGGGTCAGCCAGAGTTTCCGTTCCATGGTGCTTTTCGGGCATCCTTCGAATGAAAGGAAACGGGCCTGCGAAGGAGTGCAGACCCGTTCCGGGCGGTGTCTGAAAGGCGGCGACTACTTCAGTTCGGCCACCTTCTGTTCGTATTGTTCTTGTGTCAGTTCGCCGATACGGAGTTCCTCGGTGAGGACCTTGAGCTTGAGTTCCTTGGCCTTCTGCTCGGCCTCGATTTCCTTCTTGCGGTTGTCGTACTCTTTTCGCGCGTCCTTCTTGGCGACTTCGTAGTCCTGTTTCAGCGTGGCGACGTCGGCTTTCATGTTCCCGTCGAACCACTTCTCGGCGATCTTGCCGAGAGCGTAGGTGGCGACGAAAGAGGTGGCGGCGCCCAGCGCACTGCCGAAGCCGGGAATGAACTTGGCCAGGTTGGTGACCGCGATGCGCGCGCCGGTGCCGAGGCCCAAGCCCGCCATCAGGGACTTGATGGCCGCCTTGTCGACGCGATGCCCGTAGTACTGTCCGATGTCACGGAACATTTTTACCTGGATGCCTACGACGGCCAGGTCCGTGGCAATCGAGACGCCAGGCAGCGGATTGGCGCCCAGCGCGGCGCTGAGGATGCCGTACTTCACGACGTCTTCGCGGATCTCTTTCTTGCGTTTCTCCGGATCGGTGATGGGCTGGATGTTGCTGGGCAGGAACGTGTCCTTGGCCTCGCCCACGATGCGCTTGGTCCAGGAAATCTTCGCCTCGGGAATCTTCAGGCCGGCTTTAAGGCGGTCGAGCAACTTCTGCTCGTCGAGTGAGCACTCGCCGTCCGCATAGGCCATTGTGTAGGCAGCCTGATAGGTCTGTTCGCGGGCCTCGTCGGATCCGATCTGGGCGATGAGGGTCTCGATTGAAGCATCTTCGGCCAGCAGGTCCTTCAGGGAGACGCCGTTGGGCAAAGGAATGCCTTCCAGCCCAGTTTCCAGTGCCGAGCGTTCCTCTTCGTGGAGTTTCCCGTCGGCCTTCGCCATGCAAACCAGCACGCGAAAACCGGCAACCGCTTCTTTTTCTGAAAGAGCCATGGTTCGTTCCTCCTCGTTCGGGTTTTTCGTGCGCCCTCTGGCGCACAATGAATGAGAACATAGATGGCATATCGGACTGTCGGCAAAAGACAACTGCCAACTGTGGCGGAACGGCGTCGGATCGTCAAGAAAGGGTGCAGGACCGGTGTTGTAGGTCATGCGGCACGCCTGGACTGACGGGCGGGGCGGTAAGGACGCGGTGAAGCCCAGAGGCGCTCTGTCCGGCCATCCTCGCAGAGTTGGGTCAAGAAAACCATCCCAGTTTTCCGTTTGATTCGAACGCCGGGTTGCCTATCCTTAACCGCTTCGCGCCGCCGGTCGTGCGCGCCCGTTTCAGGCGTTCACCTGAAGGGATTACGCTGGTTACGTTTGTTGGAGTGGACGGTCATGTCAATTCACAGCAGTCTGCGAAGCAAAGGATCGTTAGTCAAGCATCGCAATGTGTTGAGCCGCGCCGAACGGATTGCCAAATTGGAAGAGGCCGGCAAGTGGAAGGAAGACACCAATCTGGTACTCGGCCTGGTCAAGGTGCGGAATATCAAGTTGCGCACCAAGAAGAAAGCCAAGGAAGAAGTTCCGGCTGAAGGCGAAGCGGCGGCTACGGTGGCCGGTGCGGCTCCGGCAGGAGCGACCCCTGCGGCAGCTGCCAAACCTGGGTCGGCAGCCAAGCCCGACGCGAAGAGCGCCAAGAAGTAGTCTTTCCTTCTCCTCAAGCCAGCAGTGCATTCCAGAGCGGTAAGCACGGCAACTCCGGCCTGCCGCCTTCATGGATTCGAACGCGAGGTCGGCGTTGCGGGGGCCTCTCCCCAGCGAGCTTCGCATAACCCACGCGTTCAGCATCCGACTCCTTACCGTATGGATCCTTAAGCCTTGGGCTACTTGTCTTACCGAATGTTTCACATATAAGACCTGCGGTTCGGTACGGCGTGCAGTCCTTCCATTCTTGGCGTTGAAGGCTCGACGCCCTGGACCCGTTTCTTCTCTCTCACACTAACGTCCTTCGGCGGGGAACATGAGCGCTTCTGGAAATCAGGACCCACCTGCATCCGGCTTTGACGATAGGCATTTCGTCTCCACGGGCCGAATCCTGCTATTGGCCGGGCCACTGGTGCTCTCGCAGATGGGCGTCATGCTCATGCAGATCGTAGACGGCATTTTTCTTTCGCGATACTCCGAGAATGCCATCGCCGCCGTCGGACCGGCTGGAATGACCTTCTGGCTTGTCTGCGGCATGTTTATCGGGCTGGCGGGCTACACCAACACCTTTGTCGCCCAATACATGGGAGCTGGACGATTCTTGCGTGTCGGGGCATCCGTCTGGCAGGGCATTTATCTCGCCGTCGCCGCCGGAGTTATTCTGGCGTTTTGCGCATTGTTCTCCGAGCCTCTCTTCCGTCTCGTCGGGCATGAGGCGGAAACGCAGAAGCTTGAAGTCATCTACTTCCGTATTCTTTCCATCGGTGGGGTGACGTTCGTTCTCTCGAGCGCGTTATCGGGGTTCTATGCAGGACGCCACGACAATCTTGTGCTCATGATCGCCCATCTGGTGGGCGGTCTTACCAATGCCCTGCTTGACTATCTCCTGATTTTTGGCCGATGGGGCTTTGAAGAAATGGGAATGGCCGGCGCGGCGTGGGGAACGGTCATCGGCCACCTCGTTCAATGTCTGATCCTGGGCGCCTTACTCTTCAGGTCGCGATTTCGCCATCAGTTTGGGACCTGGACTCAGCGAAGAATCGAACTCGAACTGATTGGGCGATTGATGAGATACGGTTTTCCCAACGGCGTACGATATGTTCTTGAGATTGCCGCATGGACGGTCTTTTTAATGATCCTTGGACGAATTGATCCAAGCGGACTGGCCGCCAGCAACATAGCCTGGCGCATTAACGGAATGGCGTTCTTCCCCGTCATTGGGCTTTCGATCGCCATCTCCATGCTGGTTGGACAGGCCCAAGGCGCTTCACGCCCCGATCTATCCAGAAGAGTAACCCACCGGGGACTTTTGATCGGACAAGTCTGGATGACCAGCGCGGCGGCGGTGATGGTCCTGTTTCCACAGGTGCTCTTGAGTGCGTTTTTTGAGGAAGTTAAAACAGAACAGCAAAGAGCCATATATGACATGACCGTCAAGCTGCTTTGGTTTGTGGCGGCCTACTGCATCATGGACAATTTCAACATCATCTTCATGTCGATGCTGGCTGGGGCCGGAGATACCCGCTGGCTCTTGATCACTTCCGGCGTGCTGCATGGATTCTTTCTGCTTGTGCTGCTGGCGATGGCGTATGGGGGTGCCGGAACCTACATGCTCTGGCTGGCGGCCACCACCTTTGTCTGTTCAGTGGCCATTGCCTGGATGATACGATTCAAGGGAGGGTCATGGGAAAACAAGCGGGTCATCGAGCCGGTCCTCCCGGATCTGCCCAACCCCGAGGTCTAAGGGGCCATGGTGGCGCGGATCGAACCTTGGAGGGTTCGTGCCGGCCTTGTCGAGTCGGGACGTCTCGGTGCGGATGCGACGGATGTACTGCGAGGGAGCATCCGGCTTACGTCGATTCCTGCAGATACTTCATGACCTGCTGCATATCGCTCCACACGTAACCGCGGATCTCCTGCGTGTACTGATGCAATACGAAGGCAGGGTGATACGTCGGCATGACCCGTATGCCGCGATAGAGTTGCCACTGACCGCGCAGTTGCTTCATGCCGGAGGAGGTTTTCAATAGCGTCCTGGCGGCGGGCGAACCGAGGGTCACGATAGCGCCGGGTTCCAGTAGCGCGAGCTGTTCTTCCAGGAACGGCCAACAGGCGGCGATCTCGTCGGGAAGTGGCGTACGATTCTCGGGTGGCCGGCACTTCACTACGTTGGCGATGTAGATCTCTTCCCGCTTGAACCCCATGGCGGCGATGATCTTGTCCAGCAACTGGCCGGCTTTTCCGACGAAGGGACGGCCCGTGCGGTCCTCGTCGGCGCCCGGTCCTTCGCCTATGAAGACCAACCTGGCCGGACAGGGCCCCTCGCCGAAAACTACGTTCGTCCGCCCCCGATGCAGCGGACAATTGGTGCAGGCCAGCGCGCGCCGGCGTAAGGCGTCCCAGCGCTCCTCGCGCGACGACGTAATCCCCGCGCTGGCGTCGGTATCGCGCAGCGTCACACCGGCCGATGCGACGGCTTGGGCGGGGCGTATCGCCTGGACGGGCTCGGCAGGAGGTGTGGGGAGCAGGGACGCGACGCGCAGGGAGGAGCGTTGCGCGTCTACGACGTCCTGTTCCCCGGCGGCGCGCGGCACGCTCTCGATTCCCAGGCTACGTTCAAAACGCAGACGCTGGAGCAGCGCTTCCCGGACGCTGACGCCCTGCGGTTCGCTCATAGTTCCGATCGCTCCGCATTCTGTGTAGGTTCAGGCGCGGATCGCGACACGCCCCAATAGGGATGGCTGGCCCAGGCCAGATACGCGATCCAGCACAGCCAGAGCGCTAGCAGCGCCCAGGGGAGCCAGGATCGGCTGCTTTTAGGGGCGGCCAGTTCGGGCATGTTCAAGGGCGCTCCGTGGGTGTCGTCGGAGCGTCGGCTGCGGGTGGCCTGGGCTCCGAAGGGCCGCGCGCAATTTCCTTGGGAAAGAAGAAACTCATGGCGAGCGGCGGACCGGTGGGCCCGCCATCAAGCACGGTGCTGCTCTCGAGCGCCTTCCGGAACCAGGCTTCCTCGTCTTGGCGAACGGCCTCCTGCCTGCGGAACGCCTGCAGGAGGAGTCGGGCGCGAACACGTTCGCGGACGGTCTTCTCCTCGTTGCCGGGTTGATCGGCCTGTTGCCGCGCCTTCAGCACCTCCCACTCCCGCTCGAAGGTCTCGCTGAAGAGCAACTCACTGATCTGTAACCCCTGCTTCCGTGCTTCCTGCAACATCAGCTGTTCGCGTACGACATAGCGAAGCGTCTGTCGGAAGACGGGAGCATGCAAAAGGTCAACCGTCTCCTGCGCCTCGGTCTCCGAACGGCTGGCGGCGATCAGCCGCCGACGCAGATCGATCAGTTTGGCGACGATAGCCTGCGGCATGCCGTCTTCGACCTGTTGCCTCCGGATGCGCTCGCCGTTGACCGTGCAGATGACCTCGGCCGAATCGGCCGAACCCGACGCGCCGGGAGCCACGACGTCCGATCGCCGTTCCGCCGCACCCAAGAACGCGGTCAGTATCCCACAGAGCAGGACGACGATTCGCACGCAACGCTCCTTGAAAGGGCTTTTGTCGGACGCCCCCGCATTCTGCTCGGAAGAGCCGCGCGCGTCAACGATTTGCCGGTGGCACGCGAGGCCGACAGGAAGACAGGACGTCCTTGACGGGATGAGGGCATTCGCTACCACGGTTCGGAGCGTGTAGAATTCGCCGACGATTGTCTGCACCCTAACCGGAGTTGCCCGCATGCGTCGCCTGGGTCTGGCCACCAAGATAGCACTGCCTTTCGTGGTGCTCTTTGCTGCATTGCTGATTGGCCTGGGCGTAGTCTTGACGCGCGAGATCTTCAACGAGGTCGAACGGGCGGCGGAACGGAAACTGCGTTTCGTCCTTTCCGTCGCCGCACATCGCGACATGCCGCTGAACGAGTCCTTTCTGCGCGGCATCCGCGATCGGGCTCAGTGGGAGGAGAAGGCGATCGCTGAATTTGTGGCATTCGACGAACGCGGCGCACCGCTGACCACGTTGGACCCCAACGATCCGCGCAGCGGCGAAATCGTCCGGGCGTTGCGCAAGGCTATCACGGACAAAGTGCTCCCGGGGCTCGGCGGCCCGGAGACCCACTCGGCCAATCTGCGACTCGGTGGACGGGACTGCCTGGTGCTGTACGCCACGCGGCCGTCGAGCAGTCGCTTCTTTTTGCTGTATCCGCGGGAGGGCATCGAGCAGGCCAAACGGCGCGCGTTCGAGCGAATCGCGCTGATCGGCGCGCTGGGACTGCTGCTCGCGGCCATCCTCGCGCGCTTGGTCGCGCAGTGGATCAGCCTACCTGTCCGTCGTCTGGCTGCGACGGTCGATCGTCTGACCACGGGCGGTCTGCAGGAACCGCTCGATGCTGATCTGGATGCCTCGCGCGACGAGATCGGTCGCCTGGCCTCGGCCTTCCGCCAGATGGTCGAATCCCTGCGCCGTTCGCAGGAGGATCTGGTCAAGAACGAGCGGTTGGCCGCCACGGGCAAACTGGCCGCTACCGTTGCGCACGAGATCCGTAATCCACTGACCAGCCTGCGCATGACGCTGCAGATGCTTGCACAGAAACCGGCCGACGAGACCAGCCGTGAAGCCTATGCGATGCTGCTCGTTGAGATCGACCGCCTGGCGCTCACCGTCGAGGAACTCCTGACCTTCGCGCGGCCGCGCCCACCGCAACGCGAACCGATGAGCCTGAACTGCTCGGTACAAAACACGGTGGCCTTCCTGGCCCGCCAGTTCAAACATGCACGCGTCGAGGTGGTGTTGGCGTGCGACACGCGCCTGCCCGACATGCCCCTCGACCCCAACAAGGTCCGCCAGTTGCTCTATAACCTCCTGCTCAACGCGATGCAGGCCATCGTCCGCAACGGCAAGATCACCGTCCGGACGAGTTGGGACGCCGCTGCAAACGCGGCCCTGCTGGAAGTTGTCGATACGGGGCCGGGAATCCCCTTCGAAATCCGCGAGCGCATATTCGATCCGTTCGTGAGCACCAAAACCGGCGGCGGCGGACTGGGCCTGGCCATTGCCAGGCAGATCGTCGCAGAGCACGGCGGCCAGATTACCTTCGAGACATCAGAGGACGGAACGATCTTCCGCGTCCGGTTACCGAAGACGGCCCCGTGACATCCAGACGTGTCATGCCATAACGGCCGTGTTGTAAAGGCGAAAGACGCAGCGGCGCAATGCAAGGTTTCCTGGCTGCGGTCGCGTCTTACCCTTTCCGCCGGCGCCCACCTGGCCCCGCCCCAACTTCCCGGCCGATGGACAGGATCCGGCCGTGCAGGCAGAGCTGGCAACTGGCCGCCGTATCGAAAATGCAGGCCTTGTCGGGATAGATCTCGTACAGCGCGCGGTACTTGGTGGGTGTCAGGTTCGGCATCACGATGTTGGCGCCGCGCATCAGGCCCAGTTCGCGGCCCTTGTCGCGGTTGATCGTCGCCAGCGCCGTGGTGCTGGGGATGTTCGATTCCGGGCAGGAAAGGCGCGTCAGCGCGATGGTCTTGTAGACCATCGATTCGGTGTTCGGAACCTGCTCTTCGGGCTTGACCACACGTCGCCAGTCGCCGGTGCCCAGCGGCGTGGCGGGGTGCGAGAGGTACGGTCCGACGCCGATCATGTCCAGGTCCATGTCGGCAAAGGTGGCGATATCGGTGGCCAGGACTTCGTAGGTCTGACCCGGGATTCCGACCATCACGCCGCTGCCTGCTTCGTACCCCAGCGCCTTGATCGTGCGCAACAACGCCAGACGATCTGACGGGCGGTTGGGGAGGGAAGGGTGAATCAGGTTGTAGAGTTCCGGATCCGAGGTTTCAAAACGCATCAGGTAACGGTTCGCGCCGGCCTCGCGCCAGGTCTTCAGTTCCTCCTCGGAACGCTCTCCCAGTGACAAGGTGACGGCGAGACCGGTTTCCTGCTTAATGCGCCGGATAATCCCAGCCATCCAGTCGCGCGAGATGCCGTAGTCCTCGCCGGACTGCATGACCACCGTTCCGTAGCCGAACTGTTTGGCCTGGCCAGCACACTCCAGGATCTCGCTTTCGGAAAGCCGGTAACGCTCCAGATCCTTGTGTCCCGCGCGCAGTCCACAGTACCCGCACTGGCGGACGCAGTAGTTTGAGATTTCAATGAGGCCGCGCAGGTGCACGGCATCGCCGACGTGTTTGCGGCGCGTCTCATCAGCCTGGCGCCAGAGGTCTTCCAGGCGGTTTTCGTCGGTCTCGCGCAGCCAGGCAAGGATGTCCTGCCGATTCATTTTGTGGGTTCCCCGGTCGGTCGCGTCTTCATCTCAATGGGAGAAGAAGAAGGTCCGTATATTCCCGTCGTCTTCCTTGCGCAGGCGGTGCCCATTCACAGGCCTTACTCTGCTTTGGGCGTGGAGATCCTTCCGGTGCCACCTCGCGTCCGCCGATAGGCATCGAGTGCCGCCGGGAATGGCGCCAGTGCGCGTTCGAAGATCCCCAGGCTGTACGCGATGGTCAGTCCGTAGTTGGTCACGGGGACGCCGGCCTGGCGGCAGTGCAACAGTCGCGTCAGCACCTCGCGGCGGTTGGTCATGCACGCTCCGCAGTGAACGACCAGTTTGTACGAGGGCAGATCTTCGGGGAAGTCGTGTCCCTGCGCCGTCTGGAACTCCAGCTCGCCGCCGACGTACTGCGTCAGCCAGCGCGGGATCTTCACCCGCCCGATGTCTTCGCCGATCGGATGGTGGCTGCAGGATTCGGCGATCAGCACGCGGTCACCCGGCTTCAGCCGGTCGATGGCCATCGTGCCCAGCACTTGCGAGACCAGGTCGCCTTTGAACCGCGCGAAGAGGATCGAGAAACTGGTCATGGGGATCTCGTTGGGCGTATCGGCCGCGACCTTGAGGAAGGCTTGCGAGTCCGTCACGACGAGTCGGGGCGGTGACTTGAGCCGTTCAAGCGCGCTGCGCAGTTCGCGCTCCTTCACGACCATGCAGTAGGCGTCGCTGTCCAACAGGTCGCGGATCGCCTGCACCTGCGGCAAGATCAGCCGGCCCTTGGGCGCTTCCTTATCGATCGGCACCACGAGCACCGCGATTTCTCCGGGCGGGACCAGATCGCCCAGGATCGTCGGGGGATCGATGAAATCGGCCGGCGCGCTGTCCAGCAGCGCCTGTCGCAGGTCGAGCACGCCTTCGCCCTTGGAAGCGACGGTGTTGACCGTGCGGATCTTATTCTCTTTCAACCGGGCGCTCAGGGCTGCATCGGGCTGCGCCTGGTCGGTCTTGTTGAAAACGACGATGGCGGGCACTTCGCGCCGCTTCAGTTCGCCGAGGATCTGCTCTTCGAATTCGCCCCAGCTCCCGGCCTCGGTCACCAGCACGCCAAGGTCGGTCCGGTCGAAGACTAGGCGCGTCTTCTGCACGCGCAGTTCGCCCAGCGCGCCGACGTCATCGATGCCGGCCGTGTCGATGAAAAGCACGGGGCCCAGAGGGAGCAATTCCATCGGTTTTTCCACCGGATCGGTGGTCGTGCCGGCGAAGGCGCTGACGATGGAGACCTGCTGGCGGGTGATCGCGTTCAGCAAGGACGACTTGCCCACGTTCCGGCGTCCGAAAAAGCCGATGTGGAGCCGCATGCCTTTGGGAGTACGCGCCATCAATTGCCTCGCGGGTGAATCGAACCAACGCACTATACATAAGTACTGACCCGATGAAAAGCTAAACGGTAGCGTTTACGACACACTGCGCAGCTACGATTCGCGAAACGCGTCGTATGAAATCCTAGCCTTTCAGCGGGTCATTGTACCTGAGCCCAACCACAGCGCTGGATTCCCGCAATCTGGGCTTGGGGTTGACTTCTAACCCTCACTCGTGGAAAAGAGTTGCCACTTTCATTCATCGTACCGAAAGGAGCCGCCATGCCGCGCCAAGTACGTTCGTACACCGTGACCCCGCACCTGCCGAAGTCCGTCGAAGCCCTGCGCGAAATCGCCTACAACCTCTGGTGGACATGGCACCAGGAGGCGCGCGAACTCTTCATCCGCATCGATCAGACGCTTTGGGACAAGGTCTATCACAATCCCGTGGCGATGCTGGGGCGTTTGAGCCAGGAGCGGCTGTCGCAGGTGGCCGCCGATGACGGGTTCCTGGCGCACCTCGCGCGGGTCAAGGCGGCGCTGCACGAGTACATGACCGGGAAGACGTGGTATGACCAGCAGGTGGACGGCAAGCCGCGCACGAGCATCGCGTACTTCTCCGCGGAGTTCGGTATCCACGAGTGCCTGCCGGTCTACTCGGGCGGTCTGGGTATCCTGGCCGGTGACCATCTGAAATCGGCCTCGGGTCTGGGCCTGCCGTTGGTGGGTGTGGGACTGGCCTACTACAACGGCTACTGCCGCCAGTATCTGAATGCGGACGGCTGGCAGCAGGAGTTCCTGCAGTTTAACGACTTCTACAATCTCTGCTGCGTGCTGGAAAAGGATTCGCGCGGCGATCCGATCAAGGTTGCGGTGGAGCTGCCGGGCCGTGAGGTACGGTTCCAGGTCTGGCGCGCGCAGGTCGGCCGCGTGCCGCTCTTCCTGCTGGACACACGCATCGAGGAGAACCGGCCGGAAGACCGCGCCATCACCGACCAGTTGTACGGCGGCCATCACGAGCACCGGTTGGCGCAGGAGATCGTGTTGGGTGTCGGCGGCTACCGCGCATTGCGCGCGATGGGCCGCGAGCCGGACGTGTGCCATATGAATGAAGGCCACTCGGCCTTCCTGGCGCTCGAACGCATGCGCATCCTGATCGAGGAGAAAGGACTGACCTTCGAGCAGGCGCGCGAAGCGGTGCTGGCGGGTAACGTCTTCACGACGCACACGCCGGTGCCCGCAGGCATCGACCGGTTCGGTCCGGACCTGATCGACCGCTACTTCGGCAGCTGGTACGGCCGGTTGCGCTGTGACCGCCGCACCTTCATGGCGCTTGGTCGCCAGCATCCGCATGACGAGAGCGAAGCCTTCAACATGGCGGTGCTGGCGCTCAAGACCGCCTGTTACACCAACGGCGTTTCAAAGCTGCACGGGGAAGTCTCGCGACAGATGTGGCAGAACATCTTCCCCGAAGTGCCGATGCATGAAGTGCCCATCCAGTCGGTCACGAACGGCGTTCACATCCGCTCGTATGTTTCGGACCAGCTGGACGAACTCTTTGTCCGCTATGCCGGGTCGCGCTGGTCGTACGAAGCCAGCGAACCGGCGGCGGGCGTCTGCTGGCGCGGACCGGACCTGATCCCCGACAGTGAGCTCTGGCGCGTCCACGAACGGCGCCGTTCGCGTCTGGTCACCTGGGCGCGCACGCGGTTGCACATGCAGCTCGAACGGCGCGGGGCCAGCCCCAAGGAGATTGAATCGTCCGAGGAAGTGCTGGACCCGGAAGCGCTGACCATTGGATTCGCGCGCCGCTTCGCCACCTACAAGCGCGCGACGCTGCTCTTCCGCGACACCGAACGCCTGGCGCGACTGCTCAACAACGCCGAACGCCCGGTGCAGTTCATCTTTGCCGGCAAGGCGCACCCGCAGGATCAGGAAGGCAAGCGCTTCATCCAGATGATCACCAATTCGGCGCGCGAGGAGCGCTTCCGCAAGCACATGGTCTTCCTGGAAGACTACGATATCAATGTGGCGCGCTACATAGTCCAAGGCGTGGACGTCTGGCTGAATACGCCACGCCGCCCGCACGAGGCCTCCGGGACCTCCGGCATGAAGGCAGCCGCCAACGGTGCGCTGAACTGCTCCATCCTGGACGGTTGGTGGTGCGAAGGCTACGACGGCACTAACGGCTGGGCGATTGGCCGTGGCGAGGATTACCCCGATCCGGAGTACCAGGACCAGGTGGAAAGCCGCGCGTTGCATGACCTGCTGGAAAAGCAAATCGTGCCCATGTTCTATCAACGTGGCACGGACAAGCTGCCGCGTGAATGGATCAAACGGATGAAGCGAACGCTGCAAACCTGCATTCCAGTCTTCAGCACGCTGCGGATGGTGCGCGAGTATGCCGAGCGGTTCTATCTGCCGTCGGCCGAGCGGCACGCGCGGGTCAATGCGGACAACTTCAAGGGCGCCAAGGCGCTCTGGGACTGGAAGATGGCGCTCTACCAGCGCTGGGCGCAGGTGCGATTCGAAGAGATCCAGATGCCACCGGCCGATCATCTGCCCGTCGGTGGGACGCTGGAGCTGAACGCCCGCGTGCATCTTGGACCGGTGCCGCACGAGTGGGTCGAAGTGCAGGCCTACTACGGAATGACCAACGAGCAGGGCCAGGTCGATGTTGGCCACGCGATCGCGTTGGAACGCGACACGCAGACGTCGGCTGGCGACGGCTGTTTCTGGTTCCGCGGTCGTGTGCCCTGCCGCGAAGCGGGTCGCTTCGGATTCTGCCTGCGTGTGGTCCCCAAGAACGCGGATCTCTCCACGCCGTTCATCCCGGGGCTGATCACGTGGGGTTGACTTGAGGGATTGAGGATTGGCGGAGCGCGGAACGGGGAACCAGGAGCGGGTGGGCGCCGATGGTGCTTCTGCGGCCGAGACACCTCCTGTGACATGCGGACCCGCTGCGCCGGTCGTCTACTCAGCCGACTGGCGGGCACTGGTTCACTTTGGCGCGCTGGTCTTTGCTGTTCCGCTGACCTGGCTGGCAGCCTGGCAAGGCGGCTGGCCGGGACGCGTCTGCGCAGCCAGTGGCTGTCTGCTGCTGGTGCTCTTCAACCTTTTCGCGCTGATGCGTTTCGTCCCGTCCATCCGGCGCCCTGAACCGAACGCCAATCATGGCGTGTGGCTCTATCCGCTGGCGATGGGCGTGGGTTTCCTGATCTTTCCTGCATTCGCGGTGGGTGCGGCGTGGGCGGTACTGGCGGCCGGTGACGCGGCGGCCAGCATTTGCGGACGCCGTGTACCCAAACCAGCGCTGCCCTGGAACGCGAGGAAAAGCTGGGTCGGCCTGCTGGCCTTCTTCCTGGTCGCCATGCCAGCCGCCTCGGCGTTGCTGTGGTGGTGTCCCGCGCCCGAGTTCCTGATGCGAAGCGGATCCCCCGAGTGGCCTTACGTCCTGACGCTGGCTGCCCTCGGCGCGGTCTGCGGCGCGATCCTGGAAAGCTTGGAGGGTCCCTTTGACGACAACCTGCGGGTCGGGTTGGGTGTGGGCTTGGCGGTCTGGCTGATCGCCGCGTTCCTGAATCTTTCGACAAGCGGCATGCCGGGGCATCGGGCCTTTCAGCCGGAGTGGCTGACCCACGCGCTGATTGCGAATGCGATCCTGGTCGCCTTGCTGCTGGCCGGCCGGTTTGTGGACCTCGCGGGAGCTGTCGCAGGCGGGATCATAGGGACGCTGGTCTACTTTTTCACGCTCTGGCCCGGCTACCTGCTGATGGTCTTCTTCGTCGGCGTAGGTTCTGCGGTAACCCATGTCGGCCGGTCGAAGAAGGAACAACGCCATGCGGCCGAGGCGGCCAGCGGCACGCGCGGCATCCGGAATGTGGTGGCCAATCTGATCGTGCCGGCCGGGTGTGCACTGGGCTACGCCGCCTCGAAGGGAAACCCTGCGATGCTCTGGGCCTACGCGGGTGCTTTGAGCGCCGCCATGGCGGACACAGCCAGTTCTGAGCTGGGGTCCCTCTCGACGACACAGCCGCGGCTGATCACGACGCGCCAGCCCGTTCCGCACGGGACCAACGGCGGCGTCACGAGCATCGGATATGTGGCGGCGATCGGAGCGGTCCTGCTCCTCACGGGTGTTGGCGGATTCACCGGTTTCTGGCACATTGTGCTGCATGGTCACGATGGAGGAGTGTGGGTGAGCCCGCTCAAAGGCACCTTGCTCACCTTGACCGTTTTCGCCGCCGGAATGGCTGGGACTACGATGGACAGTTACCTGGGTGCGACCGTTGAAGACCGCGTCAGCGGACTAAACAAACACGGCGTGAACTTCCTCTGCACGTTGACGGGTGCTCTGCTGGCCGGTTCGGTCGGGATGGTGGCAGGATGACCGGGGTACCTGATCGTGTTCCATAATCAAATTGGAGATCAGTTCCTTGAGGCGCTGGGCGCCAAGGCCTCCAAACGTAGTCACCGTGTGTGTTCGAGAATCCTCTGACGCCTTTCGGGTGATTCAGTTGGAAGTCAGATCCCATTCTTGACGAGGCCTTGTGGACTTCTTGCACCAGGTGCGCAAGTACATGGGGTTTCTGCAAGAAGATTCTTTTCTGTCTTGAAGTCGGTTGCCCGACGGTTAGATTGCTGCCTCATTTCCAAATACAGCACAAGGCGAGGGACCGCAGATCAACGGGCCTCTCAGGGGGCCTATTGGTCTTCGCCGAGTAGTCGGTAGCGCGGGCGCGGGGGTCTTGCGCTGCGCCGGACTCTCCTTGCACCTCCGGCGCCTCGGATGCACGGTGGTAGAAGACATCGGCAACGTCGCCATGCCCGTATGGGCACGCGTTGCCGTTCGACATCCAGCGGCAAATCCTTGACGCCATGTCCAGACCAACCGCGTGATCGCCAGGGCAGGCCTCGCGGGAAGGGCAGTCGCCGGTCTTCCTGGGCGGGAGACCACTCGGTGATCATCGGCTCGCTTTCGGGCTCAACCCGTGGGTGCCCCGTAGCGTCATCTGGATTGACGTCCGCGCGGACTTCAACACACCGTCTACCTTCCTCTCCGGCAACATCCACAGTATGGCCCTGGCCGCCATGACCGGCGGCGGGCCGTGCGAACTGGTCGACCTGGTGCGGAAGGACCCGAAGATAGACCGCGCCGCAGAGGTCTCTAACCCGATGCTGGCACCAGAACGACATGTCGGATCAGCCTAACCAGCGCTTACCCACATGATACGATCGAAGGTGCGTTGCAGACGTTCGGCCTTCTGTGGATTGACGCTGCGGACGAAGGCAATCTGGCCCTGAAGATGGGCGTGGAAGTCGGGGAGGTTCTCGCGGTTGTGCAGGGACGGTCCGTGTCTGGCGCAGTTGTGGAGTGTCGCCTTCAGTTTGTCGAAGTACGGTCGCGGGACGTTGGGCTTTTGGTTTACGGTCAGGCCGGTGACGACCTGGCGACCGCCACGGCGGATGAGTTTTT
>CAYSBP010000046.1:0-2628 GCA_964429255.1 uncultured Planctomycetia bacterium
GCGAACGACGGGCTCACCAAAGCTTCAAGATGGCCAGGAAGCCGTCCTCGCCACCGCCGGGTTTGGGCTGCGCCGGATTACGCTGAGGCAGTCCGGCCGGATCGATCTCGCTCGGCAGCGATTTGCCGTCCTTGTCCTTCCGCGCCATGCCAATCGATCCGCCGACCACCAGGAGGTTGTCCCTGACCGCCACGGCATACGTCTCGTCGCCGCCGAGCGTGCCCGAGAAGAGGCATTCCCTCAGGTCGGGCGAGAAGATCGAGAGGCCGGCACGCCCCCCCAGTCCCAAGCTGTCTTGGTGAACGGGTCCGTGTTTCCTGGCCGCCTGTTGTGAGATGTAGACGCGTCCCTGAGCGTCCACGGCTTCCGCCTGGGGACGGTGGATCATCCAGGTGGCGTGCAGCGGTTCGCCGGTCCTCGCGTTTCCGACGATATAGAGGCTGGCGCTGCCGCCCGCAGAACGGTTGTACGCATTCGCCAACGCGGGGTTCTGCCGGTCCATGTCGCGCGGATCCTTCTCGAGCACCGTGTTGTCGCCAACACACCAGCACTTGGCCAGGAACCTGCCGCCAGGCAGCGGATAGATCACAACGCCACGCGAATCAGCCATCAGTTCGCGCTTCTTCGCCTGCTCATGCGACCACCCCCACCACGTCCAACCGGCACTCGATTCGATAAACGGCTGCTGCAGGATTTCGTGCACCTGGCGGTAGCCGATGGTCAGATCGAAACCCTCGACGGCAACGCTGCTGCCCTTGTTGGCCCAGTTCGCACCGCGGAAGTCCTTGCCGGACGTGCTGAGGTCGACGGAGATACCCAGACACTTCACGCCGTCCTTCGAATAGCTCACCATGAAACCCGCGCCCTTCCCGAAGATCGTGCCATCGGGAAGGAAACCGACCTCTTGGATGAACTGATCGCCCGCGCCACCCACACACGTCAGTGCCAGGATCTTGGGATTGAGCGCCTGGGCCGCGGCTCCGGAGACCGGCGACTCCGTGGGTGGTACGTCCACGGCCTTGGCCGGGGTCTGCGTGGCCCGTGCTTCCTGCTTCTGCTCGACCACAACCGGTATTTCTCCCGCCGGCGCGACAACGGGTGCTCGCTCCTCCCGCGGAACGACCTGGGATTCCGATCGCTGGACAGAAACCGGCGCGGTCTCGCGCTGAGTCTGCGGTTCCGTTCCGACCTTTTCCTCACGGACGGCAGGCGCCTGAGCGATCTTCCGCTCCGGCAACCGCTCCGTGTCGGTCCGCACCGGACTCGAAGACGGCGCCACAGGCGTCGTCGGCGCATTGAGGCGGCTGGCGATCGAGTAGGCAAGGAACGCAGCGATCGCCAGGCCACCCAGGACGCCGATCGTCTTGATGTTCTCGACATCGCTCCGGTTTCGGATGTCCAGCTGGCGCTTCATGACATCGTCCCGGTCAGACTCCGTCGAACGGGCGATGCCGACGCGCTTCAGCGTGCCGGCGGGACTGGACGAACTGGACAAACCGGCGATGTTGTCGGCCGGCGAGGATGCGCCAGCCGCCCCGCACGGCACCTCGTCGGCGAAGACGGGTGTATCCCCCGCCGTCGCGTTCGTCCGAACGGGAGATGTGCTCTTGCGTGCAACACCAGCCTTCCCGTCCAGCAGCAAAGCAGGCTCCGGGTTGGCATCCGAATCAGAGGATAGGCCGAACGAAACGTTCAGCACGGCACTTCCAAGCTGGATCCGATCCCCTTCCCTGAGTTGGACGAGCCCCGTAGCGGTTTGGCCGTTCACCTTGGTGCCCGAACGGCTGCCCACGTCACGCAGGAACCAGACATCACCGTTATAGGTCAACTCCGCGTGTCGGCGCGAGACGGAATGATCCGGAATGACCAGGTCACTCGATTCGTGACGGCCGAGGCTCAGCGGATGGTCCGGGGATGTGCGCTCGAACAACAGATCGCCACCAATAAGAATGATCGTTGCGCAGTCACGGACCGGCGCACCGACCGACTCGGCCACCTTGCGCCGGATCGCAAGCAGGTCCAGTTCCTCCGCCTCCTCCTCACTGGACGCAGTCGGATCAAGGACCTCGCACAACAACCCATCCAACTCCTCGTCGTGGTCGGAATCGATACTCGGCTTGTCGGTCCGAGGCAGGATGCGGGTCATGCGACGTCGGCGTGCCACGGTGTTCAGCCCTCTTCCCGCTTCATCCGCAGTCTCAGGAAAATGCGTGCCCGGCTCAAGCGGTTGCGGACAGCCTTTTCCGTTACGCCATAGGCGTCGGCCAGTTCGGCCAGCGGAACATCGTCGAGCGACCGCCGCAGGAGAATGGCCCGGTCGATCGCCGCAAGCTGCTCAAGGCCACGCCGCAGCGCCGCGACCTTTTCCTTGCGCTCCATCGCCGCGTCGCCCGGGTTCGCCTGAGCGGACTCGTCCAACGCCATCAGTTCCAGCGCCCGCTCACGCCTCCGGTCCACGTCCGCATTGCGTCGGCGGCGAAGATCGATGGACAACCGCGTGATCACCGTCCGGAGCCAGGACTCCGGCCTGTCCAGCGAATCCAAATCCTTGTGCTGAACCAGCCGCGCAAAAGACTCCCGCACCGCATCCTGCGCGTCCTCGCGCGATCCAGTGATCCGATACGCAAG
>CAYSBP010000046.1:2728-15277 GCA_964429255.1 uncultured Planctomycetia bacterium
TCGAACGTATACGCTTAACAAAAAGTGGTTACACATGCCGACCGCCCTGCGCACTCCTTCTGCGGACCCCCAGAGGAAAGCTGTCTCAAGTAACTAACGTAACTCAAGGCAAAAACCGGCACCATTAAACCCCGAGCCTACCGCCGGCGCGCATTCTTCTTCACCCGGGCTATCTCCCGCGCCGCCATGTCCGCACGGAGCGACTGCCGCTTGTCGTACTCACGCTTGCCACGGCAAACACCGATCCGCACCTTCGCCCACGAGCCCCTGAAGTAGATCTCCAGTGGAATCAGTGTGTATCCAGAACGGTCGCTCAACCCCTGCAACTTGGCAATCTCACGCTTCTTCAGCAGCAACCGCCGCCGACGCACCGGATCGGGAATCTGCACATGCGTCTTATCGTAGGTCGACAGGCGCAAACCCTTCAGCCAGCATTGTCCGTTGTCGATCAAGGCGTAGGCGTCCGCAAAGTCGACCTGTCGCAAACGCAACGTCTTCACCTCACTGCCGTGCAACTCGATCCCCGCTTCATACGTCTCTTCGACATGGTAGTCGTGCCGGGCGCGGCGATTCTGCCCCACCACCATCCGATACACACCATCCTCGGCATGATCCTTCGACTTCTTTGACATGGTTGCTTACGAATCCTTAGGCAAGATTTCCAGCGCGGCCAGCACCGTCAGCAGGTACGCCTCCAAACCCACGTCCCGCTCGACCGGCCGTCCGCACGCCTCCGCCAGCTTCGCGGCGAAGACCTTCGCCCGATCCTCTTCCTGAAACGTCGGCGCCGGTATTTCGCACAATTCGGCAGCCAGCGCGGGCAGTTCGTCTCGTGCGGCCCGGACAGCCGCCCAAAGAGGCTGCAGGTCGCCACGGGTCCGCAACTCCCGCACCATCTGCGGCGCCCTCGACCCCAGACGGCCCACAGGCGGATTCAGAGAAGGCTCGGTCATGCCGCTCGTTCACTCAATCGTTCCGGTACGGAAACAACCGGCCCGTTATCGTCCGTAGCGGGAGAAGGTCAAGACAAGCCTTTTACCGACCACCTGCATCGCGATGCCGTAGCCCGTCATCTTCTCCACGTCCGTCCGCTTCGGGTGGAGATCGAAATGCTGTGACCTATGCGCCTACCTCCGACTGTCCCATAACTCGCCCGGCCAATCGGCCTTCCAATTCTCGTAACGCGCCAGCGTGAAGAGCAGATCGCCGAGCCGGTTCAGATAGGGAATGACCCGCGGACCGATCTTCTCTCTCCGGTTCAGCGCGACGACGCGGCGCTCGGCTCGACGGCATACCGTTCGGGCCACATGCAACTGGGCAGCTGCCGGCGTTCCTCCAGGCAACACGAAATTGCCCAGCGGCTTGAGTTGCGCGAGCAGCTTTTCCTGCGCAGCCTCCAGCCACTCGATGTGCCGCGCCTCAACCACCGGCAACGGCTTGATCTTGTCGCCTTCACGGTAACAGAGGTCACAGCCCAGATGGAAGAGATCGTTCTGAACATGCGCGAGCGTCTCGTTAACAGCCGCACAGGGCTTTGCCGCGCGGACCACGCCAAGAACGCTGTTCAACTCGTCGACCGTCCCACAGGCTTCGATCCGTACCGCGTCCTTGCGAACACGCCTGCCACCGGCCAGCGATGTCGCACCAGCGTCGCCTTTGCGGGTGGTGATCTTCGTGAGCCGCGGCATCACAGGTCCCTTCGCGCTAGCCGGAGGCCTGCGCCACTCCGGGTCAGGCGGGAACGCCTGACCTACATCTCCACGATGATCTTCACCACCCCGTCTCGATACTCCGAATTCATGGCGAACGATTCCGCGATCCGCTGCAACGGAATGCGATGGCTCACCATGCCCGCCAGGTTTACCGCACCGCGCTTCGCCAGCCCGATGGCACGCGGATAGGTCAGCTTCATCCGCCGCACGAAGAGAACCGTCAACCCCTTGCGCCGAACGGTGGAATGTTTGAGCACCACTTGGTCATCGTCGCTGATCCCGACGATGGCCAGCGTTCCGCCCGACCGCAGCATCTCGCACGCCACGCGAACCGACTCGTCTGTCCAGGCCGCCTCAATGGCCACGTCCACTCCGCGACCACCCGTGGCTTCGAGGACCTTCTTCACCGGATCGCCGCCAGCCGGATCCAGCGGGATGCCGCCGAGTTTCTCCGCCAGCGCGCGCCGCCACGCCAGCTTTTCACTGACCAAGATGGGCCCCGCACCAGCCAGTCGCAGACATTCGAGAATGCACAAGCCCACCGGTCCCGCGCCGATCAACGCCACACTGCAGCCCACTCTGACACGAGCCAGATCCACCGTGTGGAGCGCGATGCCGAACGGCTCCAACATCACCGTCACCGCCGGATCGAACTCCACCGGAACCGGGAAGCAGCATCGCGCCGGCATCCTGATGAACTCGGCAAAGCAGCCATCGTCCGACGCAACGCCGCAAAAGCGGATGCGCTCGCAGAGATTCGGATGACCGCGATCGCACATCACACACCGCCCGCACGCCTGTGCCGGATCGACGCCGACGGGCGTGCCCGGCTCGATCGGATGGAACTCACCGTCCACGGATTCCGGCCCGACCGCTTCAACCACCGCGGCAAACTCATGGCCCAGGATCAACGGAGCCTTGAGCACCGTATCGCCGATCCGTCCGGTGTTATACGTATGCAGATCGCTGCCGCAAATCCCAGCGGCGGTTACGCGCAGAAGCGCCTCGCCCGGTCCCGGCCGACCGGGATGCGGCACATGCTCGACTCGAAGATCGCGGGGACCGTGGAGACGCGCGGCACGCATGGTCGTCACGGATCAACCCTCACCGCATGGAGATTCGAACAGGCGGGATACATCGGACAGGTCCGACCTGTCGGACCTGTCCGACCGGAGGCCAAGGCACGTTCAGGCGTGCCGGTACACGTCCCAACCCAGGTACCGCGTCATCGCTTCCTCGACCGCATCGGCGCACGCGGACGGGTTCACCGCGACGTGGTGCTCGAAGCCGTAATCGCAGATGTAGCGGAGCAGCTTCTGCAGGTTATTCACCTTGAAGACGCCGAAGCCACCGAACGTCTCCAACTGGTCGTCCGTAAACTGGCCTTCGCCGACATACGCGCGCAGCCGCCCCGCCGTATCGTCGGTGCTCAGGCGCAGATACGTGAACGGCTGCGCCTTGATCCGGCCCACCACCGTGCCGTACGTGTTATCCTTGCCCACCGTCCCCGCAATGATCGCCTGGTAATCCATCGTGAAGTCGTCAAAGAGCGTCTTCGGCAGATTCGAGCAGTGGAAGAGCACACCCTTGTCCGGGTCCGTGCCGTAATTGTTGTTCCAGTCCACGAGCGCGCTGGGCCTGCCGCTGGCCTGCACCATCATGTACATGCCGACGGTGCCCATGATGTCCACTTCGCAGCCGCTGGGCATCAGGTTGTTGCTCATCATGCTCATGCACGCGCACGGCACGACGCCAAAGAACTCCTCCATCGCCGTCCAGCACTGAATGGAGGTCGCATCCAGCTTGCAGTCCTTCATCCACTTCTCAATGGTCGCGCCCAACTTGGCCATCTTAAGCAACGCCGCATCCGGCACGCCGGGCGTGGAGACGTAGGCCTTCAGCGCCTTCAGCTTGTTCTGCACCGCTCGGTCCTTGTCCCCCAGCTTGCCGACCCAACCCATAAGCTCAAAAAGGTCCAGCGTCTCAACGGTGATGCCGGACTTCTGCAGCATCTTCTCGCTGTAACGGACCGTATTGAAGGCCGCCGGGCGAGCACCGATCGCGCCGATGCGCAGATTGCGCACGCCGCGAAGGACCCGACAGACCGCGGCGAAACGATCCAGATCCCTGCCGAAGCCCTTGTCGGTCGGCGCAACCGTATGCAGCGCGGTCAGACTGAACGGAATGCCGTACTGACGGAGATTGTTGCAGACGGACATCTTGCCGCAGAACGAATCGCGACGGTCGGCGGCGGTCATCTTGCCCGCCGCATCCGGCGTAGCCTGAACCAGAACCGGAACATTAAGTCCCGACCACTTCATCGCATTCGCCACCGCTCGTTCATCGCCGAAGTTCGGCAGCGTGACGACGACGCCGTCCATCTTCTCCTTGTTGGCGGCAAAGAGCTTGGCGCACTTGTCGGCATCCTCCAGGCTCTCGATGCTGCCGTGCACCGTGTCCTGGGTGCTCAGCGCAACGACCTTGTGGCCCGCGTTTCTGAGCACCTCGATCATCTCGGATCGCCCGGTCTTGCAGAGATGACTGGGGAAGAAACCGCGGTTGCCGACGATCAATCCGATGGTAAGGGGTTTCACGAAAAGACCCTCCTTCTGAGTAATGGATGTCCGCCTTTTCCAGAGCGGGAGACTACCGGCAAGGGCGGGACAAGGCAACCGCATGCCGGGGTTTGGCACGTTGCGCAACGATACGCCCTGCCTTTCACTGGGGACGAATCGTACAAGCCGGCGCATGCAAACAGCCTTCCGCAATACCACCCAAAAATACGTCGGTGTTCATCGGCGGCCCGTTCCGCCGCATCCATCGCTATCTGTGGCCGAATCACTTCCGCAGCCGCGACGCCTTCGTCCCGCGTTTCTTTCTGAAGTCCGCCAGCACCTCCAGCAACTCGCGGATGTCCGCCCTCAACACATCCTCATGGTGCTTGGCCTTCAGTGAGAGGTGGAACGAAAGGGTCTCCGTGTCGAGAATCCGAACGTCCTTTGCTTGCGGCAATCCGCGCAGCGCGTAATCGGTCGCGCGCAGGTCCCACTCGAAGAACTTGCACATCAACCGCCCCTCGGCCTTGTCGATGCCGACGTAGGGCACGTTGGCCGCGGCCGCCAGACGGCGAAGCGGCATTTCGGCGAAGAGTCGGCTCGCCGGATCGGGCAGCGGCCCGAAGCGGTCCTCGGCTTCAACGCGGAGCGCCTCCAGTTCCTTGTCGTCGCACGCCGCCTTGAGACGGCGGTAGAACTCCAGCACCGCTTTCTGATCCTCGATGTAGGTCTCCGGGAGGTACGACGCGCCGCTGAGTTGCAGATTGACCTCGATCTCCTCCTCGGGCACGGGCTCGCCTTTGAGCTGTTTGACGGTTGACTCGAGCAGTTTGCAGTAGAGGTCGTAGCCGATCTCGGCGATCTGCCCGGACTGCTCGACCCCGAGCGCGTTGCCCGCGCCGCGGATCTCGAGATCCTTCAGCGCGATCTGAAAGCCGGCGCCGAGTTCGTCGTATTCTTCAAGCGCACGCAGGCGCCGCAGGCCTTCCGGCGTCATCACGCGGTGCTCCGGCAGCAGGAGGTAGCAGAACGCATGAATCTCCGAACGCCCGACCCGGCCACGGAGTTGGTGCAACTCCGCCAGGCCGAAACGGTCGGCTTCGTGAATCAGAATCGTGTTGGCCGTCGGGATATCGAGGCCGTTTTCCACGATCGTCGTGCTGACCAGCACCTGAACTTCACCGCTCAGGAACCGAGACATCACGTCTTCCAGTTCGTCGCCGTCCATCTGACCGTGGCCGATGCCAAAGTGGCCCTCGGGAACCAGCTTGGCCAATCGCGCGGCGAAGTCCTGAATGTCACGCACGCGCGGGTGGACCACGAAAACCTGTCCGCCGCGCGAAAGTTCACGCAGCATCGCGCGGCGCATCAGATCGTCGTTTACGCGCGCGACCCTCGTCTGCACCGGGTGCCGGTTGCGCGGCGCAATCATCAGGTTGGAGATGTCACGCAAACCCAGCAACGCCATGTGCAGTGTGCGCGGAATCGGCGTGGCCGTCAGCGTCAGGACATCCACGGTCGCGCGGAGGCGCTTGAAAAACTCCTTGTGCTCGACCCCGAAGCGCTGCTCTTCGTCGATGACCGCCAGGCCCAGGTCTTTGAATCGAACATCCTTCTGAATCAACCGATGCGTGCCGATGATGATGTCGAGCCGCCCCGTCGCGAGCCGTTCGAGGATCGTCCGCTTTTCGCGTCCCGACTTGAAGCGCGAAATCGTCTCGATGCTGACCGGATACCCCGCACAGCGTTCGGTGAAGGTCCGCCCGTGCTGCTCGCACAGCAGCGTCGTGGGCGTCAGCACGGCGACCTGCTTTCCGGCCGAAACCGCTTTGAACGCCGCGCGCAACGCGACTTCGGTTTTACCGAAGCCGACGTCGCCGCAGAGCAGCCGGTCCATCGGACAGGTCGCTTCCATGTCTTGCTTGACGGCCACGATGGCGTCGAGCTGGTCCGGCGTCTCTTCGTAGGGGAAGGCCGCCTCGAAGGCCGCCTGCCACTCCGCATCGGGCCCGAAGCAGATGCCCGGTCGGCTGTGACGTGCCGCCTGCGTCTTGAGCAGGTCTTCGGCGATGTCCTTCAGCAACTCTCGCGCGCGTTCCTTCTTGCGCGCCCATGCTTTGCTGCCCAGGCGCGAAAGCCCCGGCGTCGCCTCGCCGCCGATGTACCGGCCGACCAGATGGATGTGCGCCGCGGGGACATAGAGCTTCACCTCGTCGGCGAAGAGCAGCGTCAGGTAGTCTTCCAAGCGACCGCTCTTGTCCAAACGCTCCAGTCCGAGATAGCGTGCGATGCCGTACGTCGTGTGGACGACGTAATCGCCGGTCTGCAGCTCGAAGAGGCTGCTCAACGGGCGCGTGAAGGCCGCATAGCGTCGCTGTTTTCCAGTCCCCACAGCCACGTGCTTGTGACGCCCAAGGATCTCGAAATCAGCGATCGCACTGAAGCCGGCCGCGCGCAGATCGAAGCCGCCCGAGATCCGCCCGATAACCAGTTTCACGCTCGGCGCAGGCAACACCCCGGCTTCGGTGAGAAGCAACGAGAGGCGCTTCTGATCGCCCGGCGTTTCGCAGAAGACGTAGACCGCGGATCGTACAGCGGCCAGCTTCTTCCACTCAGCCGCGTGCCCGAGGATTTCGCCCTGAAGGCGCTGGAGGGAGGTGCAGGCGATGGCCGAGGCACGATGGACGATGGGCGATTGACCTTCCCCCGTATCGGCTCCTCCCGCCTCGCTCCTCGCACCCGGCTCCTCGGACAACTCCAGCGAATCGAACCGTCGGGCGACGTCCGCGCAGACGTGTTCGTAATCGAAGTGCAGATTTCGGCCGCTGACCAGACTGGCCATGTAAAGCTCGGCGCGCTCATGCAGACGGCCGGGATCGAGCCAGACGATCAGCGACTCGGGCGGCAGATGGTCCAGCAGCGACATGGGCCGTTCAGAGCCACCGGACATGAAAAGCCGGCGCAGGTGCTGCGGCGAAGAGTCCGCGAACGTCACGGCGGCAACGGGTTCCGCCGAACGCTGCGAGAACGGATCGAAAGGCCGGATGGATTCGATCGTATCGCCGTCAAAATCGAAACGGAACGGATGATCGGCGGCATAGGGATAGACATCCAGAATCCCGCCGCGCAGGGCGAACTCGCCACGCACTTCCACCTGACCCGTACGCTCGTAGCCCAGTTCGTCGAGCTTGCGCCCGAGGAGGATCGGATCCCACGTCGCGCCCTGGCGGAGGACCAGCGCGGGGGCGGTCTCTTCCGGCGACTCGCACGGCTGCAGCAACGCGGTCACGGGCGCGACAAGAACAAAGGCTTCCGGCAAGGGATCGCGGAGACGTTCATCGACGCCCGAGTCCACGAAGCCACCGCGAATCTGCCGCAATCGCGCAAGCACCCGCTGACGTCCGGCCAGCGCGTCGCTCTCGGGCCTGTCGGATTCGGTCGGCAGAACATCCCACGCAGGGAAGACGGCCGTCTCGATCGCCAGACCGTCCTTCCGGTCGTCCGGTATGAATGCTGACGGCGGTTCCATGTGATCGGACGAGGCGATGGAAGATTGCTTCTGTGGCTTTGCGCTCTGTGGCTCTGTGGTTCTGTGGCTCTGTGGCTCTGTGGCTCTGCCCCTCTCCCGCTCCGTCCTCTGTTCCCGATCCCCTACCCCCTCACCCTTATCCCCTGCCCTACATCCCTCCTGAATCCTCCCGCCTGATTCCTCTCTCAGAAACGCACGCAGATCGCTCACCACGTCCAGCGCCGCGTCGGGGCCGTCGACGATAGCGAGCACCACACGCGGCTCGACGCACCGGAAACGGGCCAAGGCACCTACGGCAAGCGATCGGGAAGCGCCGATCAGACCGTGAGCGGTTCCGTGAAGATGGAGTTTCCCCTCGCCGGAAGTTCCTTCAGCCGAAGGCCCAGCGGTGGATTTCGTCCTGGAACGGCCATACGCCAGCAGAGCGGGCAGTTCGGCCACCCGCTCGAAGACCGACTTCATGGATCCTGATTATCGCCTCGGCCCCTATGCGAGTCAACGTATCCAACACGATACCCGTCGCACCACGCCGGCGGATTTCACGATTCGCCCGGGCGGCCGACATGAATTCGTTACGTGGTCCATGGAAAGGGCGCCTCGAAAGGTGTTATGGAATTGCGGGTTTTTGAACACGGGGTACCATGGGCGTTCGTCGCGGCAACGGGTGCCGCACGCACTTCCGGTTCTCCGTCCGGGCGGATCACACCGGCTTTTTTCACAACCCTCAGCCACGCGGCACGCAAGCCGCCGGTCCTCACATGAACAAAATCATCGAGAAGAAAACGCTGGCCAAGAACATCGTCGAACTCGTCGTGGAAGCGCCGCGTGTCGCCGCCAAGGCGCAACCGGGGCACTTCATCATCGCGATGGCCGACGAGAACGGCGAGCGCATCCCGCTCACCATCGCCGACTTCGATCGCCCGCGCGGCACCATCACGCTGGTCCTGATGATCGTCGGCCGTTCATCGATGAAGATCGCCAAACTCGAAGCCGGTCAGAACCTCTACGCGTTCCTCGGACCCCTCGGCCACGCCTCCGAACTGGACATCAAGGGTTCGGTCGTCATGATCGCCGGCGGCGTCGGCACGGCGCCGGTCTACCCGATCGCGCGCGCCTTCCACGAACGCGGCAACCGCGTGATCACCATCCAGGGCTCGCGCACCAAGGACCTGCTCTTCTGGATGGACCAGATGAAATCGGTCAGCCACGAACACATCATTTGCACGGATGACGGCACGTTCGGCCGCAAAGCGCTGGTCACCGAACCGCTGCGGGAGATCCTGCAGCGCGACGGCGCGAACATCGGCCGCGTCTACTCGATCGGCCCGACGATTATGATGAAGGTCTGCGCCGACGTGACGCGCGAGTTCAACACACCAACCACGGTCAGTTTGAACACGATCATGGTCGACGGCACCGGGATGTGCGGCGGCTGCCGCGTGAAGGTCGGCGACGAGACGCTTTTCACCTGCGTGGATGGTCCCGAGTTCGACGGGCTGAAGGTCGACTGGCCCCTGTTGATGTCTCGTCAGAAGGTCTACCACGAGCAGGAGAAGTGCTCGCTGGATCGCTACGTGAAGGAAGCGGGTGTGCGATGAGCAGATTGACCGCCGCGGAACGCGCCAAGAAGACTCCGATGCCGGAGCAGCCGGCCGAGCAACGCCGCCAGAACTTCAACGAAGTGCCGCTCGGATACACGCCCGAGATGGCCATCCGGGAGGCTTCGCGCTGTCTGGGCTGCAAGACGGCCCCCTGCGTCAAGGGCTGCCCGGTGCAGGTGAGGATTCCCGAGTTCATCAAGCTGCTGGTGGAAGGCAAGTTCGCCGAGGCCGCCCGCGTCATCAAGTCGACCAACTGCCTGCCGGCCGTCTGCGGTCGCGTCTGTCCACAGGAATCGCAGTGCGAGGCCGAATGCCTGCTCGGCAAGAAGAACGATCCCGTTGCCATCGGCCGACTGGAGCGCTTCGCCGCCGACTACGAGCGCGAAGAGGCCGGCATCACGGTGCCACAGAAGGCACCCCCGAACGGCAAGAAGATCGCCATCGTCGGCGCGGGACCTTCAGGCCTCACCGCCGCCGGCGACCTGGCGCTGCTGGGCTACGACGTCACGATCTTCGAGGCCTTCCACAAGGCCGGCGGCGTGCTGCTGTACGGCATCCCCGAGTTCCGCCTGCCCAAGGCCATCGTACAGAAGGAAGTCGACTATCTGAAGACCTTGGGCGTCAACGTCGAAGTCAATCAGGTCGTCGGCAAGTCGGTTGAAGTCGACGAGTTGATCAAGCAGGAAGGCTTCAGCGCGGTCTTCGTCGGCATCGGCGCGGGCCTCCCGACGTTCCTGGGCATTCCCGGCGAGAACCTGGGCGGCGTCTACTCGGCCAACGAGTACCTGACGCGCGCAAACCTGATGAAGGCCTATCGGTTCCCCGAGTTCGACACGCCGGTCGTCACCGGCCATTCGGTCTGCGTCGTCGGCGGCGGCAACGTCGCGATGGACGCGGCACGCACCGCGCAGCGGATGGGCGCGGAGAAGGTCTACATCGTCTACCGCCGCTCACGCCAGGAACTGCCCGCGCGCGCCGAAGAGATCCACCACGCTGAGGAAGAGGGCGTCGTCTTCAAGTTCCTCTCGAATCCGCTGGGACTCGAAGGCAACGAGAAGGGCCGCGTGGAGAAGATGAAGTGCCAGGAGATGGAACTGGGCCCGCCGGACCAGAGCGGCCGCCGCCGCCCGGTCCCCAAGGCAGGGTCCGAGTTCTACCTCGAAACGGACTTGGTGATCATGGCCATCGGCGCGGGCGCCAACCCGCTGCTGCCCAAGGCCACCAAGGACCTGAGCCTCAACAAGTGGGGCTACATCGTCGCCGACGAAAAAGGTCGCACGACCAAGCAGGGCGTCTGGGCCGGCGGCGACATCGTGACCGGCAGCGCGACCGTAATCGAAGCCATGGGCGCGGGAAAACGCTCCGCCGCAGACATCCACGCCTACCTATCCAACAGCAATAACGAGCCGTGGATGCAAGCGAAGCCCGAAGCGCCGAAGACGTAACAGGATCACGAGCGGCCACCGCAGAGCAGCGCCACAGCGCGGCAGAGCCACCGCGTGCCGCCGTAGCCGGTTTTCCTGCGAAGGCGGGCGTCGCAGAAGGCCGGTCCTCCTACTTCGCGTTCACATCGAAACAGTACAGATTCGTGTCGTACCGGAGATACAAACGGCCGCCAATGACAACGGGGTGCGCCCAACTCGGGCCAGAGCCCGCGACGGAGAACTGGCCTTTCACCTGAGGCTTTTCGGGCGTACACGCAACCAGCGCCGCCTTGCCACCGTTCTCACTGAAGAGATAGAGCATTCCGTCGGCGTAGGTCAACGAGCCTTTGCCAACGATGTCATCGGACCACTTCTCCTGTCCCGTCTTCAGATCCAGGCAGACCGTCTTTGCACTGTCGCCATAGATGTGGCCTTCGTGGATCACGTAGCCGCCATGGTGACAGACCATCTGCTGGCCCTGCCAGGCCACCGTCGCGCCAGAAGGTCCAGGCTTCAGGCAGATACAGCCTTTGCCATAGCCGTTGGACCAGAAGAGGTACCCGTCGCTGAAGGCAGGCGTGGGACAGTTGGCGGTATTGTTGGCGAAAAAATCGTTCATCCAGACCTTGGCGCCGGTCGTCGCGTTGACGCAAACGAGCCCCGCACGCGTGCCGGCGGCAATGAAGTCCTGTTTTCCAAGCGTGAAACTCATGCACGAACTGTACTCAGGCTCGGCATTGAAGCCGCTGCTCTTCCAGATCAGAGCGCCGGTCCGCTTGTTCAAGGCCACGATGCAACTGCTCCCGCCGGGCTTGAAGACGACGGCGGTCTTGTAGATCAAGGGCGACTCGGAATAACCCCAAACGCCGGGGCTTCCGCCAAACTTCTCGGCCCCCTGCGACCATCGGGGCTGACCGGTCTTCGCATCGAAGCAGGTCAGCACGCCATGGGCGTTGACAACATATACCAGTCCCCCGTCGACGGTAGGGGTGCCGCGGGCACCACTGAAGTTCTTGTCCCACACCTGGCCGGCATTGGCTCTCCATTTCTCCTTGCCCGTCATGTCGAAGGCAAAGAGCGTACACACCCCCGTATCGCCGGTGACGTAGACAGTGGAATCCGCGACCACGACGGAGGCGAAACCCTTGCCGATCACATCGGTCTTCCAGATCTGTTTGGGCCCCCCGGCCGGCCACTCTTTCAGCAGCCCCGTGTCGGGCGACTTGTTATCCCGGGCGGCACCGTGGAAGGTCGGCCAGTGGGCCACTGTCTCCGCGGACATCGCGACCGTGCAGATCATGAACAGCGCCGCTGTAGCACTCAGATGGTTTCGGAACACGCTGGCCTCCTTGTGGCTCGTATCAGAAATGCACCCACACAATCATCGCGGAATCGTACCATGAACGGCGGAACTCCTGACGTTTCATCTCTGGATTTCTTCGAACCCATAAGGTCGACCATAATACTCATACAACTCTTTTTCTGAAAGAACGTTACATGAATGGGAAGCCCTCGAATGACCAATAGATGAAACGGATATTTCCCCGCGTCAAAGCCACCTCCGTGTCGCCGTGCACTCCGCAGTGAGAACCCCGGGTCAGCTTGCGGCCGCCTTGGAGGCGGAACCCCCAGAACTGGAAATGCTGGTACCCTTCGAGTTGCTGCTCTTGGACGAGCTGTCACTGCTCTTGCTGTCACTGCTCTTGCTGTCACTGCTCTTGCTGTCAC
>CAYSBP010000046.1:15377-17562 GCA_964429255.1 uncultured Planctomycetia bacterium
GCTGTCACTGCTCTTGCTGTCACTGCTCTTGCTGTCACTGCTCTTGCTGTCACCGCTCTTGCTGTCACCGCTCTTACTGCCGCTGTCAGTCTTGGTGCTGCTTGAGCTACTATCGGACTTGGCGGAAGACGTATAGGACGAAGAACGGTAGTCGGTGCAGTAGAAGCCGGATCCCTTGAAGAGCAGTCCTCCTCCGCCCGAGATACGCCGTTCGGCCTTCTTCTTGCCGCACTTAGGGCAGCTCTTGTCAGGTTTGGCGGTCATACTTTCGAAGCGCTCGAACTCATGACCACACGAAGTGCATTCGTACTCGTAAGTCGGCATGTCAGGCAATCCTCCAACAATCCTCATTCAGACCGGCCAAAACGGCCCATTTCCCCCGTTTGGTCCGCAATCTCGTGGGAATCAGCAGCAACTCACGTGCAATAGTACTGCGAAGCAATACAGCTGGCAACGGCAGGCTGGCCTCTGGGGCCTGGCGGGGTGCACGCCGCTGAGTGTCAGCCTTCGCCGACACGCTCAGCGACGTGCATACCCTTGCCGGAAGGGCGTTTCTTTCCGCCCTACCATCTCCAAGCCTGTTGGTTAGCATGTCCGCGGTCCTGAAACATGGGTAATGAAGCGATGCCGGAAACCGCCCCGAACCCGCCTTTCGACAAGCTCATGGCTAATGATTCGCGACCGCAGTCCGCCCGTCCCAATCCCCCATCCCGGTTGCCTGCGCCTTCCCGCGATCCGCTCTACGCGTTGCAGACCCCCCAGGGCGAAGGAGCCATCGCAACCTTCGTTCTCGACGGGGAGGAAACGTTCGCGCTGGCGCAGAAGATCATTCGCACGAGCGTTTCGTGGGTGCCCTTTGAGAAGGGCACGCTGCTGCTCGGTCGGTTGGTCGATGCGGGCGGAAAACTGGTCGACGAAGTCGTTCTGGCGCCGATCGATGTGAGGGAAAGCCCGTCGGCGATGGAACGAGTGGAAGTCTCCTGCCATGGCGGCATCGGGGTCGTGGATGCCGTCATACAGACCTTGAAGGAGGCCGGGTTTCGGCCCGCATGGTCCGGCGAACTGGAAGCCCGTGCGCACCGCGCCGCCCGGCTTTCGCTGCCCTCGATCGAGGCGCAGTTCCGAATGACGCGCAATCTGACCGCGCGCCAGGTGGAGTTCCTTCTCGGATACACCCTCCTTCAAGAGCGCTGGGAGCGGTTCGGCATGAATGCGGCTCTGGGCGCGCGGCAACGTCAGACGGCCTGGCGCGACGAGCTTACGGCGGACGTGGGTCGTGCGCTGAACCAGGCTGACGCCGGGTTGCGGTTGGCCCGCACGCATCGCGTGGTGGTGGCCGGTCCGGTGAATGCGGGTAAGTCCACCCTGGTCAATGCGCTGCTGGGTTCCGAACAGTCTCTGGTCAGCGACGCTCCAGGTACAACGCGAGACCATCTGGTGCGACCGGCGCACCTGCGCGGTCTGAATATTCTGCTCAGCGATACGGCAGGGCTGCGTTCCCTCGACGATTCCGCCCAGTCAGACATCGAACGCGAAGGCCAGGTTCGCGCGCGAAACGCGGCTGCGGAGGCGGATCTGGTGCTCTACCTGATCGACGGCTCGCGGGCACCGACGGATGCGGAGTGCGACGAGGTTGAGCGCTTCGTCAAGAGCCTTAAGGCCGCCGGTCGCGGGGGCGTCCTGATCCTCGTACAGAACAAGAGTGATTTGGCCTTGCAGGAGGAAGCCAGCGGCCTTGGCTTCGCACTGGGGATCCCGTCACATGCCGTTTCGGCGATGACGGGGCAGGGGCTGGACGGGCTGGAGTCGGTGCTGGAACGCGAACTGTTACAGGGCACAGGGCCGGAGCCGGGGGCCGCCTTCACGCGGCGTCAACGCCTCCACCTTGAGGCGTTGCGCGCCGGCCTGGAAGAGTCGCTCGACGCGGTGGAACTGATCGGGCATATTCGGGCGCTGGTCGGCACGCGACCCGACGAAGAGGAACTGGCGACGGTCTTCCGCGAAGCGGTGGACGGCTGACGCATTCGCACAGCGGTCACGAAGAAACAGGGGGAGCAGGCGCAGCGGAAGAGGACGGCCGCGGGTCCGGTCGGTTGAGGCCTATCCTTTCGATCGGGTCTCGGTGTCCTCTGTGGCTGGAAGTCCTAGGAAGGGAATGGGAATGTCGAAGAAAGCGAAGCAGCCC